>NZ_REFJ01000001.1:710404-798165 GCF_003688415.1 Umboniibacter marinipuniceus
AGGAGTATCAAGAGATGTGGGCGGAGGGTGGTACTTTCGACTATTACCGTATTTATGGAGAAGTTATTCAGCTAGATCAAAATCTTCAAGTGATCGGCGCGTCATACAAAGGGGCTAGGCATTGATTGTTGTAGGTCAATTCGCACCCCTTGAATGGTAGCGGTGTATTTTCAGTGAAAAAATAGCTTTTTGGCAGACTTAAAGTTTCAGCCAATTAACCCGAGTTATCTAAACTGCCTTGGGTCAGTCTGAAACTCGGTTTCAACGAGTCTTTCAAGATAAGTGAAGCCTGCTACGCCTCGAACTTCATCGAAGACTTCCTCAAAACCTTGCTTTGAAAGGTTCGACTTGATGCCTTCTTTCCAGCTCCGCCAGGTGGCATCGAGTATGCGGTTTTCTGAACGAAGAAAAACCTGTTCGTTGGCTAAGTCTAGGTAGTTAAAGATGAGTTCGCGCACGTCTTCTCTTTCTTCTGGTTTAACCGGCTTACCTAATAGAACGTCCACAGGGATCTCCATGGTAAGCGCGCGATACTGCTGATCAAAGCTATCTTCGAATTCTGTTATCGATTGTGTTTGTGCGATTCGCAATTGACGACCTGCTAGGAATACCCCGATAGCAGTAAGTATTGATCCAATCGCAGTAGCGACGGAGGAAATAATGTCCCACATGTTTCTAAAATCCTCATATTTCTTATTATTATGGTGCTCAGGTGTTAGCGTTGACCTAGTTAATCACCTCAATCTCGTCCTTTAAGAACGCAATCTTGCGGTGATACTTCTTTGTTCGAGCGATGTCCTTTTCAGTAGGCGAAGTGATTCGTGATAAATCGCTGTTGTGGCTTAGGTCAGCTAGTTTCACTATGCGTGCGTCCTCGTCGACCTTAATTGCATCAAAGTAACTCTGCTCATGAAATGGCTTGGGCTTGGTAACTAACTTTACAATCTCAGCAACTCGGCTTCCAAATTCACGCGCGATCTCGTCAATTTCAACAGCGGTGTCTTCGACGACATCGTGAAGTAGAGCGGCAATCTTTGCATCTTCAGATCCGCCCGCATGGCAGACATTCTCATAGACTTGTACTACATGCGACATATAATCGGCGCCCGCCTTATCGACTTGCCCTTTGTGATGTTTAGTGGCGAATGCCTTGGCTCTTTCTATACTCATTTTTATTATCACTCCATAGATCAATGCTTACTTTATTGATGTACAAGTCTGATTCGCTAAATGCCAATGACGCGCAACTCAAAATATAGAGAATCAACACTCTTATAAATTTCTCACTAGTCACGTTTACACACTCCTCACAAACTCAAACCCCATAGCCCCAGGCCTTAATCGATAATAAGCCGCCGGTCGTCCTCGACCGGAAGTCATGCCGCCCGTTTCTTCAAATTGTTCTGAATTCTCAACGCGCCGTCGAAAGGCTTTGGCCTCGAGCTTCTTGCCTAAAATCAGCTCGTGTACGTGCTGAAGCTCAGCAAGCGTAAAAGTCTCCCCAAGAAGCGCACATGGCACTAGAGAATAAGTGGCTCGGTTCTTTAATCGCTTAAGAGCACGTTCGATGATTTCTAGGTGATCAAATGCGAGCTGGAGTTCGCTAAGCGTTGTTACTGGAAACCAGTTGGCCGACGACACGTTTTCATCGGTAGGAACGCAACGTTGCTTCGAAATGAGCGCGGTAAACACTGTGGTAATCGACCAGTCGCGAGGGTCGCGTTGGCTCGAGCCAAGGGTTTCGAGTTGCTCGATATAGTCGGGTTCTACACCCGCTTTTTCTCTTATCTTGCGAAGAGCCGTATCGTCGAGTGTAAGATCTTTCTGTAGGTCAACAAAACCACCCGGTAATCCCCAGTGACCTTTAAAGGGATGCTCAGCTCGCTGAACTAACAGTACCTCTAATCCGCCGTTAGCTACCGTGAATACCACATTATCGACGCTGAAGATCGGCTGATCAAAAGCAGTTTTATCGTACTGTTTTAGAAACTCACGTTCGTTCATGATGGACTTTCTTTATTGAAGATATGAACAGACTAACACTATTTATGGCTTATCGCCATTTACTGCTTGACATATATTGGCGTATAGCCTTTAATTTCGATAAAAGGGCTTAACGCCAATAAAGGAGGCGGTATGATTTTATTAAATTACTACAAAGCAGATCCAGCAACTCATGTACTAAAAGTTAAAAACGGTAAGAACGCAGCGAGTGGCCGAGGACTTAGTTTCTTTTATAACGCAGCAGTTACCTCGGTGGTGGCTATTCCGGTCAACGTGCAAGAAGCGCATTACATCTTTAGCCTACAAAGCCACGACTTTCAAAAGGTAGTTGTGCAAGGACAGCTCATTTTTAAAGTCGTCGATGCCGAACGTTTAGCAGAGGTAATGAACTTCACGCTAAAGCCGAACGGTGAGGCGTATGTGTCGGAAGACCCTTTGAAGCTCAATGACAAGGTAGTAAAGCCGTTTCAGCAAATTGCTCAAAAGCGAGTGATGGGACTTGAGCTAAAAGATGCGTTAAACATTGGCGCAGCGCTGCGCGATGAGGCTCTGGCCGCCTTAATATCGCACGAAGGATTACAGAACATCGGTATAGCGGTCACTGATTTAATCATAGATGACATCAAGCCAAATCAAGAAACTCAGCGAGCCCTTGAAGCCGAAGCGCGCGAGCTGTTGCTTCAAAAGGCGGATGATGCAATTTATCGTCGTCGCAAAGCGGCCGTAGAGCAAGAAGGTACTATCAAAGACGCCGAGCTCGCGAACGAACTCGCAGTTCAATTAAAAGAACAAGAGATCGCTCGTAACCAACTCGATAACGAGCAGCAACTCAGTCAGGCTAGAGCCGAGAACGACCAATTGGAGCTTGCGGCCAAAATCGATCTAGAGCGTGTCCGCAACGAGCAAGTTGAACTTGAAGCCGCCAACGATCATATCCGGGCTGACGTAAAAGCCTACAGTATTAAGGCACAATTAGAGGCAGCCGCGTCACTTCCAGCTGAGCAACTAAGAATGCTTGCACTTGCGAAGATGGGGCCTGGTGAGTTAATTGCCTCTGCGATAGAACAGCTCGCCATGAACGCCGACAAGGTTGGCAACATCAACTTCTCTCCTGAGCTACTCAGCAGCCTTCAGCAAGCTCAAGGAACTGAAGCATGAAGCAGCGAGTGATCTTGGTGCACCGTAAAACGCGACTCGAGGAGTTAGTGTCGCGTTTTAATACGTGGAGCCAAGCGCGGTTTTATCTCGAGCACAGTGATGCCGATCCAGCTGACTACTTAGCTGAGCACGATTTATATAACGCGAAGTTGCAAGAAGCGATGGCAATTTCGGGGCAGTTCGCACCGATTCAAAAGCTAGAACGAAGTCTGCTCGCTGAATTTAAATTCCGCCGAGGAGATGTGATCGTGGTGGTCGGCCAGGATGGCTTAGTGGCAAACACCCTAAAGTATGCCCACGGTTTGCCAGTGTTGGGGGTTAATCCAGACCCTAGTCGATGGGATGGCGTATTGCTTCGGTTTAAGCTAGCTGAGCTATCCAATATCTTGAGCGATACGCTTAACGCAAAGGTAATGTTCGACAGAGTTAGGTTAGCCGAGGCGTTAACTAATGACGGCCAACGAATGCTCGCCGTTAATGATTTATTCATCGGCCCAAAGTCACACGGATCGGCTCGTTATGAATTGAGCTGGGCAAACCAGTCTGAAATACAAAGCTCCTCGGGCATTATCATCTCAACCGGATTTGGATCGACCGGTTGGTACACTTCGATCATGACCGGCGCGATGGCAATCACCGGGAAAGCTATTAGTCCCGATAAGTTGGCGCGTCCTTGGGATGCGAATCGGCTTTCATTCTGTGTTCGAGAGCCGTTCCCGAGTGTGTCGAGTTCGACTGAGATGGTATACGGTGAGATTCACGAACAAGCCGCTTTCAGTGTGGCCTCACTAATGCCCGAGTCCGGTGTGATCTTCTCAGATGGCATGGAGCAAGATGCTATCGCGTTTAACTCCGGTACGCGGGTTGAGGTACGGGTGGCGAGTGAAGAAGGGTTGATGGTGGCATGATGAAGAACAATCACAAGCACGATCGATTGGTTGGAGCCCTTGTCGGTTTGGCGGTCGGCGACGCGATAGGCACCACGCTCGAATTTAAACCGCCCGGAAGCTTTGATCCGATAACGGACATGATGGGTGGTGGCCCATTTCATTTGAGTAAAGGTGAATGGACTGATGACACCTCGATGGCATTGTGCCTTGCCGAGAGCTTGTTAACCTGTGAAGGTTTTAGCGCGAGCGACCAAATGAATCGATACTGCCGATGGCAGGACGAAGGCTATTTGAGCAGTAACGGAAGATGTTTCGATATCGGTATTACAGTCAGTAGCGCGCTTCGGCGTTTTCGCCGAAACCCTAGCCTCCCTTTTTGTGGAAGTTCAGATCCGTACTCGGCGGGTAACGGCGGACTAATGCGTCTTGCACCCGTAGTGATGTTTTTTGCTAACAATCCTGAACTGGCTGTTCAATATGCGATAGACAGTACTCGAACGACTCATGGCGCGAGCGCCTGTTTAGACGCGAGTGCGGATATGGCCGAGTTACTGCTTGGTCTATTTAACGCGATTTCGAAGGACGCGATCATGGAGCTTCTAGCTACTGCCGACGAACACGAGTATTGGGAAGAAATTAAGGCTGCTCCAAGATTACAATGGGCAAAGCTTGGTCTTCGAGGAACCGGATACGTTGTTGAAAGTTACAATGCGGCGCGGTTTTGTTTCTTTGTAACCGACAGCTTCGAGGACGCGGTGTTATTGGCGGCAAACCTAGGTGACGACGCTGATACAACGGCGGCGATCGTAGGGCAACTGGCGGGCGCTTTTTACGGCTTGAGTAACATTCCATCGCATTGGCGTGGGACGATTGCTAAATCAGAATACATACATAGGACAGCGGCGCGATTAGCGAGCCAGGGATTAGGAGAAAGTCATCGATGAGCAGAGAAGCGGAAGTATCAAGTCATAAACTGATGAAGCTAAAGATATTAGTTGATATGGACGACACCATCGCCAATTACTCCGAGGCGTTTAGTCGTGCGAGGAGAGCCGTGCCAGGCATTCAGTATCCTCAAAGCCAAGTCGACTTCTTTAGAAATCTAGACCCGATCGCTGGGGCGGTGCGCTGTGTGGAAGAGCTCATCGAGGAGGGGCACGACGTTTGGTTTCTGACAGCGCCGTCGGTATACAATCCGTTGAGCTATATGGAAAAGCGCATTTGGATCGAGAAGCACTTTGGTTTGAACATGGCGCATAAAATGATTATTGCTTACAACAAATCAATGATTGAAGGCGATGTTCTCATCGATGATGGTACTGTGCATGGGCAATGCGAGTTCAGAGGTATTTGGCTGCGCTATGGCAGCTCGAGCTATGGCTCGTGGGATGAGTTGGTGAGGGAAGTGCGAGCGATATCCGTGGAGGGTGTCGAGCGATCGTCGAGTCACGCTAAACGTGCCCACGATACCAAGCGGCGTTTCGCCTGTTGCCCGTTTTGCGGTGCCAGTGTGGAGTTCTGGTCGGCGTTTCCTTTTACGGCTTGTGAGAGCTGCGCTGAACGCGCGACGGATGAAAATGGCAGGTCGGTCGATTATTACAACACGCACATAAGTGGCGGGCTTGAGGGACGGTATAGTGATACCAACGAAGTCTACTCGGCAGATTATTGCTTCATCGACGGGACGGAGTGTGTGGCGGTGGATACTCGCTTGGGTGGGCCGGCGATTTGTGTGTGCGTTGGAAAGCACGCATGACATTTGCTTGGCTCGCAAGCCCAAAACCACGTCGTGACGCCAAAGGACCTAGGGAAAGTCGTTGGTATACTTTTACTCAATGCTAGCGTAATACGAGGATTGAATACCGTCCCAAAATACATAGATGTCATCGGCTTCCTCTAGCCTTTAGATACTTCGTTCGATACGCTAAGGGAATAATCAATAACAATTAGGATATCGAGCTGCGTCGTAACGTGCACAGCCCGTTTCAGGATGTATCGAATCTCTAAACGCACGCAATCTAAAGCGATTAAAAGTCAGCTCGATCTCAACGATTGGATGATGTTTTGTGTCGCAATGGCGTTGATGTTATTAACGTGGCTCTATTTTGTCGGCGTGGCCGTGTCGTGGGGGCGATGCGATTTCGGCGCTTGGTGGTTAGGGCGCAGTCACTACACCAGTCCCTTAGTAGTGCTTGAGACGATTTTTACGCTGATTTGTTTGGCCGTTGCGCTAAAGATGTTTATTTGTAAACGGGTGACGATTGTAAGGTTTTTAAGCATATTTACCGCGCTCTTTATGCTAGTAACTCTTCATGATTTGAGGGGTACGATTCAGTTTGATAATTGGAAGCATGATCGTGAAACAGCGGTCGGTATACCACCAATATCCTCGGAGTTATCAAGGTGGCTGATAAAACCTATTAAGAAAATACTGGTAGCGGAGATTCAGATGGGTCAGGGTCAGCGCCGGCATATCGATCCCGACTACGAGATCAAGCGCAAAATTCGCGAGCAGCTAATCTGCGAGCACCCGTTTTTCGACCCGTGGGAAACCTGGGAAGAGGAGCAACGTGATATTGAGGAACGGTTTCGAGCGCTACGCAAAGTAAACTAAACGCTTAATAGGTACCCAAGGGCAGAGTCGTTCTCGAGGAGAATTTAAAGTTCAGGTTTTATCACTGACTCTAATTATTTCGTATAATTTAAGTAAGATTTTTAAGAAAGGCCTCTCCTCGAGAGGCCGATACTGATAGATAAAAATTTCACGCCGCGTGAGATGTTTTATCATCCGATAGCAGCTTTAGCACCGTCCCGCGTGCTTTGGTAGATCGGAGCTCCGACCCTTTTCGAACTCGGCCAACAAATTCCTCAGGGGCAAAACGCTGAAAATCGAAAGGCTCAGTTTCGCGTTTGATTCGTTGCTCGAGATTCTTCGCTGCCAGGGCGTTATCACATACCTGGTAGCCGATTAATACGACGTCCTTAGTGTCACCCGAAAGCTGATCGAGATAGCTCCCGCGTTGCTGGATGATTCGCTTCAGATAATCTCGGCTGTCGTCTTCTCGCCAGTCGATCTTCGTATATCCAAACTTAATCAGCGGTACGTTAAAGTTTTCACTCAATACATACCGAAAGGCATATGCATACACGACGTATTCGCTAGACGTTACATGAGCGAACTGATCGATGTTACGCAGTGACGGAACGCCAACTTCGTCGTTGCTAGGGTACACCTTAAGCTCTAAGTTTTGAGACACGTCCGTCAACGTTAGGCATTTCTTTTCCTTTCCTCGAACGGAATACACGAAATTGCCGGGAGTAAGCTCTTTGGCTCGAAGTGATAACCGTAGCCGCAGTTGCAGCGTTCGGCACTGAATCATCTTAAGTATCGAGTTCTCGCTGAGCTTCGTGCTTCGTAATGTATTCATTGAAGTGATCGCTTCGGGTGTATTCAAAAACATTAATTGAAGCGGAAAATATTCCATTTGTTTGTAGTTTGCCATGAACTGGGAGCGCCCCTTGGATGAATCATGGGGGCGAATCGATTGAATACTAAATACGCCCCACGGATCGACCTTTGAAAGCCGTTCGTTGGCTTCACGTTCAATCTCCGCGAAGTAGGCAGTCGTCAAATGTTGGCCACGAGGCGACTTCTGATTGCCGAGTTTTTTGATGCGTCTTATGGAATCTTTCTTGCCCGATTGAGCCCATTTAGTCCATTCGGGCTCGGAATCCGCAATGTCGACGAGTACATGCACAAAGTACTGGCGCTTCGATGCATCACGGGTAACCATTAATTCTTTAACTCTCTTATTTTTCTTTGCTGTTTTGCGAAGCTCGCATTCGAGTTCTATTCGGTAAGCCTCAACTGCACATGTGCAGGATTCGTCGCACAAGGGAAGCGCCTCTTTAACTTTAGTGATGGCTTCGCGACTAGCTCCGTTCCAGTGTCGTTGAATTGTTATGCCTAGGTGTTGAGCGGTAGCATGGAGCGATACACGTTCACCATTACGAGGGAGTGTCACGCCCAGAGCATAAAGTAGGTTAGTAGCATCGTTCGCAGCTTCGATATTCACTCCATTACCGAATGCCGCTTTTATTTCCGTTGCGATCAGTTGCTTAGTTTGTGGCAGAGTTTTAGTTAAACAAGTCATAGAAAAATCCTCTAAAAAAATGAATGCCGAACGCGAAATTGCGTGCAGTCAAATTAATCATCTCAGAGATCTGAAATATGCAAGTCGAGGAGCTGGCAGGACTGATCAGGTTTTTATACAACTCTCTAAAACGGTAGGTTTGAGAAAAGAGACGCTTTTTTATAAGGATAAGAGGGGCCTTGAAATAGCTGGTATTGAGGGCCTCAAATCAAGTGCTGATTACTGTCAAAACCTGTCAAAAACGAGTGCTGTCAGGCCTATTGTGAATTGAATTACAGACAGGAAATCTATTGAGCTAGTGGAACAAAATTTTATTGATATAAATTAACGTTGTGTAATAAATTACGCAAAATTACATAAAAAATGTAATGATATAACGTTTGGGAGGCGGTAATGTTGACCTTCAATATTTTAGATGAGAGTGAAAGTTATGAACAAGAAGTCAGACAGAGCCATAGTAAAGCACGCGATCAATGTATATAAAGCTCGAGGAAACACTCAAAAGGACTTGGCTAAATTTTTAGATATTCCCGAGTCACGGCTCTCAGAATATGCTAAGGGTAAATTAAACCCTCCGTCAATGGTGACGAAAGCGATGATTGAAGAATGTGGTGCGCCTTCAAGAGAATGCGGTTGGTATATGACCGGGGAAATCTACGAGGGGCTTGCCGAGCTTAAAGATGCAGTCACGACATCTAAGCCAGTTTCGAATTATGAGCTAGTGATTGAGGGCGAGAGTATCTTCAGGCTTAAAAGCTACGGCTGCTCGGCAGTAAGAAAATTGCTTCCTGCTTCATATGAGCTCGGTAAGCGGGCATTTATTGAAGTAAATATTTTTCGAACCAGTTCGTTCAAGCTCGCGACGAGGGTGGTAATTGCGCCCGACGAAAGCCCCGGCAATCACTACATCAAAAATGATTTTGATTTTCAGTCGAGCCAAGATGAGTGGTCGTTTGAGTACATATCGATTCCACCGGAGGGGAGTCGTGTTCTGGTAATGGAGTACGAACACGAATCTTTGTTTTTGGATGAGTTTCAAAGCCTATGTGGATGGTTGGGGCTACAAATTCCCGATAGTAATCAGTTAAAGAGACAAATTGCAGCAGCCGGTGGTTTTCTTGGTGGCGCTAAGTACATCTCATAGCCCCAAGTTACCGAATTGATGGTGCGTGGCTTCTCACAGAGGAGCCACTCAAATGCCTGCAAAAAGATAATGGGATTATTATATGCCGATGCAACCTGAGCTATTGTTGGGCTGTCTGTCGAACGGAGATCTTAGACTCGACGCATCCGACGCACTCGGATATCCCTGCGTAAATATCGTCAAGACCTGGTCAGATAGATTGGAGGTCTACAACGGGGCTGATGGAGACCAACCTAAAGAACAGGTATATCTCTTTGATATCCCTATCTCATTAGAAATCTTGCAAAAAAACGTTTACGCCGAGTATTGGATTGAATCAATTCCGAAACCAATACTCAATAGCTGCTTGGAACTACCCTCGATACAGCTATTCGTTCTTCACTGTGTTGCCAATAGTAGGGATGCTGCAGACTTATTACTAAGTAATCCCGCTCTTTGTTACCTTTGGGCGTGGGTAAATTACTCGTATTTACAAAGCCGTCCAGGAGAAATAGATACCCTCTTGGATCAGCTTCACGCGAAACAACTGAATATACTGCGCCAAATTGCGCCGAGGGCACCCAAGGCTGCAGTTAAATTACTCAAGCGGCTAGATGTGGCTTCGATCGATCCATTTCGTCGTAACGCACTGCTCACGATCCTTCAAGATGCGACGTTGGTGTTGAAGCTGAGCCATCAACAGGCTCTTTGCTTTCCTAGTCTCTTAATTGCTGATCGCTACTCTTGGGCGGTGAATCAACGAGTTTTTGGCATATTGATTCGTCTTCAACGACAAGAACTACGTTTACTTGATGATGCGATTGCCATGAGCGATGGGCGAGCGATACAAGCTTTGGCGAGATGCGAGACATGGCCAGAGGTTGTTGCCTGCCACGACCGTTGGGCAAGGGAGTGGAACCGTGGGCGCTTGTTCGAAGAGATGTTGCTCCGTGACGACCGTGGGATAGCTATTGCTTTTCCACCCCCTCCAGTCGAGCCGACGAGTGACATCTGTTGGCTGGCGACACCTGACGAAGTGATGCAGGAAGGGAGGAATCTGCGTCACTGTATATCGTCATACGTGACGAAGGTCCAACGAGGGGAATATGCGGTATACCACCTGCGAGAACCCTATAACGTTACAATCGGGTTAAGGAGGTCTGCGTTGGGCTGGCAGTTGGACCAGATTCGAGGTGTATGCAATAGATCTCCGACCACTGAAGAACACTCGATAGTGGACGAGTGGCTTCGCGCGAAAGGTTTATCTTTAGTCTTCGACAACTAAATGTGGGTAGCGAATGTTCCCTAGCCTGTAAGATCAAGCAAAGAATCAACGGGTACTATTCCATAAGTTACAGTTGGAATTCCGAAAACACCATTTAAACGCCCGTTTCCAAATACCTAAGTTCCCCCAGGTAGGTTGGTTGGTTGGTAGCCTCTAATTAACGTCAATATTGGTTATGGATCAATTATTTAATGATAAATAATTGATGCTACGATAATATTTCCCCCTCCAAATGTTGAATAAATATCGAGGGTTTGTGACTACAAAATGTACATGTAATTCGTCCGGGGCTGTTAGTGTAAGGATCGCTTGTATTGAGTGTTCTAAGGTCATCAAGAAATTTTCGATAAAAAAGCCACTGAAAACGGTAGGGCTGAGTTTGGCGGCTATCTATGGCGGAAGTCAATTGATTGATTACGCCATATCAGATAATCGCTATCCACTCGAGATCGAGTATGCCGTTAGCAACGCCTGTATTAACTCTGCACAAGCACGAATTAGCAATTTAGGTTATGAAACAAAACAGAGGGTTTGCCTTTGCGCGCTCGAAGAGGCCATGAATGAGATTTCTTATACTCGTTTTTTAGTCGACGAGGACGGTTTTTTAGATTCCTTGCAGTCAAAAATTGGAGAGTGTCGCTAGCTCGACTGAGCCGAGCTAGCTGTCGATTAATCTCCGAAGTAGTCGTCGTTGTTTGGGTTATGGTGGTCTGCCCAATCATCCATATTCGCTTCGTTATTGGGATTGTTGATATCGGACCAAAGATCTAGCTCGTCGTGACTCATATTGTCTGTGTTCATTTTAAGAGCTCCTTTACTTACTTTTTTGAGTAGCGGTGGTCGATTTATTCGCGGCGGCTTGAGCTCGAGACGGGAATGAGTTTTTAGCAATTTTCCCGTGGTTGGCCTTCGCCGCAGATGATTGAATTCGTGAAGCAGCGGCTTTATTCATTGTTTTACTCATAGGATAAATCCTTTATTGATTAGTGAAATGCATCCCCTCGTTAGGGGAGCAATTTGAAGGTAACAGAGGGTGTGGGGACGAATGGGGACACGAGAACTTCAAGATGAAATTAGGACGCTGCTTTCACAAATTGGCAAGTCGCAGGTGTGGCTCGCTGGGGAGCTTTATTACGCAGGGAACCCTGGCCGAGATGATGACCTTGAATTTAAGAAGTATGTAGAAAGAGTTAAAAAACAATTGCAAAGGTCGGGAACGAAACCTGAGCTGCTAAATTACTACATTAAATTCATATCGAATCATGAAGACGTCAAAAATAGAGTCGGGGTTCTACCCCATTATGCATCAACACGATCACTTAGTAGTCGCATGGAGGAGAAGTTGAAGGCTTTCAGTAGCTCAATAGTAGTTGATGCAGAATGAGGGAGTTTACAGGTTTTTTTTGAAGCGCCTCATTGTTGTTCTCGGTGCTTACTTACAAAAAGAGACGCTTTTTTATTTAAGGTGAGAATGCACTGTTCTAGTGGCTTATAGCTAAGTGCCGACCTTCTCAATCACTGTCAAAATGTGTCAAAGAAGAACGCACGCCAGTCCGAACAGGTATGCCCAGCCTCAAAGGCCAGGCAAGTACTTAAGTTAACGTTGATTAAAGCTCGCTTGTAACTCGAATACGGAACAGTTTTTTGAGCGAGTTAGTTGGAATTGGCTCGAACTGAATTCGTCTTACAGCGGTTAGTGAGAGATGCTCTAGTACACAAATAGCCGATCCGGATGCCTGAATGGTTTCAGCTTCATGCCCGTCTCGATTGAGAATACTGAAGTTGGCAGTTCCGACAGTCAGGGACAATCTTTAGGCAATGCAGTTCGCAAAATGGTGAACGTCTTCTTATCGGCGTCGTCGAATTCCGCCTGTCAGTTGGTGCCGAACGATAATTCGAGATACTAGATTGGCGTTTAACCGCTCGCACAGTTATTCGAAGCCAATAGAAATCGTAGAACACTCGATAGCGGACGCTCTATACGAAAGTGATCACTACGCTGTGTATGTTATGTACAGTGATGATTTTAACGCTAAATTCAAGTCGGAAGGTTCGGTTACTTACTTCACTCGGGAAGATTACTGGTTACGTTCCTAATTTTATGGTGAGCAAGGCGTTAGCTGTCAGAGTTCACAAGGACCGTACCAGTTGGCACTGGTAACCACCCAGCAATCTCCTCCAGATTCCCCACCTCAATCTGCTGCGATAATGGACTGTCGTTCTTCAGCTCAGGGTTAATGTTGTAGGCATCCAGTACGTACTTTATCAAAGCGGATCGAGTATCGATGATCAGCTTTCCTTTGATCATTCCGTAGTCTTTTTCAATTACGGACTTCTGCTTCGTGGTAAGTCGTCTGTCAGCAATGATTTCTATAGAATTGCGTTGGCGCCAGGCCTGATCGCTGCTTTCGGTAAAGGACGCTTTGTCATTAATGTCGGGAATACCATGTACGCGGCTTAGCACGAAATCTCGGTAGTCCCGTGCCTTTTCGCAATACCCTCGAAAGTGCCAACGAATGGGGGTGCATACCAGCGAGTGAGGTGAAACAATTCGCTCGCTCATCTCACCTGAACTGAGTGAGGTGTAATTGATGTCCACGCGCTTCTTTTCACGTATCGCCTGAACAATCGGCTTGAGTATCTCGGGGTCGATATTGCGATTGGTCGGTTTGATCGAAACCGTACTTCGAAACCCCATGTCGATCTCTTCAAAGCTGGCCGAAATGTCGGAGCTACGCGCCAGCAGATGCAGGTATTCATCAGATGTGCCGACTGTTAATTCAGGTTGAAAGGTACTGCTAGGGACGTATCCTTTAGCGTGCTTGTCGTAGACGAGGTTGCCTGGCGCGATGCCCGCCAAGTAGCTGTTGATGTCTTTGGATGCTTGTTGACGGCTGATTCCAAAACCTTTAGTAAGGTGAGTGGTGGTTAACCGGCCTTCCCATTTCGCAATAATTTCGATCAGTCGGTACCTAAACAGAAGGTCCCACCTTAAAGGCCATCCCATGAGTCATTCACCCGTCAATTAATCTTACATGTTTATGTAAACAGTATTTACATGTCGTTATTGATGTCATATTTTCATTTCTCTTTGGAATGGTCAAGCGAAACACGGAGGTAGTCGACCATGCTGATTCCCTTTGGAAAAAAAGATGGCGTGTTAGTTCACGTGAATAACGTCGAGAACGGAGCCAGTTGTGGGTGCATTTGCCCTAACTGTGGTCGACCGCTTGTAGCGAAAAATCGAGGTAAAAAGAAACGTCAGCACTTTGCTCACGCTGTTGGATTCGAGTGCAGTGACTACGACACCATGACGTATCTACATCAGTACGCGCAAGATCTAATCCTCGCCAAAGGAAGCGTGATGCTTCCGAGCTACGAGCAACGCCCCGAGCTTAGTTTACTTGATGGGGGACGGATCTATGGCGATACAGTGGCTCGCAAAGCTCAGAGACATCAGTTCGATAGCGTGAAGCTGGAAGTATCCTGGAGTCAGTATCGAATTGATTGTGTCGGTACTACTGAAACGCGTGACCTGTTCATCGAAATCACCGTGACCCACGAAAACGAGTCAGAGAAGCTCGGCGCTTTCAAGCGCGAAGATGTACCTGCCATTGAGGTCGACCTTTCGCAGCTTCATAACTCGGATCGTTTGTACGACGACGAAGCAATAAACGCCGCGGTATTTAATCCCGAGAACGGACAATGGCTTAATCACCCCAGAGCCGAAAACGAGTACGTTTCGAGGCTTGATGAGCTGAAGGCTGAGCAAGCTCGGCGCAATGAAGCCATTCGTAAGCAACAGGTCGAAGCTGAAAGGCAAAGAGAATTCAAACGAAAAGTGGCAGAAGCGGAACAGCGCCGTATTGATGCCGCAAGGCAGAAGCGCCGTGACGAACTCTCGGAGGAGCTCGAATGGCTCGATATGTTTAATTCTGGTGAAGAGATACAGCGGCTAAAGGCCATGCCGATAGATGAAGAGCTCGCTTCTAACTTGTCAGTTTCGGCACCTTGGCCCATTACAGGGATGCCGGTTAAAGGTAGCTGGATATTTGGTGTTCGGAATGAAGATTGGCAGCACGTGGTATTGGACTTTTTAAATCTGCGAAGGAAGCCGGAGTTTTCGGCAAACGACGTCAAGCGTCACTTAGTCCGGACTGTTGGAATACACCCAGTAATGAAACGACTTAATATCGCTAGATACGAAGCAAAAAAGCAGACTCGAAAACGCGGCAAAGATGACTCTTACGGAGCTTGGTACCTGTCTAAGGAAGAGAACCGAAAGATCATCTCACCATTCGTTCCAGTTTCAGAGTACCTAAAGCACCTTGTATCAATGTCCATGATCGCGCGCCACGGTGAGAATTATTTACTTACTTCGAACTCGATGAAGAACAATGTAGACCAAATGTTGCGAGAAAGAGAAGAGAATGCAAAGAGGCTAGCACTCGAAGAGGAAAAGGACAGAGAGTTACTAGAGGAACAGCAAGAATTAGAGAGAGTAGGCAAGGGATTATATAAAGGTGAAATCGAGGAACGAGCTCGGCAGCTTGCGACGATTGATAACGAAATTTTCCAAGAAGAGCGGCAGGATGCGTGCCGTTGTGCTAATTGTTATTTCTTGGCGAGATCGATTCCTGCGGACTCAAAATGCGAATTTTGCGGTCAGTTCACTCTTACAGGGGAGCTAGAAGGTTTCGACTCATACAATCCGTCGCTATTTCATAAATATCGTTGTACGCAGGTTCCAAAGAAAAGTTTACGAGCCCTCAGCAGGGCTGACCTGCTGAGTAGATATCCGGAGCTATTTGAATAGGTTGAATTGTGAGGCGGCTTTCCGTGACTAGGCGTAAGCTAAACGGCAGGTCACTGCCATATTAGAAAGCAAGAGCAACTAAACACTCCGTTGGCACTTTGCTTCTTAACGCCTTTGAAGTTAGGGAGCGACATCTGAGCGACTTTTCGTTAGTCTTTAAGAATAGAATAACAATCGAACTCTCAAGTAAAAGGACTTACATGAATCGAGACGACTTCAAACTCAATCGGAATTACTCCCGCTATCGCGCTGCTCGTCACTTAATAGGTAACCAAAACAGGCATCAGGCCTATATAGCTGTCATTCGCGAGTTGCAAATATCATGGAGCACCACCGAGCGACCGATTGAGTTGCCGGAACGCTCACTAGTCGAATCGCAGAATTTTGAACTGCGAGAATGAGCCTTAGGGTTTTAAGTCCACATCACGTATTCATTGTGAGATATCCCCTCGGATAAGCTAGCTCGAGCTTTCGTGGATGTTGGCCTGCTATGTAAAGAGAGTTAGTCTCGTCAGAATGAGTTGATGGACAGGGCAACTAGCGCTAGTCTGATGTGCTGAATTTTACTTTTTAGCTCTTCTAGAAGAAGGAAATTACATGTCCCGTTACTGCGGAAGTAAAGATACAACGTCTCAACTTAATGCCGCGCAAGATTGGTTGGCCCGTTGTATATACCAAAGAAAGTCGATATTCACCGATGATGCTATTTGGACGCTAGAAAATTTTCGAGCCTTAGATGAGAATTTTACAAATAGTCTAGATGAGGGCGATGGTAAATATATAGAAAAGCTTGAAGCCTGCTTGTCAGAAACGGAAGGTCCAGTTAAGAAGTTGGTAGCCGAAATGACCTGGTTTATGGTGCTGTGTCTTAGTAATGCAGGTGTCATTTCTAAGCGTAAAAGCATAATGAACATATGGGCTTGGTCCGGTGAAGAGCTCGATATGGATTCGCCGTACCTATCAGATCAAACCCTAAAGGGTATTGGTAGCGGCGGCCCTAGTTATAATGTTAACCGCTGGCGTGAATTGATTTACTTTATTCAGTTGGTTATCCGTCTGTTTGAGTACGAAGGTGAGGTGAAAACGATTTTTTCTGATGCCTGGGGATGTGCTGAATGGGTCGATCAGTTGGATGGCTATGGGCATCGGCAATTTCGCTATATGCTGCTTTATCTGCTGTTTCCAGATGTATACGAACGTATATTTAGTCGCTCAGAGAGGCAAAAAATTGTCCGAGGGTTTCTAGGGAAAACTCCCAAAGAAATACGGAAAATGACAGAGCTTGATATTGATAAGGCCATCCATAAAATCCGTACCGAACAGGAAAGAGAGCTAGAAAGCGATAAACTTGACTTCTATATTTCACCGCTTAAAGACGGCTGGATTGATCCCAAGGTTAAAGTCACATTATATGATGAGGCGCCAGAGCTAGAGGTCGACTTAGAGAAAAGACAAGCAACACTGTCTAACGGCCCGCTCAATAGCATTTTATACGGCCCTCCTGGGACGGGTAAAACATACCAAACTTTGAATAGGGTTCTACGCATACTTGATCCGAAATTCCTGGAGGAAAACATCGAGAGTAGAGAGCGTTTAAAAGAGCGCTATGAACAGCTCAAAGCAGAGGGTCGTGTAGACTTTGTCACATTCCACCAAAGCTATGGGTATGAGGAGTTTATTGAAGGCTTACGAGCAGATACCGATGACAAGGGCCAAATCAGCTATAGAATTGAAGACGGTACATTCAAGGCCATCTGTATTAAAGCTCAGGCAGGTGTGGTTAATAACGATACATTAGATGCTTGTGTAAAAGCCTTTATCGCAGATATTGACGATAAAGAGCGCATAAAACTGAAAACCTCCACTAGTCGCGATTTCTATGTCGAATATCACGGTCATACCACATTACGCGTATTTCCTGTTGACAGTAAAAACGAAGACAATACGCGTGGCTACCCCGTATCCATTCAAAGCATAAAAAACCTCTATCGCGGTATCAACGTTGATAAGTTTTATAACAAATCTTACGTTAAAGGTGTTCTCCAGTATTTAATTACCCATTATCAGCTACCAGCAACCTATCAGGCAACGGACAACGCAACCGGTAATTATGTATTGGTAGTCGACGAAATCAATCGGGGCAACATTTCAAAAATATTTGGTGAGCTTATAACGCTCATAGAGCCTTCAAAACGTCTTGGCGAAGAAGAGGCGCTGACCGTAAGCCTGCCTTATTCAAAAGATGAGTTCGGAGTACCTAATAATCTATACTTGGTGGGCACCATGAATACCGCTGACCGCTCGTTGGCGATGATGGATACGGCCCTCCGTCGCCGCTTTGATTTTATTGAAATGATGCCAAAACCCGATGTGTTAGATAATGCGGAAGTCAAAGGCTGTAATTTAGAAGAGTTACTCTCGATAATGAACCAGCGGATAGAATACCTCTATGATCGCGAACATACTTTGGGTCATGCCTTTTTTATTCCGGTAAAGCGCGCCTTAGAGGAAAGTGAAGAGGCGGCTTGGCTAGCCCTGCAAAATGTATTCAGGAATAAAGTACTTCCGTTACTTGAAGAGTACTTCTTTGAGGACTGGAGCAAAATACGTCTGGTATTAGGCGATAACCAGAAAAAAGATCCACGCCTACAGTTTGTGCTAGAAGACAAACTCACCGGCAATTTAGATGCCCTGTTCGGTCAGAGCTATCAGTCAGATGAGTACAGTGACGCTCAAATGGCTTACAGCATAAACACAAACGCTTTTAAACGGCCTAGTGCCTACAGCCAAATCATCAGCGGTGGGGAGATAGAGGAAGTACCCACTCAGAGCGTCAGCGAGGCCACTGTTGAATCATGAAGGCATATACGATCTTTGAATACGGACATATTACTGCAAAACCTGCCACGTCAGCCGTTCAGGTTAGTCAGAAAGGTTTCCGTTATTTAGAGAATCTAGCTCTAGATAGCACTAACGCCGAATCTGGTTTTCTGAAATTAACAAAAATTAGTGGGCAGCGGGCAATTCAAGTGCGTAACTATGTAGGCGTTTTACAATTACCCACCACAGAGCAACTAGAAATCTTGCCCAAAATTGCAAAACTTGCACCGGCTTATGGTGATGGCTTTGTCGGGCAAAGTGCATCTTCAATAGCGGCCTTTAGTGAGTCGCGTTCAGCACTACTTAATATGCTTAGGTCTTTGAAATACTTCCGTCATATTGCTTCAGCAGAGTCATCGCTGGCGACATCAAAGCTGCCGCTGTTAGATATATTCATTTCCCAATTCTTAGCCTCAGTCAACCAGCTAATAAAGCGTGGTTTACGTTCAGAATACCTGTCACGTGAAGATAATGTACTATTTCTAAAGGGTAAATTACTGCCGAGTAAACAGTTAAAACACAACCTTGTTAATAAGCAACGTTTCTATGTAGAGCAGGACGAATACCTGAATGATCGCCCAATAAACCGTTTGATTCATACTGCTTTAAAAAAAGTGGCCGCCTATACCCACGTCAACAGTCAACAGAAACTATGCCGTGAATTAAGCTTCGCCTTTTCCGATGTGCCTACCAGCAAAAATGTGAAGCAGGATTTTGCAGTCGTAAAAATGACACGTGGCATGGAGTATTACCGTCAACCACTAGCCTGGGCTAAGTTAATTCTCGAAGGATTAAGCCCGATAGCGATGGCGGGTCAGGCCAAAGGCATTTCATTGTTGTTTCCCATGGAGGCGGTTTTTGAGGCCTACGTAGCAAGAGTTTTAGCGGAGCAACTGCCGGCCCCTTATCGTTTGAATGAGCAGGCAAAGGGGGAAACGCAACACCTTGTAAGTTTTGGTGATAAAAATTGGTTCCGCTTAAAACCCGACTTGTTAATCAAGCAAGGCAAGTCCACCGTGCTAGTTATGGATACCAAATGGAAGCTGCTAGATAGCCAGAAGAATAACGGCACGGATAAGTTAGGTTTATCACAGGCCGATTTTTATCAGATGTTTGCCTATGGACATAAATACTTACAAGGGGCGGGGGATATCGTGCTTATCTACCCCGCTACAGCAACCTTTAGCCAGCCTATAGAGTCCTGTTTTCAATTTAATGAAGGGGCGGGTGGTTCAAACCTGCGTTTATGGGTGGTCCCTTTTGATGTGGCCACTCCAACACCAAACGTTGCGCGCATGATGTGGCCAACAGCACTTCATGGCTTTAGCCCGGTACATGGAAAAAGCACATTGCAAATGGCATAGCACGGGGCGCTCACCAGACTGTCGTCAACAACCAAGAATGAATGAGATCGTAGTTAATGAATATCACTCAAATTGAAGAAAACGTAAGATCATTACTCAATAGCATGAGTTCAGGTGACATGGAACAATCAGATTTTATCTATGAGTTGCTATTGGCCTATGGTCACCGCAAGCAGTCGGTCACTCGTTTGCGCTCAGGGGAGCGTAACCTTTCCGCCAAAGATAATAGCCCTCGCCACGATGAAATTATCTGGAAGCGCCATCTGTACTTCAAGCAGGTAGAAGGCGACGCCCTGCACACTGAAATTGACCAGATGCGCAAAGAAAAGCTGGTCACTACCAATAAGATTCGTTTTGTTATTGTCACCAATTTTGATCAGCTCTTGGCGGTCGATACCAAAACATCTGATTCACTGGATATCAACCTAAACGAGCTACCCAAGCAGTTTGACTTCTTCCTGCCTTGGGCGGGTATGGAAAAGGCGGTTTACCAAGGTGAAAACCCTGCAGATATAAAAGCTGCGGAAAAAATGGCAAAGCTGTTTGACCTTATCAAGGGTGATAACTTTGATGAGTCGAATAAAGACGATACCGAGGCGCTACACAACCTCAATGTCTTCTTAACTCGCCTACTCTTCTGTTTCTTTGCTGAAGATACCGAGATCTTTGCTGACAACCAATTTAGCCGTGCTATCGAGTCTCATACTAAAGACGATGGTAGTGATCTACCGGATTACTTGAACCGTTTGTTCTCTGTTTTAAATACCGCCGATGGGTACCGTGGCGAGCTACCCGATTATCTAGCCAGCTTTCCGTATGTGAATGGCGGCTTATTTGCCGATGATATTCTATCACCAGTATTTTCTGCCAAGGCTCGCCGCATGCTAATCGAATGCGGAAGTGAGCTGGACTGGTCTGATATCAATCCCGATATTTTCGGCTCGATGATTCAGGCCGTGGTTCATCCAGACCAGCGCGGCGGTATGGGTATGCACTATACCTCGGTTTCCAATATCATGAAGGTGATTGAACCGCTGTTTTTGAATGACTTTTACGAAGAGCTGGAAAAAGTTGAGAATAGTGCGACCAAACTGCACAAGCTGCAACAGCGCTTAGGTGAAATTAAAATATTCGACCCTGCCTGTGGTTCCGGAAACTTCCTGATTATTGCCTATAAAGAACTGCGCAAGCTTGAGATGGAGGTACTGAAACGCCTGCAAGAATTGTATGATGAAAAGCAAGATCTTAAGTCAGGTGTAATGGCTCAGGTTATTCAGCCTTTTTCGGTTATTAAACTGTCTCAATTTTACGGCATTGAGCTGGATGACTTTGCCCATGAGGTCGCCATATTGTCTTTGTGGTTGGCTGAGCATCAGATGAATGTGGAGTTTAAGACTGAGTTTGGTGAAGTGCTACCATCTTTGCCATTGCAGAAAGGTGGCAGCATTATTTGTGCTAATGCCACTCGTATCGAGTGGACTGATGTATGCAGTAATAAAGGTGAAATTTACATTCTTGGTAATCCTCCTTACTTAGGTCATAGCCTGCAAAGTAAAGATCAAAAGAATGATATTGAATTTGTATTCCAGGGAACATCAAATTATAAGAAACAAGACTACATCTCATGCTGGTTTTATAAGGCTGCTTACTTTATCAACAAGGAAAGTAGTTTTTCTTTTGTTACAACTAACTCTCTATGTCAAGGGGCTCAGGTTGAAATTCTATGGCCAAAGCTATATGAAGCTGGTGTAGAGATTGGTTTTGCACATAAGAGCTTTAAGTGGAGTAACAATGCAAGGAGAAATGCAGGAGTCATTTGTTCCATTATTGGAATGAGGCATAGCGCTGATAAGGTTAAAAGAATCTATTATCAAGGGGTTTCGGTAATTGTTGGAAACATAAACTCATACCTTGTTGATAGCTTGGATACGATAGTTGTTAAAGCAACGAGGCCAATATCAGATTTGCCGAAAATGACTTCAGGCAATAAGCCTTTGGATGGTGGTTATCTCGTTCTGAGTCCAGAGGAAAAGGAGTGTTTGTTGGAAGAAGCTCCTAATGCCTCAAAATTTGTTAGAAGATTTATTGGATCAAGTGAATATATACGAGGGAACGAGCGATGGTGTCTCTGGATTAGTGATGATGAACGATTGGATGCCGAATCTATAGACCAGTTAAAGAGACGTTTTGATAAAGTTCGTGAGGTTAGGCTTAATGGAGGGAATAATGCAAGAAATAAAGCTGATTCTCCGCATAAATTTGAGTTTGCAAATGAACCTGATAAATCTCAGATTATCGTACCTAGAGTTTCTTCGGAGAGGCGTGAATATATTCCGGTCGGTTATCTAGATAATAATGTTGTGATTGCGGATTCCGCTCAAGTTTTGTTTGATCCAGACCCATATGTGTTTAGTTTGATTAACTCAAAAATGCACATGGTTTGGGTGGATGTGACTGCTGGGCGTTTGAAGTCAGATTATCGCTACTCTTCGCAATATAGCTATCACACGTTTCCTGTTCCTACTTTAAGTGAGTCTGATAAGAACGAGCTAAAGATTAGCGCGATGAATATTTTGTCGGCTAGAGCTAATTATCCAGAGAAAACTCTTGCCAAACTGTATGACCCAAATGAAATGCCAAAAGGCTTACGTGCGGCTCACGAAGAAAATGACAGAATTGTAGATTCGATTTACCGAAAGAAAGAGTTTATAAATGACGACGAGCGGTTAGCTGTATTATTTGAGCTGTATAAAAAAATGACAGGAGGTCAAAATGCCTAACCTAATCGATGTCACCTACGCCCAAACCGGCGAAAGCACCTCCACCAATGACATGGGGATGAGGGCCATGCAGGCTCGCGCCTATGAAGCCAGAGATAACCAATACTTATTGATCAAAGCACCACCGGCTTCTGGTAAGTCTCGTGCCCTGATGTTTATTGCCTTGGATAAACTCTATAACCAGGGTGTAAAAAAAGCCATTGTGGCGGTGCCTGAGCGCTCTATTGGCGGCTCCTTCGGTAACGAGCCATTAAGCAAATATGGCTTCTTTAGAGACTGGGAGCTTGAAGAGAAAAACAACCTATGTATCCCAGGTGGCGATGGCAATAACAGCAAGGTTAAGGCGCTAAAAGAGTTTGTTAAGGGTGACGACAAAATTTTGGTTTGCACCCATGCCACCTTGCGTTTCGCCTGTGCCGAGCTAGAAGATTCCGACTTTGATAATGTCCTGTTAGCGATTGATGAGTTTCACCATGTCTCAGCCGATGGTGAAAACGTATTGGGTGAAACTCTGCGCTCATTAATGGCCAATAGCAGCGCCCACATTGTTGCCATGACTGGCTCTTACTTCCGTGGTGATAGCGTACCGGTGCTTTTACCGGAAGATGAAGCTAAGTTTGCCAAGGTCACGTTTAACTATTACGAGCAGCTAAATGGCTACCAGTATTTGAAATCCCTAGGTATTGGCTATCACTTTTATCAGGGCCGCTATACAGATGCCATTGATGAGGTATTAGATACCGATAAGAAAACCATCATTCATATCCCTAGTGTCAACTCGGGTGAATCCACCAAAGATAAGTACGATGAGGTGGATGCCATTATCGACTCCATTGGTGACTTTGTTGCCAAAGATAGTGAGACCGGCGTGATCACCATTAAGCGTAAGGGGGATGGCAAGCTGATTAAGATGGCCGACCTGGTGCATGACGACGCCAAAGATCGCGACAAGATTGTGGAGTATCTGCGCAATATTGATAGCGTGGATGATATGGACGTGATTGTTGCCCTAGGTATGGCTAAAGAAGGGTTTGACTGGTCTTACTGCGAGCACTCGTTAACGGTGGGTTATCGAGGCTCCCTCACTGAGGTGATCCAGATTATCGGCCGCTGTACCCGTGACAGCGACAACAAGACCCACGCGCAGTTTACCAACCTGATTGCTCAGCCTGATGCAGCGGATGATCAGGTCAAGATTGCCGTTAACAATATGCTCAAAGCCATTACTTGCTCGTTATTGATGGAACAGGTTCTGGCTCCTAACTTCAAGTTTAAAACCAAGCTACCTGACGATGGTGAGGCTACACCACCTGGCACCATGAAAGTGGGCGGCTTTAAAGAACCAAGCACCCAGCGCACTAAAGATATTGTTGAGCAAGACCTGGCCGATTTGAAAGCGGCTATTTTGCAAGATGAAAAAATCATCGCTGCATCAGCCGGTGCGGTTGATCCTGAGGTGGTGAATAAGGTTCTGATCCCCAAGATCATTCAAACTAAATACCCTGACTTAACCGCCGAAGAGTTGGAAGAAGTGCGCCAGCATGTGGTGGTGGATTCAGCCGTTAGTGCTGGTGAGATTAAGGAAGAAGGCGATAAGAAATTCATCAAGATGGCGGATAAATTCGTCAATATTGACGATTTGAATATCGACTTGATTGACAGCATCAACTCGTTCCAAAAAGCGTTTGAAATCTTATCTAAATCGGTTACGACCAATGTACTGAAACTGATTCAGGAGTCCATTGAATCCACTCGTATTAAAATGGATTTTGAAGAGGTGAAAATTCTCTGGCCCAAGGTCAATGCCTTTGTAAAAGAGAAAGGCCGCCAGCCTGATTTGAACGCGGCAGATTTGATTGAGCGCCGCCTCGCTGAGTGCATCATCTGGATTAAAGAGCAGAAGCGCCAGAAGGCTCAAGAGGCAAATGCATAATGGATTTGGATGAGTTTCTTGAATTTGCCACTGCCAATGATGAGCTGGGACTACTAACCGTAAAGGCGAAAACCTCCGCGCCTACAGCCGATGAGCACCTGTTAGCTAAATTCAATGAGATTAATGATTTTGTAACCGCTAAGGGCCGCGAGCCAGAGCCGGATATGGCCAATGTACCTGAGTACATGCTGAATCAACGGCTAAATGCCATTCGTGATAATGCAGAGCAATGTGCTGCGTTAAGCGAATTTGATGCACATGGTCTTCTGCCTGCTATAGCGCTAGAAGAGGTGGCTGAACCTGAAGCTGAATATGCGGTAGTGACCGAGCCTAAAGAAATAGAATCTTTAGATGATATTTTTTCTGATGATGCTTTAGGGTTGTTAGATGATGGTGCTGAAAGTATCTTTACGATGAAGCATGTCCCCCAGTCTATTGATATGCCTAGCAAGATTGCTAAGCGCAAGCGATGTAAAGATTTTGAGCAATACGAAGATCTATTTAAAGCTTGTCATGCCGATCTAAAATCGGGTGAACGTGAGCAACATAAGTTCACCGGCGAGCAACAAATTCAGCAGGGCCAGTTCTTCGTTCTACACGGTGTCATGTGTTATGTCGCTGATACGGAAGAGCGTGTTAAGAAGAATGGTAAGGTCAATGCCAAATTACACCTCATCTTTGAAAACGGCACAGAATCTAATATGTTACTGCGGTCGTTAGCTACTGAACTGTATAAAGATGAAACGGGCAGGCGGGTAATGCCTAAATCAGAGAATGCTTTGGATGGAATGTTAGGCATCAAAGAGGATGATCAGGCATCTGGCTACATCTATATTCTCCAATCTTTGAGTGTTAATCCTGAGATTAGCTCAATCCAAAATCTATATAAAATTGGTTATGCCAATACCTCTGTTGAAAAGCGCATTGCTAATGCGGCCAAAGAACCAACCTACTTGATGGCCCCTGTACATCATGTTTCGTCATATCAATGTTTCAATATGAATGCCCAGAAGTTCGAAAACCTTCTGCACACGTTTTTTGGTAAAGCTTGCTTAGATATTGAAGTTGCAGATTCGACTGGAAAGATGTGCAAGCCTAGAGAGTGGTTCATTGCTCCGCTGAAGGCTATTGAGATGGCTATTCTACTATTGACTAACGGCGAAATTGTTCATTACAGGTATGACTTGGTATCTGAGCAAGTTGTTGAAAGGTGACGTCTTAGAGTGTATTGGCTCATTGGCACTGCACTCACACGATATTCCTAGCAATAATTGCTCCTCTATCGCTTCATATTTGACGCGAGTAGTTGGGAACGGACAGGCGGAGCTAAAGGACTCTCCTCGCCTATTAAAGTAGATTACACTAGGGCCTACGCCACTCACCATCTTCCAAATCATCTTTCCACTGCCACCATACCCCTCTTTCTTTAAGAATCTTTTCTATATGGCGGTAATATCGGTAGCGATAGGACGGCTTATACTCGGAACAGTACTCGGATAAAAACCAGATATAGTGCTTTTTCTTAACACCGAACCTGACCGAGTCGATACCCCAGTGATCGAGGATAGCCTCGTGAATACGGTCGGCAGCAAGGAGTTTGGCATGGATCGCTGTTCTCGATCCTGTCGCTAACGCTCGTCGAGCGATGGATTTTTGTTTTTTGATAAAATGAGTAATAGCGCCGCTCATCTTTTCTTCCCCCGTAGAGTGCCTAAGTAAGAATTGGTTATTTGCCAGCGCGAGTGGCCCATTTCCTCTGAAAGGGCTAGTCGAATGGCGCGATCGTGCTCTTTGTTGTAGTTCTTGGGAACAGTGTCCGTGTTGATGGGTGCGAGGTGGCCAGCCGCGCGTTCAAACTTCGTAACTGCGAAGTAGGTACGTAAGTCGTGGATACAAGCAATCCCGTTTGATTTTAAGATGGGTTGTAGCTTCCGCTCACACAGCCGATAGAAATAGTCACTATTAGCATCCTCTCCTAATAAATTCCCCCGTTGGTTAGTCGCTAGAGGTAGGGCTTCTACTAGTACCTCCTCGATATCCTCAAGAGGTGTCACTAGGCGTTCGACTTCTCTAGACCTTCCGCCTTTAGTTCCGTGAATAACATCGACCCTACCAATGGTTCGATATGAACGAAGCGACTCGCGGATTTCGAGTAAAATGGCTTCGCGTAGACGAAGCCCTAGAAGCGCACAAATCATCACTACACTGCCGAGACGCGGCGATAGCTCGCCGGCCTCAAAAGCGGCTTTCCTTATGTTCGCGAGATTGAAACGTAAAGGACGAACCCTTACCCTCACGCGTTTTCGTTCGGACGAGTCGGCTGGCGAAATAACGAGATCCTCTCGGCCTTTAAAGGCTAAAAAGCCGTTCGTGGACGAAAGGACGTTATGCGCGTAGGCAGTCGAGTACCATGATAGTGAGCGCGAAAAGCGCTCAATATCTTCGCGTTCTATCTCCTCCAGGCTCAACTCTTCGGCGCTTAGAAAATCGACGAAGAGTTGGAGCCGAGTTTCGTCGGCTCGTAGCGTGGCGGCAGCCACAGGCAGCCGCCTGCGGCTCCCCAAAAACTCCTCAATCATTCGCCGCCACCCAGGAAAGTAAATCCTCGTAGCGCCACATCGCGCAGGACTTGTAGGATCCGAACTTAAGCGGGGCCGGGAAAATTCCGCCGGCAACCCATCTATCTAACGTCGAAGTAGAGATCGAGAGTAGCGCCGCCACATGCGGTTTACGGAGTAAAAGTAGATCTTTATTTTTGTTCATAAAAGTCACCCTAAAAATTGATTTTTTAATTGAAAGAGTTCCGTTAAGGCCCGAACGCGTCTTCGTAGGTTTAGCGAGAGGAAGATTTTCGCGAACGCGGAAAGTCGTAACTAGCGCGTATTAGGTTGAGAAGGGGGGCTTGGTAAGATTAAGTCGATTCAAAAAGCTATCTCGACGCGAGACGCACGGAACTAAACATCTAGCGGGACTTTTCGAATTGGATTTTTCTTATGGGAAATCCCGAATCACTTCTATCGTCCGCCCAAGCGAAAAATCCAAAATGATGCGACTTCTAATAAAAAAAAGGACCTATCTTAAAGTAACAGGCAGGGGTGCCCGTCGTAAGTAGTAATAAATTTTTATAACTACTTTTATTTAACAGCGTAGCTCGAATAAGCCGTCGCTGTTTGAAAGAATAAATCAAATCGGTGTTATAAGACCTATACAGGCACTATCTTCACGGACGTAATTTAAAGCTTTCTGGATTCGTACTAGTACTTTTAATACTAAACGTAATAATCTTCGGCTATCCCGAAGCGGCTTTATTTAAAAAGCGATTAGATGCTGACTTCAGCTCGCTCAGCTACGAGTTTATGACCAGTCTGGCCAGTATTAATATTTTTACTCCATGTGATTGACCCCGTCAAGGACTTTTTTGCCCCACGCGGCCATCATTGATCTTCGTTGTTCTAAGTAGTCACTTCGATTATATGCCCGGCGTACTTCGTTCTCATCAGCGTGTGCTAATGCTGCCTCAATCCAATCTGCGTTGAAACCTGCTTCGTTCAAGTAGGTCGAGGCAATCGATCTAAAACCATGGCTGACGAGTCTATCGCCCCAGCCCGCCCGTCGCACTACGGCGTTAACGGTCTGGCTGTTGATATGCTCGCGAGGGTGTTTTACGCCAAAAAAGACATATTCTGAAGCCTTGTGACGTTCGACTCCATCTAATATATCCAATAAGTAACAGTTCAACGGTACTCTGTGCTCCCGCTTCATCTTCATCACTTCGGGTGGCAGAGTGAGTACCTTTCGGTCAAAATCAAACCATTCCCATTCAACGCAAGCCGCCTCGGCTGGTCGTAGCATTGTCGCCAGCTGAAAGTAGAGTAATTGCTTCACGCGCGGATGGCATTGAGTTTTATCAATATCTGCCAGGAAATCCGCCAGCGCTTCTGGCCGAATCGATCGCATAGCCGTCTTGGTTGGAGGCGGGAAAATCGCTGAAATCTCCGCGAGTCGGTTGTGTTCAATAACGCCGCTATTTACGGCATAGCGCATGATCTGATTGATGATTTGGATGACACGTTTAAGGGTTTCTAGCTTACCGTCGCGCTGAAGCTTCCTTAACGAATTAATTGCCAGGGGTGCGTTAATCTCCGTAATTTGAATATTGCCAAGCGCCGGAAAGACATGCATTTCTAATCGTCGACGGATATCGACGAGGTGGTCGGCCGAAATACTATGTTGTTTAAAATCCATCCACTTAAGCGAGACATCTTTAAAGGTGTTAAGTGCTTCGAGCTCAGCAGCACGAGACTTTTTCGATTCAAGAACAACGTCAACGCCTTCGGCGACTCGCGCAAGAAAGTTACTAGCGGCCTGCCGGGCTTCGGCTAGACCAAGACTAGGAAAACCGCCTAGTCCGGCACTTGATCTCCTTCCATCCGGACGTTTGTATTCTAATACCCAGTTGCGCGCACCGCTTGGGATGATGCGGAGGATTAATCCTCCGCCATCGCGTAACGTATAGGCCTTCGCCTTGGGCTTTGCTGTCGATACTTCTCGATGTGTTAGTTTGAATTTTTTCATCAATAATATGCTCCCTGCTGGCTAGTAAATTCGAACACGTATGAGTACTTGTCAATACCCCAAAAAGCGGGTGAGTAGATAAAGTATGATTTGAGGAGAAATGAGGTGATTTGAGCAACCGACCGGTACGCCACGTAATAGAATATTTTTCGAATGTGTGTAAAAACGCCGTTGCTTAGTATTGGTAAGGCCTGTGGCGATATGCTATCGGCTGATCTTGGTGGATATAACTTGGTTGAAAAGTGATCAGAGTCCCTCGGCGGCACATATTTACTGGCATAGCGAGAGTGGTGATTTGTGTAGGTTGTGTGTAACGCATGTGTGTATTTTGTGTGTAAAAAATAGCTGCGCTTAAATGAGCCAAGATGAGGAGATTTGAGCCAAGCTGACTTCGCAAAATGCACTAGAGCCCAGTGGTATCGGTGTTTTTGAGGTTTGATTTGAGGAGATTTGAAGCGAGTTGACTCGCTTCGAAAGAAGAAATTGGTGGAGCCGGGGGGAGTTGAACCCCCGTCCGCCAGTACGCCATTTTCGGCTCTACATGCTTAGTCTCCCTCAATTAAGTTAACCGCAAACAGCCCGAGGGACAGGACGTTATTGGCGATCTTGATAAAAGTTTAGTAACGCAGCCTCAAGCAAACCTTGTTACGATCCAGTTCTATATGACAGTCAGCAGCGCGATACTGGCACCTTGCTGATGACCGATAGCGGGCGAACCGCTATTAAAGGTTTATGCAGCTAGTGCGTAACCTTCATAGTTAGAGTCGTTTGCAACTATAACAAATACAGCTTTGGATTAACGTGATTGGCTGTCATCACGGCATGCACCAGAAAACTTTGTTACCGTCGTCGAATCCAAGTCGGCCCCAAATGTTCTCTTGAACCCGCGCAGTATAGCTAATTGCTGTGCTAGGTGGAAGCGTTTAAGTAGGTGGCTTCTACTCAGAGGGAGGTTTAATTAAGCCCACCACTTTCGTATTAGCCGCCACACTACAAACAGAAACAAGAGGGGGATTAGTAGGGTTTGTAGAAGGAAGATCACTGTCAGATCAACCACGGAAACGGTAGTGGCTTGAAGGCTTTGATTCAAAGCATCCTCGTCACTCAAAAATGCCTCCAATTCCTGTGCTATTTGCTGCCAATTTCTATCGTGAGGATCTACTTCAGTACTAGGTGGCTCCCAGTTCCAATAGCCAATGGGATCTTCAGTAAAGGCCGGGCGAGTAGTGGCGGGATTTGGCAGCGTTGGGCTAGCGGGTGCAGGTGTTCCGTTGGCGTTCGTTGCCGGTGACGGAATATCGTTAGGCTGAGTGGACTCCACCGGCTCAATACTGGCTGAGGGTTGTGGCTCGGGTACTTTGTAGGTGTTGCTGATGCTGGTGAGTACGGCCTGACTTTGAATTAGCTCGTCATGTGAGGCAGAGCGAAACTCAGAGAGTAACAGCCAATCGGTTGCTTCACTTAATAGTAGGGTGGTGGGTACTATAAATCGTAAGGCAAAGGCGAACACCAACAGCTTTCTGGAGAACTCAAAGTGATGCCTATATCGGGGCAGTAAACTAAAGGCCAATGCTATAGCCGCTAGGCTTAGTAATGCGTTGAAATATTTTCCTGAGGTGATTAGTAGCAATAGCTTCTGCATTCCAAGCGAAGCAAGTGCTAACAAACTCATCCAGGAGAAGCTTTCGATTAAGTCATTAAGGGGGTCTAGAAATTCACCTGGTTGAATAGCGAGCCCGGCAAATACACTCACGGATACGCTAATACTTTGCACCACTGAGATGGCACCGTTGATGAGCTTTGCGGTAGCAAAGATGCCAAAGGCGTCCAGCATGGTGATATTAATAAGCGCGTGAGCCGCATCCGTAAACCATGGGGTCCAGGCTACCACGAGGGCTGCTACAAGAAATACTAGCCAACTGGCAATCTGTTGTTTGCTGAGTACTTTCTTGGATTCCATGGTTTTAGACCTTTAAGAAGATGCCGCGCTTATACATTGCATGTATTGGCAGATAACACACTACGAGAAATACCAATGCAAACGCCAGCGACCCTGGCTTATCACCGAATGCGGGTTGGAATAGGGTGCTGTAGAGCCAGCCTTGAAGTGAGGTGTCAGCTACTGGAATCATGATCAGTAATCGGCTGAGTAGTGCCGCCAAGACATAGATGGCAATGGCGTTGGTACCGCAGACTACCAGTGGCGCTGACCAACCGCGGACTTCAAGTTGATCCAGAATCAGCATAAAGGCGGCAGTAATCACCAAGCTCACCCCAGCGGTCACCAACACGAAACTCGGTGTCCAGAGGGTTTTGTTAATGGGGATTTGTTCGCTCAGAAAATCGCCTAGCACAAAGAGTACAATGCCTGACAGCGCTACCCAGAAAATACTGCTGGCCTCTTTGTTGATAAAGAATTTAGCGCATACGGCACCCAGCAGTGCGGTGCTGGTGGCACTTAAGGTGCTTAGTAGTCCTTCGGGGTCGTAGGCGAAGGGCACAATGAGATCAAAGTACACATGCTCCCTGCCCAGGAAGAAGTCATCAATAAAGGCCGCGAAGCTATTGCCGTGGGCCAAAGTGCCCGCCATATCCACACCCAACACGCTATAGGGTGCCAACATCATCATCGCCCAATAGGCGGCACACAGTGCAGCCGCGCTAACTAACCAGCTTAGCGGTTTACTGTTGAGCACAATCACGGTGCAGAAAATATAAACAAGGGCAATCCGCTGCAATACGCCCATGATTCGGATCTCTTCAACCTGAGACTCCCACCAGTTGAAGCCCTCTTGGCCAAAGGGATAGTAGAACACGGCAATGAGCAGCCCTAAACCAAATAGTTTGAGCGCGCGCGAAGCAATACTGGCATAAAGCTTTAGGTCTGGCGTTTTGGTATCTAAACCACTGGCTACTATGGACATGCCCATGATAAACAGGAAAGCCGGGAAGATCACGTCAGTGGGGGTCCAGCCATTCCAACTTGCGTGTAGCAAGGGCGCGTACACATGTCCCCAGTCCCCTGGGGTGTTGACCACAATCATGGCAACCACTGCCAGTCCACGGAGGACATCAAGGCTTAATAGGCGATTAGAAGCGTATCGTCCAAAAACGGACTGAGTATAGTGGCTAACGGGATTCATATTGAGCTCTCAAACTTTTCCTCTAGATTACCCCATGCCTAAGCACGGGTACAGCTTACCGGTGGGGTTTGAGGGAGCGTTTGAGAACTAGAGCCGTTAACGGAAAAGCTGATAGATGGTTTGTTGGAGTTCCTTGATATTGTTGAGGCGATTGCGAGTTAGTAAGGAATTTAAAAAGAGCTTAGCGTCCTTCAAGTTCATATTACAGCGGTGAGCGGCGCTCACCAGATCGCCGGATCGTACCAATTCACGGCAGAGTTCTGCCTCTTTGGGGGTTGAACGCAGGTTTTCTGTGATATCAGAGGTTGTTAGTTCTGGAATAAGTTCGCCTTGGTAAAACTCAATTTGAGTAGCGTCTAGGTTTTGAAATTCAGCCCGTGAGACCAGTGCGAACAGTCCCTCCTGATTGGGTACGGGGACAACCCGCAGTGCATTAAGCTCCGATAACTCAGGCGTGCTCAAAGCAAGGTCCGAAGCCTGACGTAGGCTATCGCAAAAGTCTTGATCGCTGCATACTAGATGGCCCTTGTCGGTAGCACGAATCAGTTGCGAGCTTTGGCTAAATTCCGCAAAGCTCCGTGAGCTATACAGTAATGATTGGTCTGAGTTTAATACTACACAGGGCTGAGTTTTCCCCTGAATGGCCTCGCCGTGAACGGATGACTTGGTGTCCGCGCCGTCTTCTAGCCAATAGGCGGTAAAACTCTGTTTAACTTTGACCGCTAAGCGCTCTAGTGATCTTACAACGTGAGCATCGAATTTAGCTTCTATGGCGCTGCGGGAGAAAATTAAAATAGCGCGCAGGTCGTTACCAATATTGAAGGACATGGAACAATAGTCCGAAATATTAAGGCAAGACAAATAGGCTTTTTCTAGCCCTGAAGGCGCCTCTAAACCCCGAAGTTCCAAAGACTGTGTGAGCGTTGAGACGTTTAGGCTGGCGTACTTTAGGGCGTCAGTGATGGGCTGAAAGCGGAACGCGCCGTAGGGCCAGCGATAAAGCCAATCGCGGATGCCCGATGCGTGGGTGTGCCAATGCTCTTTGATGCTGTTGCGATGTGTAGAGTAGGTGATTAAATCAACCTTAGATGCGCCGATTTCTTCACCAAATAAGGTGAGTCCCTGGATCATCTCCTCGGAATCAATCGCCTTACGCTGTAAGCGAAAGAGGAAGTCGTCCAGATTATCAAGATGATTGAGCTCGTTATGACACAAGCCTTCATCAGGTGAAGGAGCAAACGTTACCATGAGTAGCTATTCCTTAGCGCAAACAGAACTCTTCTTGTCTTGTTGAAGTTGTCTAATCACTGACTACTTCTCAATACATTATGAGTTGGCGTTATTGTTCTTATTAATCGCATATTTTTTTCGAATTAATAAAAATATATCGCGTTAAAAAGTGTGATGCAAGTCACATTTTTTTAGCTGAGTGATTAGAAATGTTGGAATTGGAGCGGGGGTGCTGTTTTTCTGCTTCGCATCGTCTAGCAAAGTGGTCTGTTAAGCAAGTGAGATAGCACAGTAGCTACGCCTAAAACAGTAGCTAAGCCTATGTGCGCTTAGCTACTTTAGCGTTCTATTTAATAGAAGTGTCTTAGGAAAATAGTTTCTGAACGGTTGGGAACAACATAGTGATGATCAGCGCCGGGCAGACCACTTTAACGTACCATGGCCACACCTTGACGAACCAAGCAGACTCACCGTCTGGGTGGCCTGCTGCAATGGCTTTCATCGCTTCATTGCGATTCCACAACCAGCCTGCGAAGATGCAGAAGGCTAGGCCAATTAGCGGCTCAAGGTAAACGGTAGCGAGGTCGGCGACAAAGCCGAACATGGTATCGAAGTTTAGTGCAATAAGAATGCTGAACGCTAAGATCGCGGTTCCCGTTGCGAAGGTGGCAATTTTACGTTCGATATTAAAGTGTTCACTTACGAAGCTAACGGGTACTTCTAGCATTGAGATTGACGAAGTTAATGCCGCAATGCTCATCAGTAGGAAAAAGGCGATAGCAACGAAGCTACCCGTGGCACCCATACCATCAAATACCGAAGGAAGCACGGCGAAGATAAGTCCTGGTCCTGCCGCTAACTCACCGGCCTCACTATAAATGGTGGTGCCGTACTCCTGCGCCACAAACATTGCGGGGATGATTAACAAGCCGGCAGTAAAGGCAATTCCCGTATCAATTAGCGTTAATGAGGCGCCAAGTCTTGGCAAGTTTTCTTTTTCACTAACGTAGGAGCCGTAGATCAGCATTGTCCCCACGCCAAGGCTCAAGGAGAAGAAGGCTTGTCCCATTGCGCTCAACAGTAGGTCGGGGTTAGTAATGCCCGAGAAATCAGGAACGAGGTACAACTTCAAGCCATCCATTGCGCCAGGTTGCATGAGCACGTAGATAATCAAAGCAATCAGAATAGTGATTAAGCTTGGCATAAGGCGCGTTGACCATTTCTCAATGCCGTCGCGCACACCACCTACAATGATCAACATAGTTAGGATGGAGAAAAGTATGGTGAAAATAATATCTCTACCGGGGCCCTGGGTGGTGAGCCACGTTCCGGTCTCGGTTGCGCCCGCTAGGGTTGCGATGGGCTCGATCATATGAGACATCATCCACCCGGCGAGGATGGCATAGAAGCTGAGGATTAAGCTGGCGGTTAATACGCCGGCTAAGCCTACGGTAGCGCCCACATAGTGGGCCGTCTTGCCGGTACTGACGCTGCCCAGCGCATCAACCACGTTGGCGCGTTTTGCGCGTCCGATGGTTAGCTCTGCCATGAGTGCCGGGTAGGCGAGTAAAAAAGCTAGCGCAAGATAAACAAGAACGAATGCGGCGCCGCCATTACTGGCCGTTTGAGTAGGAAATCCCCAGATATTGCCAAGTCCGACAGCTGAACCCGCTGCGGCCATAAGAAAGCCTAAACGTGATGAAAATTGACCCCGAGCAGCCATACAACAACCTCTAATTATTATTTTGTTACTACTCTAATGGAGCAGGCGGTGAAAAACTAGATCATCGTGCGCTTAGTTGGTTTCGCGCACCAAGCGTTGCTTCTGACGATCCCAATCGCGATCCTTCTGAGTTTCACGCTTATCGTGTAGTTGCTTACCTTTCGCCAGACCAATTTCTACCTTAATAAGGTGAGCCTTCCAGTACATTGCCGTGCAAACAATGGTGTAGCCTTTTTGCTGAGCGGCGTCACGAAAACGCTCAATCTCTTTGCGATGCATCAGTAATTTGCGGACCCGATTCGGCTCAACAACAAAATGCGTGGACACCGTGTTTAGCGGGTTAAAGTGAGCGTTAAGCAGCACGGCTTCCCCATTGTGGAAGTCTACGTAGGTATCGGTCAGTTGGACCTTTCCTTCACGCGCACTTTTTACTTCCCAACCTTGGAGCGAGATACCCGCTTCTAGCTTGTCGGAAATGTGATAGTCGAACTTCGCACGGCGATTCTGTGCAATGGTTCCTGATTGTGCTTTGGGTTTCTTTTTTGCCATGGCTCGCATTTTAAACGCAGCGTTGAAAATAGCCAGAATTTTTCGCAGTGGATAGCCGTAGACGCAGGACGGACTTAATCGTTGGGCTATAAGGATATGCCTTCGTGATGGTCGCAATTGCTTGGAGGCATTGGTATGCTTTGCTAGCCTTAGGAACCTATGAGATGACCATGCCCAAAATTGAACGCTCGGCGCTATTGCCTTACGCCGCTGACGACCTCTTCGAGCTCGTCAACCAAGTGGAAGACTACCCTCAGTATATGTCGGGCTGCGTAGGCGTGGATGTGCTGTCGCGCAGTGAGGATCATTTGGAGGCTCGGCTCCATTTAAGTAGGGCGGGAGTGAAGCAAAGTTTTACCACGCGTAACCAACTTATTAAACCAACTAAAATGGTGATGACGTTGGTAGATGGGCCGTTCAAGCAATTCTCGGGTGAGTGGACATTTTTGCCGCTGAATGAGACGGCGAGTAAGGTAAACTTGAATCTTGAGTTTGAAATGAATAGCGGTATTTTGCAGGCTGCTGCCTCTAAGCTATTTGAGTACACTGCAAATGAAATGTTGGACGCCCTCGTGAAGCGGGCAAATGAAAGGTTAGGAAAGTCATGAGCGATACAATCACCGTTGAGGTGGCGTATGCATTGCCGGATAAACAAACCATAAAGAGTTTGTCGGTACCTGTGGGCACCACAGCATTAGCAGCGGTTGAGCTGTCCGGGATTACCAAGGAATACCCGCAGATCAATCTGCAAACGGATAAAATGGGAATTTTCAGTAAAGCCTTTAGTGCGAAACAAGGCCCTGATGCCTATGAACTTAAAGCGGGGGATAGAGTTGAAATCTATCGTCCACTCATAGCTGACCCTAAAGAGGCGCGGCGTAAGCGTGCAGAGAAGAAGGCGGCTGAGTAGTCCGCCATTCGCATTGATAGCGCATGGCGGAGTGCCTTAAAGCGTTATTCGTCAGAACTAATTTGTGCGTCTAGCTGACTGTCAATTTCTACTAGCAGGTCATTGTCGAACTTGAGGCTAAGGCGCTTGGTTCGAGTTACCTCATCCGCATCCTTAAGGCTCCAGAAATAATCCCAGCGATTCGCGTTGAAGGTATCCGCCACCAGTGGCGTGCCTAAAACGAAGCGAACCTGCGATTTGTCCATGCCTATCTCAAGTTGTTCAACTTTTTCCGCCGAAATGACATTGCCTTGCTGGATGTCAATTTTGTACACCCGAAAGCGCGAGCAGCCGCTCACGGCTAATATGGTAGCGAGAGCTAGTACAATAAAGGTATACTTTTTCATTATTCGGTTATCCAGTACTTCAAGTGAGTTGTGATAATACCTAAGCTAAAGCCAACATAGAAGAGCAAAAGGTCCATAAATGCCTAGCGAAAATATCGAGTTAAAAAAAGCGGGTCTTAAAGTTACCCATCCCCGCGTTAGAATACTTCAAGTACTCGAAAGTTCCCCGAACCGTCATTTAAGTGCAGAAGATGTTTATCAGCAACTCCGTGATGCGGGTGATGACGTTGGTATTGCAACGGTTTACAGGGTATTAACTCAGTTTGAACAGGCTGGCATGGTTCAGAAGCTAAACTTTGACGGTGGCCAATCAGTCTTCGAATTGGATGACGGTGATCACCATGATCATATGGTATGTGTGGATACTGGGAAGGTCATTGAATTTCACTCAGAGGAAATTGAGCGACTACAGGAAGAAATTGCCGCCGCACACGGATACGAAATTAGTGATCACTCCTTGGTACTTTACGTCAAGCCAAAGAGCTAACAACTCTTTGGCTCACTAGCGCTGGAAAGAATTTAATGCATTAGCTCACTAAGGTCTTCGACCTCTTCGAGCAATGCACGAGCGTTCGCTCTTGTCTGTTCCTTCACTTCACTACCGCCTAGCATTCTTGCTAACTCTTCGGTGCGCTCTTCCGGTGATAAATAACGAAGTGTTGAATGTGTGTTGCCTTTCTTGGTGGCTTTGGAAACGTGCCAATGATTATGCGACTGCGCGGCAACCTGCGGTTGGTGGGTCACACTCAGTACTTGAAGATTAACCCCTAATTTACGCATGAGCTGACCAATCTTCGAGGCAGTTGTTCCCCCCACACCAACATCGACCTCATCGAACAGGAGTGTTGGCACGGTTGCCACACTTGCCGTAACCACTGATATTGCCAGAGCGATACGGCTGAGTTCACCACCCGAGGCCACTTTATTAAGCGGTCCAAAGGGTTGCCCCACGTTGGTTTGTACCATGAAGTTAACGCTTTCAGTGCCGGTTGGTGAGAGATCGCTTAAGTTGGTTGGTTGCCATTCAACCTTGAGTTGCGCGCCATCCATAGCTAGTTCGCCGAAAAGTTTATTAACAGCGCTGCATAGCGTTTGTCCCGCTTTGACGCGTGCCTTAGCTAGCTTGTCTGCGGCGTGATAGTACTGATCTTCCAGTTCCGCCATTGCGCGCTGCAGCGTCTCAACTTGGGTATCTATTCCCGAGAGTGCCAATAGCTCATCACTCAGTTCAAGGTGCAGCGACAGTAACGCCTCGGGCATCACTTTGTGCTTTCGTGCAACGGCATAAATTGATTCTAGGCGCTGAGTCACGGACTGAAGTGCCTCGGGGTTGTGTTCCACGTCACTGAGGTGTTGACGGAGCTCGGAAGTGGCTTCATCAGTATGAATCAATGCGGTATTGAGTAGCTCGATAGCCGATTCAGCGGCATTGGAGATAACGGGCATGGAAGTCAGGGCGTTGAGCGCGTTTTGTAGCTGGGTCCGAATGCCCTTATCGCGGTCAATTAAGGAACTCGCCTCCTCACCGGCAGTGATCAATGCCTGTGCGTGCGATAGCAGTTGCTGCTGTGCTTCCAGCGTTTCAATTTCACCCTCCGCTAACGCCAAGGCATCCAACTCAGACACTTGGTACTGGAGTAATTGCTTGCGAGCGATGCCTTCCTCTGGGTTGGCGGTTAGAAGTTTTAGCTCCTTCTTATACTTGCGCCATTCAGCCGCGTAACGAGCAACACTGGCTCTTTGGGTACTCAGTTGCCCAATCTCATCCACCAAGTTTAATTGATGGTTAGTATTGAGGAGTGCCTGATGGCCGTGTTGGCTATGGATTTCTGCCAAAAGGGGGGCGAGCTGCTTGAGCTGTGAGGCGGCAACAGGGCGACCATTTAAAAATGCTTTGCTGCGACCGTCTGCGGAGACCACACGGCGAAGAATACAGTGATCTTCATCCATGAGCTCATGGGCGTTTAGCCAATCAATAGCGGCTTGGTTTTCACGAATGTCAAAGCAGGCCGAGATGTCAGCGCGCTTGGCGCCATGGCGCACATAGCCAGCGTCAGATCGGGCGCCAAGTGCTAGGCTGAGGGCGTCCAACATAATGGATTTACCGGCGCCGGTTTCGCCTGTAATGACAGTGAGCCCTGGGCTAAATTCTAGATTGAGTGATTCGACCAAGGCGAATTGCGAGATAGATAGTTCACTTAACATAACTGTGTTTCCATACAGTGTTTTTATATACAGTATCCTGTTGGTGATTTTTTGGCAAGCGGGGCTTGAAAAATAATTTGTAGCATCCATATAGCTAACATCGATAGGAAATTGCAACGGAGTAAATCGTGAGCGATAAAGATTTAGAGAATCAAGCACAGCAAGAAGCAGTCAACGAGGAAGTTGCTGCGGAGGAAAACATTGAGCTTTCCACTGAGCAAATGTTGGAAGCGCAGATTGAAACGCTGAGTGAAGAGGTTGGTCAGTTGAAAGACCAGATGCTTCGTGTTCAGGCAGAAGCGGCCAATATTCGCCGTCGTTCGGAGATTGATGTTCAGAACGCTCATAAGTACGGCCAGGAAAAGCTGGTTAAAGACCTTCTTCAGGTTGCCGATAACTTAGAGCGCGCGCTGAGCGCCATCGATGCCGATGACGAAGCGGTTAAGCCACTGGCTGAAGGGGTTGAATTAACCTTGAAGTCTTTCATTGATAACTTGGCCAAGCACAAGGTTGAAGCGGTTAACCCAGTGGGCGAACCGTTTGACCCGAACCTACACCAGGCAATGACCATGGTGCCTAACCCGGATCTAGAGCCGAACACCGTTATGGATGTGATGCAGAAAGGCTACACCTTGCATGGACGTATCGTTCGCCCTGCAATGGTGGTTGTTTCAAAGGCAGCGGGTTAAAAAAAAGATTCACATGAGGGTTGAAAAAGTTTTTCTAAACCCCATTTAAGTTACATAGATTGATAAACGGTGTAGCAATACACCAACCGAAATTTGATTGGAGGCCACTATGGGCAAAATCATTGGAATTGACTTAGGTACTACTAACTCTTGTGTTGCGGTAATGGAAGGCGACAAGGTTAAGGTAATTGAAAACGCTGAAGGCGACCGTACTACGCCATCTATTATTGGTTACGCTGAAGACGGCGAGACCTTAGTTGGTGCAGCGGCAAAGCGCCAGGCAGTAACTAATCCACACAACACGGTTTACGCCATTAAGCGTCTGATCGGCCGTAAGTTTACGGATAACGAAGTTCAGAAGGATCTTAACCTAGTACCATTTGGTATCGTAGCGGCCGACAACGGTGACGCATGGGTTGAAGTGAAAGGCGAAAAGCAAGCTCCGCCGCAGATTTCTGCTGAAGTGCTGAAGAAGATGAAGAAGTCAGCTGAAGACTACCTTGGTGAAAGCGTAACCGAAGCTGTGGTAACCGTTCCGGCTTACTTCAATGACTCACAGCGTCAAGCTACCAAAGATGCCGGTAAGATTGCTGGTCTTGAAGTGAAGCGTATCATCAACGAACCTACTGCGGCAGCAATGGCTTACGGCCTAGACAAAGCAAAGGGCGAGCGCAAAGTTGCGGTATACGACCTTGGTGGTGGTACTTTCGATATCTCGATCATTGAAATTGATGAAGCCGATGGCGACATTCAGTTTGTTGTACTCTCTACTAACGGTGACACGCACCTAGGTGGTGAGGATTTCGATCTAGTGTTAATCAACTACTTGGCTGACGAGTTCAAGAACCAGTCTGGTATTGATCTGAAAGGTGACCCGCTAGCAATGCAGCGTTTGAAGGTTGCTGCTGAGAAAGCGAAAATTGAGTTGTCTTCTAGCTCACAAACTGAAGTCAACGAGCCGTACATCACTGCTGACGCAACGGGTCCTAAGCACTTGGTTGTTAAGTTGACTCGTTCAAAGCTTGAGTCACTGGTAGAGAAGCTTATCGAGCAGTCACTAGCGCCGGTTCGCCAAGCACTTGATGATGCAGATCTAAGCGTTTCTGAGATCGATGACGTTATCTTGGTTGGTGGTCAGACTCGTATGCCACTTGTTCAGGAGAAGGTAACTGCTTTCTTCGGCAAAGAGCCACGTAAAGATGTTAACCCTGACGAAGCAGTAGCAATGGGTGCTGCAATTCAAGGTGCGGTACTTTCTGGTGATGTTACCGACGTCCTGCTTTTGGACGTGACTCCACTATCGCTAGGTATTGAAACAATGGGCGGTGTTGCAACACCGTTGATTGAGAAGAACACTACGATTCCTACTAAGAAGTCGCAGGTTTTCTCAACGGCCGATGACAACCAAACAGCGGTAACGATCCACGTTGTTCAGGGTGAGCGTAAGCAAGCTGTACAGAACAAGTCACTGGGACGTTTCGATTTGGCTGACATCCCGCCAGCACCGCGTGGCATGCCACAGATTGAAGTAACTTTCGACATCGATGCAAACGGTATTCTTAACGTTAGCGCGAAAGACAAAGCAACCGGCAAAGAGCAGTCCATTGTGATTAAAGCTTCGTCTGGTTTGAGCGATGAAGAGATTGAACAAATGGTCAAAGATGCGGAAGCTAACGCTGAAGCGGATAAGGCCTTCGAAGAAGTTGTTCAAGCACGTAATGCGCTTGAAGGTCTAACACACGCATCGAAGAAGACACTTGAAGAAGCCGGTGATAAGGCTACTGATGAAGAGAAAGCAGCTATTGAAGCGGCGATCACTGAAGCAGAAGAAGCCGCCAAAGGCGACAACAAGGAAGCGATGGAAGCAGCAACTCAGAAGTTGACTGAAGCCACTTCAGGTCTGGCACAGAAGATGTACGCAGAGCAAGCTGAAGCCGAGCAAGGCCAGGCAAGCGACGCCACACAAGCTCAAGGCGACGACGTTGTTGACGCAGAGTTTGAAGAAGTGAAAGACGAAAAGAAGTAAGCGCCTAGGCGTGAGCTAAAGCAGGGCGCATCAAGAAGTTAAACTTTCTTGTTTGCGCCTTTTGCGTTATTGGATAAAGGCAAAATTTGATGTCAAAAACAGATTATTATGAAGTGCTTGGTGTAGGGCGCGACGCAACCGAGAAAGACCTAAAGCGAGCTTATCGTAAGGTTGCTGCGAAGTATCACCCGGATCGTAATCCCGATGACCCAAAAGCTGAAGAGAAGTTTAAAGAAGCTTCAGAGGCCTATGAAATCCTTTCCGACTCACAGAAGCGTGGCGCCTATGATCAATACGGTCATGCCGCGTTTGAACAGGGCGGTCAAGGTGGTGGCGGCTTCGGTGGCGGTGGCGCTGGATTCGGCGATATCTTCGGCGACGTCTTTGGTGATATTTTCGGTGGCGGTCGTCGTCAGCGTGGTCCACAGCCAGGGCGCGATCTTCAGTATAACCTTGAGCTAACGCTTGAAGAAGCGGTTCATGGTGTTAAGAAGACCATTAAGATTCCAACGGATGTAGACTGTGATACCTGTGATGGTTCAGGTTCAAAGGATGGCTCTAAGCCGGAGACCTGCGGTACCTGTAATGGGCATGGTCAGGTTCGTATGCAGCAGGGTATGTTTGCGGTTCAGCAAGCTTGTCCAAGCTGTCATGGCCGTGGCTCCGTCATTAAAGATCCATGTTACTCATGCCGAGGAACGGGCCAGAAAGAAGTTGAGAAATCGCTTTCTGTTACCATTCCGGCCGGCGTTGATACGGGTGCGCGCGTTCGTCTATCGGGAGAAGGTGAAGCCTCTCCAAATGGCGGCCCAACGGGTGATCTCTATGTTATGGTCCATGTTCGCGAGCATAAGATCTTTGAGCGCGATGGCAAGAACCTCTACTGTAACGTTCCAGTAAGTATTGTTGATGCCGCCCTAGGTGGCGAGATTGAAGTACCTACTTTAGATGGTAAGGTTAAGCTTAAGATTCCATCGGAAACTCAGTCAGGTAAAATGTTCCGTCTCCGTGGTAAAGGTGTGGTAGACCTTCGTGGCGGATCGGCTGGTGACTTGATGTGTCGGATGCAGGTGGAAACACCGGTTAAGCTCAACAAGGAGCAGGTTGAGATCTTGGAGGCGTTCCGGGATAGCTTGGAAGGTGATAAAAACTCACCGCGTAAAAAGAGCTGGTTTGACGATGTGAAGAGTTTCTTCGCCGGCGAATAAGCCAACTAGAAAAGAGGATGCTATTTAGCATCCTTTTTTTTGGCTGTAATTTGGGTGTGAGGAATTAAGCCCCTATGAATCCTAGCTAAGTTACTATTCCGCCTTGGTATAGGAGCTATAGGGGATCCATTTTTACCTAAGCTTGGTTTGGGTGTAGACTGCTAGCAAATAGATAAAGAGCACGTATCATGACAACAATTGCCATAGTAGGCGCAGGCGGTCGCATGGGCCGCGCCTTGATTAGCGCTGTGACCGAGAGCGCCGATATGAACCTAAGCGCAGCCACGGCACGAGCAGGCAGCTCGCTGTTGGGGGTGGATGCGGGTGAGTTAGCGGGCGTGGGTAAATTGGATGTCACGGTCGTAAGCTCGGACGAATTGGCGCACCAGCAGTTTGATGTGCTTATTGATTTTAGTCAGCCTGAACTCAGTCTTGAAAACCTAAGGGTCTGTGCTGAAATGAACGCGGCGGTAGTGCTGGGAACCACTGGTTTCAACCAGCAGCAGCGCGAACAAATCAACCACTTTGCGCAACGTATTCCCATTGTCTTTTCGGCTAATATGAGCGTTGGTGTGAACGTGGCTCATAAGCTACTCGCTATGGCCGCGCAGGCCATGGCGGATGACTACGACATTGAGATCCTAGAGGCGCACCACCGATTTAAGAAGGATGCACCGTCTGGCACCGCATTGGCAATGGGAGAAGTGATTGCCGAGACCATTGGTCGTGACCTCAATGATGTGGCAATTTATGGCCGTGAGGGCTTCACTGGTGAACGCGATAGCGAGACAATTGGATTTGCTACGGTTCGCGGCGGCGACGTAGTAGGCGATCATACGGTAATGTTTCTTGGCGATGGCGACCGTTTAGAGATAACCCATAAAGCGTCGAGTCGAAATACCTTTGCTAAGGGGGCGATAAAAGCAGCACGCTGGTTGCAAGGCCAGCCTAATGGCCTCTATTCCATGTCCAACGTGCTTGGTCTTAACTAAGCGCTTCAGCTAGCGCTAGCGGTTCTAATTACCCGCTGGCGCTAGCGGAATTCCATTGAGTAGCAAACTGCCTGCTTGTAACGAAAGCGGGCTTTCATATCCTTGAGAACCATCTCGGTTCAAAAAGCCAGCTTCGGCATACTGCTCGAAAAGCTGTTCAAGTTGCCTCCGGGCTCGCGCACTCTCAGTTTCAAAGGCGGCGGAGCTTGGCGTGATGAAAGACTGGCTGGTAATAGTCTGGATGTCCGCTAAATGTTTAATGAATGCTTCATTAATTGCCACATCTAGGTGCAATTCCAGCGGGTTCTCTGGCGTTGTGACGAGCTTTATTTCTCCCATAGCGTTTAGCTTTGCGGAACCTTGTTCTAGTGAGAGGGTTTCGATATAAAGCTGGGTGCCAGCTAAGGTCTCAAGCATTTGGCTTTGCCAGTCAGTTGGAGCTAATTGACCATCGTAAAGTGCTAGGGTCTGGAATGACTGATAGGGAAAGTCAGCAAGCTTAAGGGCCTCTGTGAAATTACCCAGCGGCAGGTTGTTGAGCATCAAGCCGTCAGCGTGAACCAACCCAGTTCCGTGCATGAAACCGTTGCTCACTACGCCAGAGAAGTCACTGTTAAAGGTGCTGAGGCCGCTGCGACGTTGGCCGTCGCTGTACCAAATATCTCCAGAGGTGAGTTGGCTGTGTGCTTCCGTAAGCAACCGGCCGTTGAAACTTAAACTACTTTGATAGTGAATGCCCTTCGCATAGGCACTTGCGCGGGTTCTATGATCCAGAAACTCGAAGCCAGACCAGTTCAGTTGGTGTTGCTCGAAGCCCTGTTGCTCAATGGCAAATAGATAGTGGATGGGTGCGAAAGTGAGCGCGATATTATCCTCAACAAAATTGACCCCAGGCGTTGATAGCTCCCCCGAGAGTGTTTGGCGAAAGCCTAAGGATAATTTACCTACAATTAGTTGGTTCCCAAATAGATCGAGGAGCTGCTGCTCAATAGTGTCTTCGGCGAAAGCGGGACAGTTGTTAGTGTCTTCAAAATTGATTTCGATACGAGCGCTGGCGGCGGTTAATTGAACCCAGTCAAGGGGGGTGTGACGAATGGAGGCCTCACCAGTAAAACACTGAATTAAGCTGGCCTTGCCGTCTTCGTGATACAGGCTGAAGCGATAGTGCGCGCCGAAAAATTGATCGGTACGTTGTGCCTGAAGCCGATGAGGATCTCCGTTAGCATGCGCAGTGACATTATGTTGGTTTACCAATGAGGTCATTTGCTCAGCGACCAGTTCGGCTATAAAACTATTTGCACTGTAAATTACGCCCACGGAAACAAATATGCCAAGGCTTAGGGCCAATAATTTCTTCATTCGTCACTGCTGCTCACTGATAGTTGAAAATGGCATTCTATCCTAGGGGATTTTTTCTGCTACTTGGGGTTTACGGATAAAACCTAGGCAAAAAAAATACAAAATGTGACGTGGTTAACTAAAATTTAAATGATCAATAATCATTTTAGGTGGGTGTATGAAAGCTGTACTTATCATTTTTGTAGTATTCGCAATGGGTTGCGCAAATAAAGTGGATATGGCAGCTAATCAAACGGCACAAATGGATTACGATTTCAGCCAGCGAGTAGATTTTTCCGCGGAGCTTCCTAACTTAGAGGGTCGTGAATCCTTCACTGAGTTCCGAACGGGCCTTGATGAAACTCAAAAGATAGCGTGGCTTGGCTTTCAGGTGGCGCGCTGTGAATCACTTTATGGTCAGACGGAGTTAGGTGAGCGCTGTGCACTCAATGAAGCACGAGTGTTACGTTTGTTCTCTATTCTTCCTATCGAGTTGATGTCTGAAGAACAGTTTCTGGTGACGCTTGAGGTCTACCAATATTATCAAAGCCTTCAGCTACGGCGTAGCGACTATTCGGTGGTCTATGTCAATTTTCCCGAGGAGCTCTCTTCGGCGAATCAACAGTTACTGCTGAGCCGAACGGCTTCACCTCTAGCGCTTTTCATTGTCGCCGTCCGAGACGTGTTAAATGAGGAAGATGACACGGTCTATTAGGCACTTTGCTCGGCCATTAAAAAAGGCGGTGATACCAAAGCTCTTGAAGAACTTTTAGGTAGTCAACGCCTTGTTAGACACCAGCTTTGCTCAGGCTTCAAAAAGCCTTAAGCAATCCGCTTTGAGCCACTAGTTGTATGAGAATGGCTCGGCTTGATTGATATCAAAGTATCGTTTAGCTAGCGCTTCTTCACGCGTGGTCAGATCAACCTGCTCGCCATCAATAATCACGGTGGTTGGAGCGCTGGTTAATTCAAGCGGATCACCACTCCAAATGACCACATCAGCGGTCTGACCGATTTCCATGGTCGCAGAGTAAGCTCCCCCGAAAATATCGACTGGGTTAACCGTTAGCGCATCCACGGCGCTCTCCCAAGGTAAGCCATGTGCCACCGCCAATCCGGCGGCCTGGGTCAACGTTTGACCAGTGTATGGCTCGCCATTGTAAAAAGCGATAGTCACCCCGGCCGCATTGAGCAATGCCGCGTTATCTAGGCGAGCTGCGCGCTGGTCGAAGCCATAGGGAAGATTAAGATATGGATCGACTAAGACGGCGATGTCAGCCGCAGCCAGTTCGTCAGCAACGCGCCAAGCTTCGGCACCACCACGAATAACGGCTTTAAGGTTATGGCGCTCCGCAAAGTCCATCACAAGACGCAGATCGCTCATGCGATTTGCATCGAAGACCAGCGGTACATCGCCACTAATTACCGCCTGAAGTGCTTCTAAGCTGTCCAACGAGAGTACATAGCTACCCGCATTACTGTAGCGATCACGTGGGTTGTTGGCATAGTGCTTAGCGTCAGCCATGACACGCTCAAGATTGACCCAGAGCGCCGCTCGCGTACCGCCAGAAACGTCTTTACCAAATTCTTCAACATCCACGAACTGGGCAATGTCAGCAGCGGTGACGATGTCATCGCCATAAGTCTTGATAGCAGCAGCTTGGCCTAAGAAGACCTTGCTTCCTCCGCCTGGCGCAACAACCGCTCTAGTAAAACCAAAGCGATAAGCTAGCGGGAGACGAGTAGAGTCTGGGTTGATGGCATACTGCATAGAGGTAGCCGCACCAGATTCATCTGAGTAGGCGTCTACCGTGCTAGATTCAGCACTGACTTCCACTGAACCCCAGTTCACGGCGGTACCCACTAGCCCTGGTGTTACGTATTGGCCAGCGGCATCAATTACGGCGGTTCCCGCCGGGATATTCACGCCATTACCGATGGCGACAATTTCGTCACCGCGGATCAGAATGGTTGCGTTTTCTAGTGTGCCTTGCGCGGATTGTGTAACGGCCTTCGCGTTGATAATGGCAATGTTATCGGCCATTGCTACGTTGCTAGCAATTAGGGCTAGTGCCAGAGTTGAACGGATCATTGGGCATCCTCCAAGGCAGGTTGTGCGACTTCGAAATCAGCGGTCTGCTGATTCGCTTCGTCAAAACGGTCGTAGCGCATTGCGCCGTCAATAAAGACCTGGTCGGCAAGTGTGTAAACGGAGAATGGGTTACCACTCCAAATTACCACGTCCGCGTTTTTACCCGCTTCCAGCGAGCCAGTTACCTGCTCAAGGCCGAGTGATTTAGCCGGGTTGTAACTCAACCAGCGCCAGGCGTGCTCGATAGAGATATCCATGCCATGGCGGTTACCGGCTGCCATCGCCTTAGCGGCCTCATGATTAAGGCGCTGAATGCCCATGTCATCATCCGAGTGAACAATGGCATCTGCACCGGCTTTGTCCATTAATGCAATGTTTGAAAGCGATGCGTCATAGGCTTCCATTTTGAATCCCCACCAATCAGCCCAAAGCGCACCGGCGATGTTGTTTTCAGCAAGGAGGTCAGCAATTTTGTAGGCCTCAACACCATGGTGGAAGGCGGTGATCTGGTAATCAAATTCTTTGGAAAGGTCGATCATGATCGACATTTCTTCGGCGGTGTAGCAGTGGTTGTGAATGCGAATATCACCGGCTAATACCCCAGCGAGCGTCTCTAGCTGGAGGTCTCGAGAAGGTTCATCGCCACCGTTGGCAGCGTAGTCGTCCCAAGTTGCTTTGTAATCCTGCGCGGCTAACCAGGCGTTACGGTATCCTTCGACGTTGCCCATACGGGTCATGGGGCCACCGCGGTTGCCGTAGACACGTTTAGGGTTCTCACCACAGGCCATCTTCAAGCCGTAAGGCGCGTCAGGAAATTTCATTTCCATAACATTACGACCAATGATTGGCTTCAAGACCACGCTTCGGCCACCAAAAAGGTTGGCAGAGCCAGGAAGGATCTGCAGTGCTGTAACACCACCTGCGATAGCCCGCGTGAAACCAGGATCCTGTGGGTGAACCGAATGCTCAGTCCAAACACCCGCGGTGTTGGGTGACGTCATTTCGTTACCGTCTTGAGATGAGTCAACCGATGGCGCAGGGTAGTTACCAAGATGACTGTGTACGTCAATGATTCCAGGGGTTACCCAGCGACCTTCAGCGTTGATGATCTGAGTGCCCTCATCCGCGGTAAGGTCAGTGCCAATGGCAACGATCTTACCGTTACTAAGTAGCACGCTGGTGTCCTCGGAAAGACCGCCTAGGCCGTCGAGTACCGTTGCATTGGTAATCAATACAGGCGCTGATTCGGGTGCAACGTACTGGCTAGGGAATGCATCAAGACGAGCGAAGTCGGCTTTTGCCTGAGAATCGCCAGTAGAACCGGCAGTTTGAGAGGCATTGTCACAGGCAGTAATAGAAGCTGCTGCGGCGATGGCCAGGAAAAGGGTACTAACTTTCATTGGTTAGAGCTCCTTAGAATGAGTGTGTGGGTTTGGGCGCACGTTAATCAGTTTTTATCGCGCTCAAACGATGTCTAAACCGCGATTGAAGTTAACAGAAATCGAGCTGTTCGTCATCCGTATAAGCCTCGAAGGTGGCATTAATTACCGCTATCAAGGATAGTCAAAGCATTGGCTCGTGTTGAGATTTTTTCTGCTAGTGGGTACACTGAAATACTAATTTAGGCTCGGTCACCTGTTGTGATAGCGGTAGTATTGTGGCCAATATAATCACCATATAAGGTCATTAGGATCGCGGTGTCGAAAATAGCTTGCGGAGTGAACAATGAAACGAAATCTAACGCGTAGATCTTTCCTAGGTCTTGTTACCGGAGCCGTAGCAACCACTGCAATCTCCGTCACTCCAAAGGCTAAAGCGGCTACTGATAGCGATCCTAGCGACGGCGTGGGGGAAGGTGTCACGGGCATCACCGATTCGGACACCGGTTCAAGCGCAGATAGATCAAATCGTGGTCGAGGAAATCAAACCGGTTGTACTGATTCTGATACGGGCAAGAATTCCGATGACGCCAATAATGGTCGCCACTGTGAAACGACGTCTGGCTGTACGGATTCTGATACGGGCAAGCATTCCGATGACGCGGGTAACGGCCGTAACTGCCAGTCGCAATCAGGTTGTACTGACTCGGACACTGGTAGCAACTCCGATGACGCGGGTAATGGCCGTAACTGCCAGTCGCAATCAGGTTGTACTGACTCGGACACTGGTAGCAACTCCGATGACGCGGGCAATGGCCGTAACTGCCAATCAGGTTGCACTGATTCAGATACTGGCAGCAACTCCGATGACGCGGGCAATGGCCGTAACTGCCAGTCGCAATCAGGCTGCACAGATTCAGACACTGGCAGTAACTCCGATGACGCGGGTAATGGCCGTAGCTGCCAATCAGGTTGTACTGACTCGGACACTGGCAACAACTCCGATGACGCGGGCAATGGCCGTAACTGCCAATCAGGCTGTAGCGATTCAGACACGGGAAGCAGTGCGGATTCCGTTGGTAATGGCCGAAGCTGTTCAGGCGGAGAGATTGAGCAAGGTTGTACTGACAGCGATCCCAATGACGATGCAGGCGACGGCCGCTGCTCAACCTTCTAGTAGGCCCGATATTTAATAAGAGGGGATAGCGATTGAGACCGTAACGGTGTCTAGCGCTGATCCCCTTTTTTATCACCGCTCCAAATAACTCACACTACAGGTTTAATTCATGGTCGCTAACACCAGTTCAGTCTTCAACAGCCTTTTCCCTAACGCGAAAGACCTTGAAGGCTTTCTCTCTGGAAAGTATCAAGCTGAACACCAGCGATTTATTGCCTCTGAGGCAAGTCTCAGCGCGCTGAATGCGGTCTTAGATATTGCCACGCTGGATGAATTACTGGCCAATGCACAAATGCCAGCATCTTCGATTGATATGGCTAGAGCAGATCGGCGAATGAAACGTGCTGAGTTCTGTTACGACAATGGCACAATTGATCTACGTGCGGTGATTCGTGAATACCGTGCTGGGGCAACCTTAATCCTCTCTCAGCTTCATGAAGCCGATACCAAGTTGGCGGATCTCTGTCGTCAGTTTGAGGCGGTCTTTAATTGCCATGTGCAAACCAATATCTATCTAACGCCACCAGGCTATCAGGGTTTTCGACCTCACTTTGACGCCCACGATGTCTTCGTTATGCAGGTTTCGGGCTCGAAGGCATGGAAGCTCTATGATCATCCAGTGAAATTGGCCTATCGTGGCGAACGATTTAATTCAAACGTACATAAACCCGGTGAGTTAACGGAAGAATTCACCATGGATGCGGGGGAAACCATCTATATCCCCAAGGGTGTAATGCACGATGCTTCGAACAATGGCGACGAGCCGTCACTGCACATCACGCTTGGACTGATTACTAAGAATTGGGCCGATTTAGTGATTGAGGCCGTTTCCGAGGTGGCGGTGAAGCATCCAGAATTTCGCCAGGCGTTACCGCCTCATTTCGCTACCGAGGGCTTTGATGATACGGAAGCGAAAGCTCACTTTAAAACCTTGATTGATATTATCGCTAAAGAAGCCAATTTGGAGCACGCATTGGATTACTTTGCGGGCGATTTTATTCAGCGACAAAAACCGGATATTCGAGGTGGACTGCTGGATGCCGTCTTTGCGCCAGATAAGGTGAAACCATCGCAACACTACAAGCTTCGTGACAACTATCTGGCGCAGTATTTTGAAGACGGGGATCGGCTAACATTGGTATCGCCCGGTGGTCATATGCATTTTGAGCTATCTGCGAGTGCCGCCCTAGACGAGGTGCTTCGCAGCGAGCAATTTGTAGCCTCGGACCTTCCGGGTTTAGCCGAGGAAGAGCAGTATGCATTGGTGGCGAAGCTAGCCGCGGCCAGTGTGATTCAACTGGTTGAGGAATAAAGGCCAGAACGCTCGCGGTTCAAGCGCCGTCCTGGGCGATTCATCCGCGAGCACACGCTAAGCCCTAGTTTAGCGGTTGAGCAGTTCAGCGGCAGCTTCGGCGTAGTAGCTGAGAATTCCATCGGCGCCGGCGCGTTTGAATGCCATCAAACTCTCCATCATAACAGCCTCGCCATTTAGCCAACCATTTGCGGCGGCGGCTTGGTGCATCGCATACTCACCGGAAACCTGATAGGCAAACGTTGGTGCCGCTAGTTCGTCCTTAACGCGACGCACTACATCAAGATAGGGCATTCCCGGCTTAACCATAATCATGTCCGCGCCTTCTTGAAGGTCCAAAGCACATTCATGCAGTGCTTCATTGAGGTTAGCGGGATCCATTTGATAGTTGGCTTTGCTTCCACCCTTCAAATTTGCCGCGGAACCCACGGCGTCTCGGAATGGCCCGTAATAGGCCGAGGCATATTTGGCGCTATAGGCCATGATGGCGGTATTACAAAAACCGTGAGTTTCTAAAGCACCACGAATAGCGCCTATGCGACCATCCATCATGTCCGACGGCGCGACCACATCAGCACCGGCTTCAGCATGTGAAATAGCCTGCTTTACCAACACGTCAACGGTGACATCATTGAGTACATAACCGCTGTCATCAATGATGCCGTCTTGGCCATGGGTGGTGAAAGGGTCAAGTGCAACATCGGTCATAATGCCCAGTTCAGGAACGGCATCCTTGAGGCTTTTAATTGCGCGCTGTGCTAGTCCGTCTTTGTTGAACGCTTCATCACCGTGAAGGCTTTTCACCTTGCTAGGTGTCACGGGAAATAACGCCAGTGCAGGAACGCCAAGGGAGTGAAGGTGTTTTGCCTTCTTCACCAGTAAATCAATACTTAAACGCTCAATGCCTGGCATTGAGGCAATGGCTTCGCGTTGATTGGTGCCTTCCAGTACAAACACAGGAAAGATCAAGTCGTGTGGCGTTAGCGTGTTCTCTCGCATTAGCTGACGACTGAAGGCATTCGCTCTTAATCGACGAGGTCGAGTTGCTGGAAAAGGACCGCGGGTGAACTGTACCATTTTAGATTCGCTCCATTGCTCTGTCTGCGGCCGCGATGGTGGCGTCAATATCTTCGTTAGTGTGAGCCTGTGACATGAAACCAGCCTCGAAACAGGCAGGTGCTAAGTAGACACCTTCCTCTAGCATGGCGTGGAAGAAACGGTTGAAGCGATCGTTGTCGCCGCTCATGACTTGCTGGTAATTAGTGACCTTATCGGCTTCGTTGAAGAAGAAACCAAACATTGAGCCAGCTGAGTTGGTTGTGAACGGGATGCCGTGTTTGTCGGCAGCGGCTTGTACACCAGCGACGAGACGCTGCGTTTTACGATTCAGTTCATCGTAGAAGCCTTCGGCAGCAATCAGCTCAAGTGTTTTTAGTCCTGCCGCCATGGCAACGGGGTTGCCCGAGAGCGTTCCCGCTTGATAGACCGGGCCAAGCGGAGCAATGTGCTCCATGATTTCGCGCTTACCGCCGAATGCGCCAACTGGCATACCACCACCAATGACTTTACCTAAACACGTGAGGTCAGCTTGAACGCCGTAGTGTCCCTGAGCGCCGGTTAGCGACACCCTGAATCCCGTCATCACCTCGTCAATGATCAATACTGCTCCGGTTTCGTCACACACTTCACGAAGGCATTCTAGGAAGCCAGGAATTGGTGGAATGCAGTTCATATTACCGGCTACGGGTTCAACGATAATTGCCGCAATACTGTTCCCCTGTTCAGCAAACAAGGTGCGCACTGCGTCAATATTGTTGTACTCCAGGGTGAGGGTGTATTTAGCGAGGTCGGCGGGCACGCCCGGCGAGTTAGGAACGCCTAGCGTAAGAGCTCCAGAGCCCGCTTTAACTAGCAGCGAGTCTGAGTGGCCGTGGTAGCAGCCTTCGAATTTAACAATTTTATCTCGGCCAGTATAACCACGGGCAAGACGGATGGCGCTCATGGTGGCCTCAGTGCCAGAGCTGACCATACGAACCATATCCATGCCAGGGAAAATCTCACAGACTTTATCGGCTAGGGTGGTCTCAATTTCCGTTGGAGCGCCAAAGGACAGGCCATCTTGGGCCTTTTCAATGACCGCCGAGATCACCGCCGGGTGAGCGTGACCTAGTACCATAGGGCCCCAAGACTGAACATAATCAATATAACGTTTGCCATCGGCATCATACGCATAAGCGCCAGCAGCTTTCTCAAAGAAAACGGGCGTGCCGCCAACGGCTTTAAAGGCGCGAACGGGGGAGTTTACACCACCGGGAATGTGGCGTTGGGCCGAGCTAAATAGACTGTCAGAACGAGACATAAAAATCCTAAAACGAGTAAGAAACGTGAGTTAATAGTTAGCATTATCGCCTGTAAAAACCTGCTTTGCTAGCCGAGTTTATAAGTGCCAGATTTAGTGCGATGGGCATTGCCTTCAGCGCTAAAAGGGCTTTATGACAGCTAGAAATATAATGGCGATTAGCGCCAATACGGGTGCTTCATTAAAGAAACGAAAGAACACGTGATTACGCTGGTTTTTATCGGCGGCAAACTGCTTAATGAAGTAGCCGCAGCTGAAGTGATAAATAACGAGTAATGATACTAACAGCAGCTTAGCATGAACCCATCCCTGTTGAAGCCAGGCGGGGTTCACCATCAACATAGCAATGCCGAACACCAGTGTGGCAATCATTGATGGCGTACCGATGCCGCGATAGAGTTTGCGCTCCATAATCTTAAACCGCTCTCTGCCCACTTCGTCTTCCGCCGCGGCGTGATAAACGAACAAACGTGGTAGGTAAAACAGCACTGCAAACCAACAAACCATGGCGATGAGGTGCAACGCTTTGTAACTTAAATAAGCCGTCACGACTATTCCTTAAATTTAGATTCGATGCCAGATTTAGTGATGATACCAAGCACTTCGCCACGCAGCTTACCGTGCAAGCGGCGAACGAGTGCGATGTCGGCATCATGCTTTTTCATTCCCTTGAGGATATCCCAAGCGGAGGCGGTAATGTTAGTGTTCACAATATTCTGTTTTGGTAAGGCTGAACTGATGTCCGATTGACCATCATGTTTTTCCAGCAGTGGTTCAAATAGATTACGGCGCATCACATGAATAGGTTCACCGGCGAGCGTCATGACAATCCACTTTGGTTTATCTTCGCTAAATTGTTGTAGCAGGGTTGCGGAATGGTTCTCGTCGCGAAAATCCTCCAGCCGAATTGAGCTGCATTTACGTGACATCACCCGGCTTGCCGGCGTAGCCAGTGCCCACCTTCGCCAAGGTGTCTGTTCTTTGGCGGGGCGCTCGAATACACCGGGTTGTTTAAGTACTTCGCGGCAAACAATATTGGCTACCACAATGGAGGCCATGGTTGGCATGAGTACATCGGGTGCGTAGGTCAGTTCGAGTACGGCGGTCAAGGCGGATAAGGGGGCATTGAGAACCGCGCTCATCACCGTGCCCATAAAAATAATTACATAGCTTGAAACCGCAATATCGGCGCCGCCACCACTCAACTGCTCAAGAATGCCGCCGAGGCAGGCACCAATAAACAGGGTGGACGCTATAAGTCCGCCGGGCATCCCTAAGCCAGTAACCAACGGCGTTAGCAGTAACTTTCCAAGTAATAAACCAACCAGCAGGGCAATAGGTAAGAAGCCATCAAGGTTGGCTTGCACCACGTCATAACCTACACCCGTCACCTGAGGGTAAAAGTAGACCACCGCAGCGGTGATGAGTCCGATGAAGGTGAAGCGAGCGATAGGTGTGTAATGGTGATATTCGCGTGCTCGCCGATGAATTGCGACGAAAGCGGCTGAGATAATCCCCGCCAAAATGGCCCCGAGGAGTAACCAAAGGGTATCGTCCATTTCTACGCTGGTTAGGACGGGAACCAGAAATGCCGGATCGTCACCGTACACAAGCCGAGATAGTGCGGTGGCTGAAGTAGCCGCGACAATGATGGGGAATAGACCCGCGGCCGTATATTCCATGAGAATCACTTCCATAGCGAAAATGACCCCCGCGATTGGCGTATTAAATGACGCACCAATGGCTGCCGCCACACCACACCCAGCAAGTAAGCGAAGTTGGGGTGACGATAGCATAAGCCAGCGGCCAATCCCGGCGCTGGTGGCGGCCCCGAGATGAACCGCAGGACCTTCTCGGCCTACTGCTTGACCACTTGCGATGGCAGCGGCACCACCGAATAATTGTACGAAGGTGTTGCGCCAGCTAAACACGCCGCCACGATGCGCGAGGGTTTCTAATACATAGCCAACGCTGACCTTTTGGGCATCTTTCGGCACAAAATGGAACACCAGCCCAATCAATATGGCACCAATTAATGGGATCAACGCGGCGATTTCGCGGCTGTATTCGGCGAAGTGCGTGTCCGTGTTGTTGCTAATTAACAGTGAATAGTCGACTAAACTTCGAAAGGCAATGATAATAGCGGCAGAGGCTATACCGCTGATGAGGCCAAATATTAAAAGCTGAGGCCACGATTGAACATCTCGTAATCGAGCGCTCATTCGTGTGAAAAAGCTTAAAATATTAGCGGTGCTCACGTTATGATAGGACTCATTAAAATTAATCTCCCCTGATTATAAAGGGTAGCTTACAAATAAGAAGCGAAATATTTCGAGGTTGCTGTGCTTAAAGTTGGAATTGTAGGTGCTACGGGATACACCGGAGCTGAATTATTAAGAATTCTATCAAACCACAATGGGGTTCAAGTTGTACTGATCACCTCCAGAGCAGAGCAAGGTAAGCCCGTAGCGGAGCTTTATCCCAATCTCCGCCAGCACTGCGATCTGGTTTTTGAAGCTCCCACCGCGGAAAAAATTAGCTTACTGGATGTTGTTTTCTTCGCTACACCACATGGGGTTGCACAGTCCATGATGACGGACATCGCCAAACACGATGTAGTGGTCATTGATCTCTCAGCGGACTTTCGTATTCGCGATCAGGCGGTTTGGGAACAGTGGTACCAGCAACCGCATGGTGCGCCAGCACTTATAAAAGAGGCAGTCTATGGCCTCCCTGAATTCAATCGTAAAGATATTCGTACGGCAGATATTATTGCCTGTCCGGGGTGCTATCCAACGTCCGTGCAGTTGGGGCTGAAGCCACTTCTAGAGCAGGGTGCTATTGAACTGGACAATATTATTGTCAATGCGGCGTCCGGTGTCACCGGTGCAGGGCGCAGTGCAAAGGTAGCGAACCTCTTCACGGAAGTTCATGACTCATTCAAAGCCTACGGAAGCACCGGACACCGCCATCTTCCCGAAATTAAGCAGGGCTTGTCGGATATGGCTGGCGAGTATGTTGACCTGACCTTCGTGCCTCATTTACTGCCCATGGCGCGCGGTATTCACGCGACTATTTACGTGCGTCTAACTCGTCAAATTGATGTTCAGAAGGTGTACAGTGAGGCTTACGCGGATGAGCCTTTCGTTGATGTTCTTCCCGCGGGAAGCCACCCTGAGACTCGTTCAGTTAAAGGCACCAATACCTGTCGACTTGCGGTAAACAGGGCGCCCGAAGGAAACACCTTGGTTGTCATGTCGGTCATTGATAATCTTTGCAAAGGCGCTGCGGGACAGGCAATTCAGTGTATGAATATTCGTTTTGGCCTTCCTGAAAATGAGGGGCTGGAAGCTGCAGCTCTGATGCCGTAGGACACTGACAGTGATCAAACGAAATAGAAAGCCTTTCAAGCCCTTAGTGACTGCTCGCTCGCTCAAGGCTGAGGTGGGGCGGTATATAGTGTATTTAGTCATTATTTCAGCGTGTCTGATGTTGGCTTTCTTTACCGGCTACCAGACCTCAGATGCCGCGCTGACTCAGTCGCAACAACACGTGGCGACCTTGACAACAACCTTAGAGCAACAGCAGGCTAAATTGCAGGTAGCCCAGGAGCGCGCTGCGGCGGCTAGTTTAGCTAGGTCAGTGGCCGAGTCAGCCAATCAGCAATCACGTGAGGAAATGGTTAAGCTTCAGGCTGAGGTTTCAGAGCTATCGCAGTTGGTCAATTATTATCGCAGTCTCATGGATTCCAGCAGTAATTCCGGGGTGAACTTCGGTAACGCTGAGCTTCGGCCCGCCTTAGATGGCTCGTGGACGCTATCGGCGATGGTGCACCAAGTGGCTACCCAGCATCAAGTTGTTCGTGGCGAACTGGTAGCTCATCTTGTGAGTACCAACGAGGAGGGGGTGTATGAACGAGCCGAAATTGGTAGGATTAATCTGAGTTTTCGATATTTCCAACGCTATGTCACGGAAATTCAGCTACCGGATGGTATGGTAGCGAAAGAAGTAGAATTAAGCTTGATGGTCCGTGGCGAGGAGCCTAAATTGCTCTCCGTTGAATGGCCTGTAGTCATCGAGGAATAAATATAATGAGAATGAGAAAACAAAAGAGTGCCTCGCACGTTACGCTAATTGCTCAGGGGACTGAGATTAAGGGTGATATCGAGTTTGCCGGAGCAGTGCAAGTTGAAGGGAAGGTAAAAGGCAGCTTGCGCGCCACTAATGCGGACACCGCATCGGTGATGATCGTCAAAGGTGCTGAAGTCGTGGGTGATATCACGGCTCCTGAAGTGATGATTAATGGTCAGGTTCGTGGCGATGTTTACGCCTCAGTTCGGGTAGAATTAGCACCAGACGCGCGCATCGAAGGGGATGTACGTTATCGGATGCTAGAAATGCTTGGCGGCGCCCAGATTAATGGTTCGCTGATTCATGAGGAGCATCAAGGTCAGCTGCCGGCCCCGGCCGCTAAAGCGAGCGATGAAGCACAAAAAGACGACTCGATAGCGGAATAAACTTAGTTGACTAAAATACTAGGTTATGTCCATAATCGCCGTCCACAAAACTTGTTGAGAGACGATGTATGTCTGTTGCTGAAACCTTCGAACCTACACCACTAATCGTTACGGATAATACCGTTGCGAAAGTGCGCGAGCTTGTTGAAGAAGAAGGTAATCCTGATCTGAAACTGCGGGTTTTTGTAACGGGCGGCGGCTGCTCCGGTTTCCAATATGGTTTCTCTTTCGATGAGGCGGTAGAAGAGGATGATACGCCAATTGAGGTGGGCGGCGTAACGGTTGTCTTGGACGCTATGTCTTACCCCTACTTGGTAGGCTCTATTGTGGATTACGAAGAGGGTCTTCAGGGTTCTCGATTTGTGGTGAACAACCCACTGGCAACGGCGACCTGCGGTTGCGGCGCGAGCTTCTCCATATAGCATGATGGTGTAAGCGCACGTGTTCGCGTTGCTAGCCCCTATTCATCCTGAGTGATTACGTCCTAAACTGCTAACCCGTTGATTCTAATGGGTTTTAGTTGTGATAATCGACGTAAGATCAATTTTGCGGTACCTCTTAGGCACCACATTTCAGACCCTGTGCGGTACCTGTGTTCTAGCGTCGATTGTATAGGGGCGCAAAATTAAATCAATCTTGGTGAAGGCAGTGTAGTTCTATGATCGGATAGTGGGTCAGTGAACAATGGATAGTATAAGCGCTTCTTTGTGAAGCGCATTTGAATGGCATTGTCGTTCAGCCTGGTTGCAAACGACCGTCTCTAAAGTGTTCAGAAATGAATGTTTAATACTGTGCAACCTGTTTCGTCCTGTGCGCCCCGGTATTTATCTCTTCTGCAAAAATCGAGGATGATTCGATTTTCGAAATCGACTCGATAGAACCACTCGGTATCAACATGTTGCCTGATACGTTGCGGATTGTTCAGTTGGTAACCATTGTAAAGTGCAAACCAAACATGTTGATCAAGTGCCATGAGGTTTTCGAAGTCGTAGACGACATTCTCTTCACCGTTAGTACCTGGGTCAGAGATATTATCGCCGCCGCAGTTGTAGGCAGTTCCAGGGACGTACGCCATTCGCTGCAAATCCATATTCCACCGAAGATTAACGCGACTTCCATCGGGAAAATAATAAGAATTAGTTGAATACGATGCCAGCATCTCAGGGTTTGCCAAAATACCAACTACCTGTAAGTTGGAAATAGCACCTACCGCAGAGGATATAATGGCATCACCGTATCCAGAGATATTAAGTGACATGTCCGTCTCGACTTTACTTCTTATGCTCGAATTGGTGAGGAAATTATACGCATTCCAAGAATTTGGGTTTCGTACGTCTCCGCGGTGGTCTACTGTGCCCGGTTCAGCAGTTGCGTCAATACCTGTACAAACACCGTAGCCGTAGCCGGATGTCGGCGCAAGGGTGTAGATGTTGGGAGTTGTATAGGTGTATGCAGCGCTTTCGTCAGCGACAAATGAACCGTCCACAAGAAAAAAAGCGGGTAAGTTAGAAAAAAAATCGACGAAGGGGCCGTAAGCATTTTTATAGGCCGCGAGTGCGTTGTTCTGCTCTTGAGTCCATTCTACAGGCACGACAGAACCACCAAAGAGTCGCCGATATTTATACATCTCGAAATTTACGGCATCAATTACTATGACGAATCCGTAATACGGCGCTTCTGCGTTTGCTTTATTCGTGACTTGAAGAGGAGAGCAGTCGTCACAATTAACGTATGCAGTTGTTAAATCCACGGAGCCTATTCTAGCGTGGGCACACGAAATTACACAGAAGGAAATTAAAGATACAGCTAAAGATTGCAGTTTATTCATAATCCAATAAGTCCTTTTATTAAAAAATATGTCCTGCCATGAGATGGTAGTGCTAACTTATGTTTAGTTCAAATGAAAGAATATCAGGTCTGTAATACAAAAATTGTCTCGGTACCATGATGTAAGGGCTTAAATATTAAAATTCACAACAATCCAGCCATACTCACATCTACACTGACCGCATCAGGATACAACGCTTGCAACTCTGCATACGCATCGTCGATGAGTGCGCCGTCGTTTCGATCAGACTGTAGAGCAGCGCTGAAGATTGTGCACCACGCACTGAATTCGAGAATAACCAGTTCTGGCGGCCGATCACAAACGGACGAATCGCATTCTCAGCCGCATTATTGTTGATGGGCCAGTCGCCGTTTTCAATGTAGCACGTCGCGAGCTCCCAGTACTTGAGTGCATAGGCCAGGGCCTCACCCAACTTGCTCTTATGGAGTACCTTCGGTGTGGTCTTCTCGAGCCAAGCCTTGATGCCCTGAATCACTGGCGGTGATTCCTGTTGGCGCACACCGTAGCGTTCGTCACTGCTCAATCCTTTCGCTTTGGCTTCGATAGCGTAAAGTTTTTTCAGTTGACTAACCATGTATTGTGCCCGGTTGGTGCCTGGCTTCTTATCCTTATCTAAAACGGGTTGAAACGTTCGACTTCTTGGGTTTTACCCGCTACATGGGACGAATGCGAAATGGTGAATACACGGTAATGAGAAAGACCATGCGTAAACGGGTTTACGGATCGATCAAGCGAATAAGAATGGAACTGAGGAGGAGACTTCACGAAAACCCTCATAAAACAGGGAAATGGTTGAAGTCAGTGGTTCAGGGCCATATCAACTACTATGGCGTACCGTTTAATAGTAGGGCGCTTAGTCTATTTGTTGAAGAGGTTAAGAAGAGTTGGCTCAAATCGCTAAGACGAAGAAGCCAGCGACACCGACTTAACTGGGACAGGTTTGACCCCGTGGTTCGCTATTGGATTCCCTCACCGAGAATAGTGCACTTACATCCCAATCAACGCTTTTACGTTAAGACCTGAGGTAGGAGCCGTATACGTTAGTAGCGTACGTACGGATCTGTGCGGGGGGTGGCCAGTAATGGCCATTCCTACCGTTCCCGATTCTATTGGTGTGTCTTCGTGTGCGTAAATTCTAAACGAATGCTTGATGTGTCACCAATTTGAGGCTACTGATTATCCCGCGGGATAGATTCCACCTAGAATAACGTTGTCTTGCGCCCCCGTTACACTCGAGCAATTGCCTGGCAACGACGCCAAACAACGCTGCGCAAGCCAAGCAAAAACCAGCGCTTCCATAAAGTCGGGGTCAATGCCAATTTGTCCCGTATTGCGGATCACCGCCGAACTATTCGTCTTCGTCAAAGCGTGTTTCAACCCCTGTATCACGCTGTCATTCTTTACCCCGCCGCCAAATACCCAGATGTCTTGAATTTGAGGTAATACTGAGAGCGCTGAAGCGATGCTCTGAACAGTGAGTTCAGTAGCTGTGGCGACAGCATCCTCCGGGCTAAGCGCTACGCCGTGTTGACCCAACCAATCGAGGTTGAAATACTCGGGGCCCGTACTCTTCGGCGCTGGGCGCTTAAAGTAAGGATCTTCAAGCAGTACCCTCAAAGACCCGGAGTGAACTTCGCCACGTTGCGCGATATCACCATTGCGGTCGAACTCGGAATCGAAATACTTCTGGCAGAGATGATTGATAAGAATGTTGGCTGGACCCGTGTCATAGCCAACAAGGCGATGATGCTCATCTCGAAAAGCAATATTAGCAATACCGCCAAGGTTTAGCGTTAGCCAACTATTGCCTTGGAATAACTCACCATGGAAAGCTGGAACTAGCGGCGCCCCCTGACCTCCAGCGGCTATGTCTTTACTTCTAAAGTCGGCGACAACCGTGATACCAGTATGATGCGCCAGCGTACTTGGGCAGCCAATCTGTAGGCTAAATGGCGTGCTGGCATTTGGACGATGGCGAATAGTCTGGCCATGGCTGCCAATGGCGGTGATCTCTGCGGCGGAAAGTTGCTGCTCGGCGATCAGCTGTTGAATGCACTCGGCGGCAAATTCGCTCCAGTGAATGGCCGCTGTGGCCATCGATTCAAGATGATTGTCCTGTTCGGATGCCAGCGCAGAGAGTTGTTTTGCTAACGGTGCAGGAAAGCTATAGGTCTGGGCGAATTCAATGGCCCATTTAGACGGCGTTTCAAAGGTGGCACAAACAACATCGAGCCCATCCAGGCTAGTACCTGACATGAGCCCAATGAAACGTTTCACGGCGCTACCGCAACTTGTTGTTCGACCGCTGCGCCGTCCTGAAGCAGGGCAAGCAAGCCAGCTGTTTGCAGTCTAAAACGTTCAAATTCGTCGGCGCCAATTGGTTCTGCTTCGGGCAGGTCTACGGTGACGGGATTACGCACTACGCCGTTGACATAGAATTCATAGTGTAGGTGAGGGCCACTGGCTAAGCCGGATGAACCAACGTAGCCAATTACCTGTCCCTGTCTAACGCGCGAGCCCTCGCGAATCCCTCGCGCAAAACGGCTCTGGTGGGCATACAGTGTTTTGTAGGTTTCGCCATGCTGAATGATGATGACATTACCCCAGCCGCCTTTAACGCCGGCGAAACTAACACGGCCATCGCCGGCTGAGCGAATGGGCGTGCCACGATCCGCTGCGTAGTCAACGCCCTTGTGAGCGCGGATAGTATGCAGAATGGGATGACGGCGATTAAGGTTGAAATGTGAGCTAATTCTACGGAAGTCGACTGGTGTGCGCAGGAAAGCCTTGCGCATACTTCGGCCATCGGGCGCATGATAAGCGGTATCGCCATTGGTATCTGTGTAACGCACTGCTTGAAGGTGGCGCCCTCGATTGTCGAAGCTCGCGGCGACGATATCGCCGTCACCAATAAATTCACCATCCAGATATAGCTTCTCGTACACTACTTTAAATTGATCGTTCTCACGAATATCTAGGGCAAAATCGATATCCCAACCGAATATATTGGCAAGTTCCATGGTCAAGCGGTCGGAGATGCCCACCCGCGTTGCAGCGAGGAACAAGGAGTTGCTAATAGTTGCCGAGGCGCTTTCATAACGAATGTCTGGCTGAAGTGTTACCAGCTCAACATCGTAGCTTTCCGTATCCGTTGGGCTAACCGTGGCCATTAAGTAATTCAGCTGATCATAGATTAGCTTCACTTGCATGACGTGCCCGTCTTGAATGTCGAACCACAGTTCTTGGCCAACATTCAAATCGGTAAACTGATTGATCTCGCCACCCTGATTAGTGAATAGGTAAACGTCTCTATCGGAGAGGTTTGCCCGGTAAAAAAGCTTTGATAGGTTATCGCCGTCTTCTACGCTAAATCGCTGCCATGAATCGGGTGCCGCTTCCACAGGAGGTGTGCCGATAGGATTGTTTTCGGCCGCTTCGTCATTGAGCTCACTAGGCGAATTTTCGCGCTCCGTGCTGCTGTCAGTGGTTTCAGTGATAGTAGCCGGTGACGAGTCAGTGCCAGAGCCTGGCTGGATAACAATGGTGCGCATGCTTCCGTCGTTACTGCTATCGGGCGCTGAGTCAGGCCAATTGAACAGTAATCCTACAACGAGCAAACAGCTGAAGATAACCCAGAATCGTTTTGGGTCAAGACGGTAGGCAGCTTGAATTCTCTGCCAGTAAATGGTGTTGAAAGCGTGCTTCGCGCGCGCAAATAATGACGGACCAGTACGGCTTGATTTGGACCGTTGTTTATTGCGAACAGCCTGCGGACGGCGCTTCTTTGTTGTCATGTTTGCCTCAGATACTTCTTTTTCTAACCGTTTATATCAAAACTTGGCGCGTAACCCTAGTAATGGCTTGTAATTAAATGCATATACGGTATGTTTGCAAGCTTGAAATTGAACGATTAGGTAACACAATCCCCATGTCAAATCCAAGCAATGCTCTCTTAGCCGACTTAGCAGCTCGCGGTCTACTCAATCAGATGACAGGCGATGACGCTCTGCATGAACATCTTAACACGGGAATGCGTACGCTCTACTGTGGCTTCGATCCAACTGCGGATTCACTTCACATTGGTAGCTTAGTGCCACTGTTAACACTAAAGCGTTTTCAGGAAGCGGGCCACAAACCCATTGCATTAGTGGGTGGTGCCACGGGGCTTATTGGCGATCCGAGCTTCAAGGCTCAAGAGCGCCAGCTTAACACCGCTGAGGTGGTATCCCAGTGGGTTGATAGGCTGAAAGCGCAGGTGTCGCAGTTTATTGACTTTGACGCTGAAGAAAAAGCGGCCTTGGTAGTGAATAACCTTGATTGGACGAAAGACCTTAACGTCCTCGACTTCCTTCGTGATGTGGGCAAGCACTTTTCCATCAATAATATGATCAACAAAGAGTCGGTAAAGCAGCGCATTGACCGCGAAGGTGCAGGTATATCATTTACCGAGTTTACCTATATGTTGCTTCAGTCCTACGATTTTGCTGAGTTGTATCAGCGCCACGATTGCACACTGCAGATTGGTGGTTCGGATCAATGGGGGAATATTACGGGTGGGATTGATCTAGCTCGCCGTATGCACCGAGGATCAGTATTCGGTCTAACCTTACCGTTAGTGACCAAGTCTGATGGTACTAAATTCGGTAAAACCGAATCAGGTACCATTTGGCTGGATGCGAAGAAAACCTCTCCATATGCTTTCTACCAATTCTGGCTTAACACTGCCGATGCGGACGTATATAAGTTCCTCAAGTACTTCACTTTCCTAAGTGTTGCTGAAATTGACGCGATTGAAGCGGAAGATCAAGCTCGTCAGGGGCGTCCAGAAGCTCAATCAGTGTTAGCGCGAGAAGTGACTCAGTTAGTTCATGGTGAAGCAGCGCTTAACGCCGCATTGCGTATTACTGAAGCCCTTTTTAGTGGTGATTTGAGTAGCCTAGATGCCTCGGACTTCGAGCAGTTAAGCCAAGACGGCTTGCCCTCTTCTGAGTTAACGGCTGCGAGCTTCGACGATCAGAGCTTAATTGCGCTGCTGGTGGATGCCGGAATGGCAAATTCAGGCAAGCAGGTGAAAGATGCGCTGGGGCGTGCTGCGGTGATTGTTAATGGCGTGGCGGTAGAACCGAGCGCGAATGCTGAGCCTGCATCCGTGTTAAACGCCAACGCGGCAATGCACGGTAAATACTTGATGGTGAAATTAGGTAAGAAAAAGCACCATCTATTCGTTTTGGCTGGATAGTAAAAGCGTCAACGTGGCACGGTACTAAGGAACTTGGTCTGGGTGCGGTACTAAGCAACTTCGTATTGGTACGGTACTAAGCAATTTGGTCTGGGGGCGGTACTAAGCAACTTCGTATTGGTACAGTGCTAAGTAACTTGGCCTGGGTGCGGTAATACATGCTTCATCTGGGTGGGTTATAAAAAAGGGAAGGCTAATAGCCTTCCCTTTTTTTATGGGTTAAAGCGGTATTAATTAGTCTGCGCTATGTAAGTCGCAACGCGCTCACCCGAGACAATACCACCTTCCATGAAGCCCCAGGTTTCACGGTCTGTTCCTTCACCTGCAAACATTAGATTACCTTCGTCTTCGAAGAGTGCGCCCCACCAAGAGGTGTAGTGACCAATTCGAGGAGAGGTAAACGAACCATTTACTAACGGATGATCATACCAGTTAGAGACAATGGCGTTGCCAGTGAAGGCATTTTGCGCGCCAGGCCAGATCTGCTCGAAATCATTGAGAAGGCGATTCACATCCTGGCTGCCCGCGGCGCCGAAGATTTCGCTCCCGCCTAAGTTCTTACCGCGAACACCGCCGGTGTAGTTGACCAGAATACCCTTTTCGCTATCACTTGCTGGGTTACCTTCCCAGGTGGTGACAAACTCGTCAGGGTCTGAGTAAGAAATCGCTGACTGGTGAACTTCCTGGCCGTTGATGGTTTGCGTTTGATTGAAGATCTTCGTGTCGAATTCAACATGGATCTTACCGTTGTCGCCGCCAGCAATATTCTGCAGTGCTTCAACACGCTTCGGATGCATGCCCGCAAGAATACGTGGGTCCCACTGAACGTCACGGTTCTTCCAAGCCGGCAGTGCCATAACGAGGCGGTCACAGTCCACAACGCTGCCATCTTCGAAGGTCAGCGAGTATGGGCCCTGCGCTTTACCATTCACGGCAACAAGCTTCTTGCCAGTGTGGATGCGATCATGACCAATTTGATCCGCCATCTTTTGGATGACCGTGTTGTTACCACCAACGATATGGAAACGCTCATCGGTACCGGCTAAAGGAAGGCCTCCCGAACCGCGGTTAGTCCAGCCTAGGGTGTAAATCAGGTTGAGTGCAGGGCAATCATCCTTTAGGCCATATTCAGAGACGACGTTAGTCATCATTAGTTGGTGAGCCCAGTTATTGCTGCCTAGGCCCGCATCGTTTAGGTATTGCTCAGTGCTCATCCAGTCAAACTTTTGGTGCGCTGCCGTATTGACGTCCCAAGTTGGCTGCCAAGGCGCTGCCTGTTGGTCGCGCTTAAATAGTTCGTAAAGGCCACCTTGCCATTCACGGTCAAGATCATGCTCATTATAGAGCTTACCGTTGATGAGGTAGGTTTCTTCCATTCCATCCGGAAGCTTGTTGGCATCCTCAAGACCAATACTCAAGGTGTTACAAAGGTTACGAAGTGCAGTGTGCTCTGTTGACACTAGCTCGCCACCCCATTCAATAACGCGGCCGTCAAAGGCGGTTGAGCTTGAATGCATGCGGCCACCTAAACGGTCGCTGCCTTCATAGAGGTCTGCCTCAATGTTATATTGACGAAGGCGGTGAGCGGTTCGAACACCTGCTGCGCCGGCGCCAATGATGACAATCTTAGGCTGCTTTTTGTTCGGGCGATTTCCGTTATTGATCACATTCGCCATGGCAGGGGTTGCTGAGCTTGCGGCAACGGCGCCCGCGGCTAAGCCTGCTTGCTGTAAAAACTTGCGTCGCTCGTTCCGCTCCACAGTCTGCTTGTGGACCTGCTTTTGAACTTCCTTATCCTTCGCGAGTATCTCGGAGCTATCCTTTCCTGTGCGCTCAGCTTCAATATGTGCTGCGTGCACTCGCTGAAGCATTCGAGCTAAGGGGTTACGATTAATCTTTCTCATAAACTCTCTTTCCTTATCATTAACGATTTTTTGATCTACCGTTTTCTTGGGTTAAATTAGTGGAATGTGATCAAATTTAGGAGTCTATAGTTGCATATTCAATCATTTGTTTAGTTCTTGATACTAAATGTGAGCTGCGTCACGTTACTGGCTAGGTGTTGTGATTTGGGGCGATGTTTGTGTAGGGGCGATGTTCTTTATAGGGGGCGAGCGTCACAAAACGGTCAGCGCTGCCCTTAAGTTGGTTAGTGCGCATGTTGGGTAAGCCATTGATCTTCAATGAGACACCACCGGTAGAGTAGTTCGCTCAGCTGACGGTATGGGCCGGCGCAAAGCGGTAATGCTAAGCGGCTATGTTGGCTCAATGGCAGTAGGTAATTATGTAAAAGGTGATGTTGTTCGTGAAGCGGATTGTGCAGCGAGAGGTCCGTCATAATGGCTAATAGCTGAGATAGCGAAGTGGTTGAGTGGTCTGACTCAGGACCGTCGTAATTAGCAACAATCCAAGCCTTGATTTGGGTTGATAGAGGTGTGGTAGCAAAGTGCTCAAAGGGTAGTAAGCTTGATTCAAAGCAGTGGTGAGCTTTTTCCCACATTCCTATTGATAGCCTTTCACCAGCGTTGATGAATCTTTCGAAGCAGTTACTTAGCGAATTGCTGTTTAACGCTTCATTGACCAATGGGTGGATATTAAGGGCTGAGAATTTTCGTGTTGGCACGATGTCCACCCAAGATTTAAACCAATCGTAGATTAGCGCTCGGCTGTCATTGAGGTGCACTGAGGGCGACATTAACTTGCTCATTATAGGAGTTTAGTTGTTTATTCTTTTGGTACTTTTATTTTTCCTGTAAAAAAATTACAATAAGGGCTAATGCAAATTGAGATATATTAAAAAATCGCTGAAACGCCGATATTAAAGGGCGTCATTGATTGATTATCTTGTAATTTTATTACCTTTAAGGTTGTCTGAATGCGAAATACCAAGATTGTAGCTACGTTAGGCCCCGCAACGAGTGACTACGAAACGTTAAAAAGCCTCATCGCCGCTGGTGCTAACGTCGTGCGTTTGAATTTCTCCCATGGGGAACCCGCGGATCACGAGGATCGAGTCACTAAGGTTCGTAAGGCATCCGCCGAACTGGGTGTTCATGTGGCAATTTTGGGTGACCTGCAAGGGCCAAAGATTCGTATCGCTCGGTTCGCTGAGGGCTCAGTGGTTTTGGAAGAAGGCGCAGAGTTTTCCCTTCGCACGGACATGGATAAAACCGCCGGAGATAGTCAGGCCGTAGCGGTAGACTATGAAGCGTTGATTACCGATTGTGATCCTGGTGATCGTCTGCTGTTAGATGATGGTAGAGTAGTACTCGTTGTAAAGGAAAAACTGGCCACTGAGCTTAAATGTGAAGTGGTTGTTGCGGGTAAGCTATCTAATAACAAAGGTATCAACAAAGAAGGTGGTGGTCTTTCCGCCGCAGCACTTACCGAAAAGGACTACGCCGATATTGAATTGGCTGCTTCGCTAGATGTGGATTATCTAGCGGTCTCATTTCCACGAACTGGCGCTGATTTGGAAGATGCTCGCCAGCGTATGAATGCAGCCGGCGGCAATGCATTGATTGTCGCAAAAATAGAGCGTGCGGAAGTGGTTGCAACACCTGAGGCAATGACTGATGTTATCTCAGCATCGGATGTGGTGATGGTGGCTCGCGGTGACTTGGCGGTTGAAATTGGTGATGCAGCTCTGCCTGGTGCACAGAAGAAGATTATTGAGCGCTCTCGAAAATTAGGCGTACCTGTTATTACGGCTACCCAGATGATGGAGTCAATGATGGATGCGCCGGCACCCACTCGTGCTGAGGTCCTTGACGTGGCGAACGCTGTTCTGGATGGTACCGATGCCGTGATGCTATCCGGAGAAACGGCAGCAGGTCGCTATCCCATTGAAACAGTTACTGCCATGGCATCAGTGATTGAGGGCACTGAGGCGTACGAGCCGCAAGCTATTCGCGACGAAGCGCTCCACAAGGATTCCGGACAGGTAGATGAAGCTATTGCCAATGCAGCCATGTACACCGCTCGCCACATGGGCACAATCAAAGTGGTTGCGAATATGACGGAGTCGGGTCATACCGCTTCATTAATGTCTCGCGTAACCGGTGCGCTGCCTATTGTTGCTTTCTGTCGTCGTAAACGTGTAGCTAACCGCTTAGCGCTGTTGCGCAATGTGACGCCAATATTAATTAGCGCCGATGAAATGGTTTCCGATACTCGGGCCGAAATGGTAACGCATGCGCTTAACCAGCGCGGCTGGGTTCAGCCTGGTGAGCAGTTCATTCTGACTTATGGCAGTGTTAATCGCCCTGGTGGCACCAATAATATGAAAATCATCACCGTTTAGTTAGGGTGTAATGTTTGTAAGTGCTTGCTAACTTAGCATTGCATATAGAAAACGACTTGTGAATCTGCGCTTAAGCCTAGCGCTAGACTCCAAGTCGTTTTTTTTTGCCGCGCACACACGTAATTGTAGTAGGTAAGGAATTCTGCTTTCCCGTCGCTACTTAGTGAAATAATTCGGAGAATTTAATTCAGTCGAGACGGCCGTTAGTCCCGTAAATTTCGTCGGGTAGAGCTTCGAACTAAGAATTATGCTTTTTTGGTAGTCTGTGCCGCGTTAGTATCACGGGGTATTTTTTTAACGATAACAATAACGATAACGATAAGTACTGTTAAGTGCGGAGAGATTATGTCGAATGACAATTCACGATTGAACGATGCCGTCAATGCGGCACGTGATGTTAAGCAGCTAGGACTATTTGCATCGATAGCGTCACTGAGCTACGTATTTTGGGTAGTGGGTGGAATGGAGCTGGTAGAGCGCTTAGCCTACTATGGCGTGCGTGCTACGGCGCCTATTTATGCCACAACTGCCGAATCAGAGGGTGGATTAGGCATCACTATGACGGCGCTCGGCTCAATCTTTGTAGTGTGGTCCATTATTCAGTCATTGATTCCGGTGTTAACTGGCGGGCTGTCGGACCGTTACGGCTATAAAGAAACGATCTTTGTCTCGACCATTCTCAAAATGGTGGCCTATGTCATTATGGCGTTGTTTCCCACCTACTGGGGCTTCTTTGCGGGAGCGGTAATGCTGGCGTTAGGTACCGGCGTATTCAAGCCCGGTATTCAAGGCACGCTAGTGATGTCTACCAATCGAGAGAACTCCTCGATGGCCTGGGGGATTTTTTATCAGACGGTAAATATTGGTGGCGCTATGGCACCAGTTGTCGCCGGTGCATTACGTCAACTTGATTGGCAGTTCGTCTTCATAGCCTGTACTGCGATCATCGCCTGTAACTTACTGCTGTTACTTACCTATAAGGAAGTTGGTAAGGAGGAGCGTTTGGCCCGAAAAGCGGCAGCGGTAGAGCAGACTAGCTTGGTGAGAGAGTCGCTAAAAGAGTTAGCGAACCCTCCACTAATGATGTATCTCATCGTTTTCTCCGGCTTCTGGTTTATGTTCATGTCGTTGTTCGATGTTTTGCCGGTGCATATTGCGGAATGGGTTGATACCTCTACGATCGTCAGTACCATTTGGTCTGATGGCTCAACGCCGGGCCCTATCGCGACAAAACTCATGGTCTTGGATAACGATGGTACGCGCGTTCTTCCAGAGGGTTTAGTTAACATTAATGCGATGTTGATTATGACTGTTTGCTTTCTGTTCGCTTGGATTTCTTCGAAGTTTAAAGCCATTAGTGCAATTACACTTGGAACTATCATGAGCTCGGGTGCGCTGCTAGCAATTGGCGGCTTTAATTATGCTTGGTTCGTGGCGTTAGCGATTACTACCTTTAGTATCGGCGAAATGCTATCAAGTCCGAAATTCTCCGAGTACCTGGGTAATATGGCGCCTCGTGGTAAGAAGGCGATGTATTTGGGATTTTCTCAATTTCCACTATTTATAGGCTGGACGTTGGAAAGTTGGTTGGGGCCTTGGATGTACGATCGCTGGGCGTCAAAGGATAATATTTCTAGAGACTACCTATTGAGTAATGGAGTAAGCGCTAGTGAGGTTGAGGCTATCCCAATTGGTGAAGCATTTTATCGCCTAGTAGACTTCACTGGCATGGAGTCACTGGCGGCTCAGGAGATGCTCTATCAGGCTAATGATATCGGTTTAGTTTGGTACATTATGGGAACAGTAGGCCTGTTATCAGCTTTCGGCATGTTCCTATACGGGCGTTGGATGATGAGTCTTCAGGCTTCTATAGGAGAATAAGTTCTAGTTCATTAGAATCACAAAAAGCCGCATTTTTTAATGCGGCTTTTTAGTAATGGGAATAACGGCTTAACACTAACTCAAGCTTGCTCTATTACTCAGTAAGCTATTTTAATAGCGCAAAAAAAAGCGCCCCAAACTGGGGCGCAAGTGATATCTCCGTGGGGGGAGATAAGAAGTGGAGCTTAACGAGGTTTGGGGGACCCTCGTTAAACTCGCTTAAGCTTTCTCGCTGAACACATTGACAATCAGCCAGATAATTCCAATCACAAACAACGCAGGGAGTATCGCTGGAAGTAATGCGATTGAGCATGCAATTAACACCGAAAAGATCACCACTACCGCAACGCTTCCTAGCACCACAGCGAGTAGAATTCCCACACCTATCAAAATGGCAATGGCGAAGATCACAGCAATCGCGGCAACAAATGGCTCGAGAGCACCGAAGTCTCCTGATATGCCTGATATGTGAATATGGCTACTACCGATATTGCTGACAGCTACCAATGCGCTGACAACGAATAAAACCATGAGAATCCATTTTAATGCGTTCATTATTCCTGTCCTTTTTTAGGCTCCTTTTCTATTTGACGTCTTAGGGATTAGTTTGGATGCAGTTTAATTGAAAGTATTTTTTACAGAGGGGGTTGAGGTGCAAGCGTGGATGGAAGGCTTAAGAACTGAAGAATGGTGGTCGCAGCGGCGATAGCTAATCGAATAGTTATGCACCGCGCTTAACGCGTAAATAAGCTGTAATGAGGAATGAACTATTTAGCTAAAGATACCCTAGGGAAGGAACCCATCAGCCGAGCTGGCTGAAATCGCCACGATGGAAGGTTAAGGTTGAGGCGGGGTTGATTTCCACCGCTTCAATTTCTGACACAAGGATAACGTGATCACCGCCATCGTAGCGGTTGTAGGCTTTACACTGAAAACGCGCAACAAAGTCCTTCAGCATAGGAATGCCGTGTTGGTTGACTTCGGTATCGGCGGCCGCGAACTTATCGGCACCCGGCGTGGCAAAAGTGAGGCATAGCTCTTTTTGCTTGGCATTGAGGACATGAATGACCGTATGCGAAGCTTGATTAAAGGCTTCAAAGGCATGCGCTTCACGACCGACACTCCAAAGAACAAGTGCGGGTTCTAACGAAACGCTATTAAAGCTTGAGACAGTCATGCCAATAGGCTGTTGGTCGGCGTCAAGAGCCGTCACAATTGTTACGCCGGTAGGGAACTGGCCCAACGCCTCGCGTAGAAGTTGACTGTCAATTGTGCTGCTCATTTGTGCTCCGTCAGTGCCTCGTTAATTAGGGCGACTATTAAAATCCCGCGCAGTATACCACGTGCAAATCAAATGGCGATGGTTGCTTGGAGTCCAAGCCTAAGCAATAGCCGCAGCCCGATGAGCAACGGCTGAAATAATAGCTTGGAAGCCGGCACCCATAACATCTTGGCTTCGACCAATACCAATTGAGCTGACGCCGTCTATTTCTGCTTCCACGTAACAAATCGCTTCCGCACTGGCGGCGGATTGAAGTGCATGCTCGTGGTATTGCTTAATGTTGATCTGGCAATCTAAGGAATGGCTCAGCGCCAAACAAAGGGCTTCGAGCGCACCGCCACCAGTAGCTTGGATGGTAAGCGGTTCGTCGTTAACCTTAAGTAGCGCATCGATGGCTGTTTGCTCATCGGCATTCTTAATGTTGTAACTCGTTAGTTGATAATTGGCCAGCGAACCAAAATGCTGCCAGAGTAACTCGTAAAGTAGTTCGCCAGAGACCTCACGACCTGACTGATCAGTGACCTTCTGCACGATCTGACTGAATTTAATTTGTAGCCAACGTGGCAGTCTAACGCCGAATTCTCGCTCAAGCAGGTAGGCAATACCGCCTTTGCCCGACTGGCTATTTACTCGAATAACGGCTTCGTAGTCTCTACCTAAATCTGCGGGATCAATGGGAAGGTAGGCAATATCCCATGGTTGATCGTCTTTCTGTATAGCTAAGCACTTTTTAATGGCGTCTTGATGGCTGCCAGAGAATGCGGTGTAGACTAAATCTCCCACCCATGGATGACGGGGGTGGCGGGGTAGTTGAGTGCAGCGCTCGAACACTTCGAGGTGCTGTTCAATGCTACCTAAATTAAGTTCGGGATCAATGCCTTGGCTATATAGGTTCATGGCCAAAGTAATAATGTCCATGTTGCCGGTGCGTTCACCGTTACCTAAGATTGTACCTTCTATACGGTCGGCACCAGCGAGTAACGCCATTTCCGATGCGGCCACGGCGCAACCGCGGTCATTGTGAGTGTGGACGCTTAGCTTCACCGCCTGGCGATGTTTTAAGTGACGAGACGCATACTCGATTTGATCGGCGAACACATTAGGGGTATTGGTTTCTACGGTTGCCGGAAGGTTGATAATACAGGGGCGCTGTGGCGTAGGCTGCCAAATGTCAATCACGTGGTTACATACGGTGACGGCGAAGTCTACTTCAGTACCGGTAAAACTCTCAGGGCTATATTGGAATTGCCATTGGGTTTGCGGATAGGCCACAGCGCCTTCCATAACCCACTGAGCCCCCTGTTTTGCAATGTCAATGATACCTGCCTTATCTAACTTGAAGACCTTCTCACGTTGGACGATGGAAGTAGAGTTGTAGACGTGGATAATTGCTTTCGTCACACCTGATAATGCTTCATAGGTTTTGTCAATCAGGTGCTTGCGGGCCTGAACGAGTACTTGGATGGTGACATCCGCAGGAATGCGATTTTCATCGATAAGACGACGGCAGAACTCAAATTCCGTTTGCGACGCTGAAGGGAAACCTATCTCAATCTGTTTGAATCCCAGCTCAACTAAACTGCTAAACATCTCCAATTTTTGTTCCACTGACATTGGTTCAATCAGCGCCTGATTACCATCACGCAGGTCTACGCTACACCAGATAGGCGCGTGACTTAGGTCTGCATCCGGCCACTTGCGATCGGCAAGCTTGAAGGTTGGCATAGGGCGGTATTTTTGATGATTGAAGCCTGACATCGGAGATGGTCCATTAATAGTGTGAAATAAAATCAGATTATAGCTTAGTTATGGAGGTGAACGAATCGCCTATTTTTAATAATTTTGCTATTATTTGGTGAATAAACTCACTATTTCTACTTTTATTAGGTTATTTAACTATGGATAAGTTAGATAAAAAGATACTTTCTATTCTTCAAACAGATGGTTCGATAACGAATATCGAGTTAGCAGAACGGGTAGGCCTTTCACCAACGCCCTGTGCAAGGCGTGTTAAGCAGTTAGAGGAAGCTGGGTATATCGCCAAATGCGTAATGCTTTTAGATCGTAAGCGGTTAGGACTTGGTTTGACGGCCTATTTGCACGTGGTACTCGAGCGCCATACCCGCGATCACTTCGAACGCTTCGAAACGGCGTTGGAGCAGTTTGATGAGGTAGTTGAATGCGCACTGATCACTGGGCAAGACGCCGATTACCTTTTGAAAGTAGTGGTACCGGACTTAGACTACTATCAACGTTTCCTGCTAAATAATTTAACGGAAATTGAAGGAGTGAAGGGTGTTCAGAGTTCCTTTGTGCTGCAAACTCCGATCTCCAGCACTCAGTTACCACTAAAACATCTGACCGATGAGCTTTGAGTTACCAAACTCGGATCCAAAACGAAGGTCCTAACGAATACTTGTTTAAGAGAGGAATAATGATGACTAAACTATTTTTACAATTTGGATTGATGCTCTCGGTGTTTGCTTCTGGTCTCACCTTGGCTGCAAGCCCTTCTGCTGATGACGTTGAACTCTACATTGTCACACCGGCGGATAATGCAACGGTCACCTCGCCCGTTAAGGTGGTATTCGGGCTCAGCGGTATGGGTGTGGCTCCTGCGGGTGTTGAACGTGCTAATACAGGGCATCATCACTTGCTGATTGATCATGATGAGTTACCAGAGCCAGGGAAGCCAATGGGCGGCGATGTGCGCCACTTTGGGGGTGGTCAAACTGAGGTTGAATTGACCTTAGAACCTGGTCAACACACCCTTCAGCTCATCTTAGGAGATCATTTTCATGTGCCTCACGAGCCAATGGTAGTTTCTAAGAAAATCACCATTTTTGTGGAGTAACCATCTATAGATTGCTAGCGAGGTGTCATCGATAATGGCCTCGTTGGCCTCGTTGGCCTCGTTGGCCTCGTTGGCCTCGTTGGCCTCGTTGGCTTCGTGGAAAACTGCGCCTAAGTTTAGAACCAGCTATCGAGGTTTAGAACCAGCTATCGAGATCATCCTTGCAAGCACGATATTGGGCGCTATAGGTCTTCGCTCTATCATCAACGCGTCTAGCGGTGTTCAGTAGCCATGTCTTACTCTGATGTGAACCACGGCTAAACCCCCCACGACCTTCGTGATAGGCAAGATACTGGTTATAGGCATCCCACTTCGATACACCCGTAATTCGTTGCGTCTTGTTAACATACCAAGCAATGAAATCTATGGCATCATCGAAGTCGTCTCTATCTGCTCCCCAGTTACCGGTCTCGCGGATATACTCATCCCAAGTTTCGTCCTTGGCTTGCGGGTAACCATAGGCGGTACTGGGTCGGCCATAGGGGATGAATAAAAAGTAACGCATTGCTGGTTGCGCATCGTGACGAAACGAGCTCTCTTGATAGATAATGGACATCGGTACTTGAATAGGTGTACCCCAGCGTTCTTGAGCGTCAAGCGCAGCTTCGTACCAATCTGAGCGCTGCTCGAAAATACTACACATATTGTCTAGGTTGTTGGGGCGAGTAGTGGCACAGCCCGTTATAAACGCGCACAGAGACACCCCAATTAACAACTTACGTAGCATGAACACACCTTTTTATTATTTTGCTGAATCAGTAATTATGATACATGACCATGACAGAAAGGGAATGGCTGTGGTACAACTGCTTAAACATTTACACCAACTGTTTAGGAACCTATGTGATTAGATTCGTACTCATTCTGTCCGTGGCTATTTTTAGCGGACTTAGCGCCCAACAACCAGCGGCTTTGGAGCGGGAGCAGCCAACACCAATCGTTCGTATTCTGCCTCAGTATCCGGTCACAGGGCTTGGCAGAGAGGGCGAGGTTGAGCTTGAGTTTGTTATCAATGAAGTTGGCCGTGCGGTTGATATTAAGGTAGTGAGCGCGGTACCTGAAGGGGTCTTTGAACAGGCGGCGATGGATGCGCTAAGTCTGTGGCTATACCGGCCTATTGAATTAGCCGGCAAGCCTATTGCTGTATCGGGTGTGCGCGAGCGATTTCGCTTTCTGCCGCCGTCAGCGTAGCCGTTCCTGTTGAGTTTGAGCATCCTCTAAAAGGTATCCTTATTCTCTAAATATTACCGAACTGGTAATGTCCTCGCGACCAACACGGGTATGGTTCGCAGCAACGGAAGTGTCTTCATAGCCAAAAGATAGGCCCATCAGAATGTTGATGTCGTCATCAAGTTCGAAGAAATCCCTGACAATCTGCGGGTACTGACGCAATGCGCCCTGAGCGCAACTAGCCAGCCCCTCTGCAGTCAGTGCTAGCATTAATGTTTGGGCGTACATTCCCACATCGAGCGCAACGCTGGCACCAAATTTCGCATTCATCCCTATGAACAATACGTGTGGCGCGTCAAAGAACTCAAAATTTCTTAGTGTTGCGGCATCACGAGCGAGCTTGTCTCCTCTTGCAATCCCCATCTCATTATAGAGCGCGATTGCGCAATCAATTTGTCGTTGGCGATAGGGTTCAGGAAACGGTCGTGGGCTTGGATAGTCAGGTTTGGGCGGAGTGCTGGTGGCAGCCTCGATGTAGGCTGCTTTTAGTGCAGCTAAGCTTTCGCCAGAGGCTACGAATACGTGCCAAGGTTGGATATTACAGTTACTAGGCGCTAAATTGGCGAGCTTTAGTACGCGCGTTAACGTGTCGTGGGGGATAGTTTTTGGTAAAAATCCTCGCACGCTACGGCGGCTTTCTACTACTTGCTGGAAATTCATTGGTGGCCTCAAAATTAGCGAACGTTCGATAGTCTACCATAGAAGTCTTGAGCTTAAATTCCCAGCTATTCGATCTCTGATAAGGACGAATTGTGAGCTTCTAGTTTCGAGGCCACATGGTGAGGTAGGCGAGTAGCATAACCCTTGAAATGGGCGAATTGTCTCGTTCTAGATTCAAGAGTTCTACCTACTTAGACCACTTTACGCGCTGCCGAGTAGGTCTTAAGAACACGTAGTATTTCATCTTGAGAATAGGGTTTGTTAATAACGTAATCCATCCCAGCTTCAATACAGTCATTCATTTCGGAGACGCTTGTTAAGCCGGTAGCCCCAATAATTGTAATGGGCTGCTTGATGTTGTTTTCTGCTTCATAGGCACGAATCATACGGGTAGCTTCGAATCCGTTTAGATCAGGCATGATGCAGTCCATAAAAACTACCTTGGTAGGATGGCTAATAATATATTCCACCGCCTCACGCGAATTTTCGTGGTGCTCAGCGGGCCAACCTCCCGCTTCCAGAATTTCAGAGAGAATGAAGCCATGCGTCATATCATCATCTACGCAGATAATTTTGGCTGCTTCAGCATCGCCGTCTTCATTACTATCTGGAAGAACGGAAACTAAGGCACTTACGAAGGACACGGGACTGGTGGGACGAAGGACGACCTGATCAACAAAATCCGTTGTTTCAACTTCGAATTTCTTCGAAGATAAGCTTAAAATTAATTTTGGCTTTAACTTCGCACTCTTCATCCGAGAGCTTAACGTCCTTAAAAAAGACTTTAACTCGATACCTTCAATTGTATCGGTAACTATGACACCTGCTGCCTCGGGGTATTTAGGGACGGTTTGAAATGCCGATGCCGGTGTTGGGAGATAGACAACTTCGCCGCCGGCCTGGCGGATAGTTTGATCAATGATATCGTTTTGCAAGCTGGAGGAGCCACACAGTAAGTAGGTGTTGTCGGCAAGCGGCATAGCTTCTGTTTGCGACGAGGCTGATCGTATAGTAAGCGACAGTGTATAACGAACATCGCCATTGGGATCTTTGGCAATCATATAAGTAGCGGGGACATTTCCGCTGAAAATTAAGTCTGCATAACAATATCCAACCTCTTTATCTTCCCCCCATTCACGTTCGTCTAACTCCTTAATAACACCACTCAAGGAGTCAACGAAATAGAATTTAACACTGAGAATTTGGCGAACAGAGCCCACTTCACGCTGAGAATCAATCAAAATGACTACCTGCTTATTACGATATACATCGATAACCTTTGATAGCTCTAGGTAGATAGTCCAGAGTAACTTGATAGGCGATACTTGGAGAGTATCCGAGACGTATCGACTGACGAAACATTCGAGTTGTTGATAGTTTCGTTCGGATTTCGCTCTAACAAGTGAGAGAACGCGATCAATGACATCTTGAACATTACTTTCAATGTCTGAAGTCGCATCGCCGAAAATACCCAAGAAGTTGTTCGCGAGGTCATCTAGCACAACCGTTGATTGCATCATTTCGTTGGCAAGCACCAATGATTTCCCTTCGATTTCGCCCGTAAGCAGGCGAAGACCGCCGGTAATAGTATTGGTAAGACTTCGGAATTCATAATTAATTGATTTATTGATGTTTCGAAACAGCTCAATTCCTTGTGTAGATTCCGTTAGCGAGCCATGCATGGCGATGTATCGCATAATAATTGCTTGGACCGCAGGATCAAGATCATCTGACTCGACCAAAGACTGAAGACTTTCAACCTGTCCTAGTGACTGGTTGAGCTCCTGAATTTGACTCCAGCGTTCATGATCATCCAGCTTTGCTTCCTGAGTAATTCTACGCTGATAAAATATTGATAGAAGCGTTGCTATGATTGCTGCGAGCGCAAGTAATATTAGCCCTAATGCCAAGGTGTCAACGAGTGATTCGGCGCGACTAAGTAACCGTTGGTCAAGCGCGGCATGAATTTCTCGCATTTCAGCTATCTTGGATATCAAGACTCGCCAACGATCGATATTTGGATTTGCGCGAAACGCTTGGAGAGCAATCACAACTTGTTCTAGTTGCTCCTCATGACGTTTGGTAAACCAGTTATCTTCGTTGCCTGCCCAAGCTTGAATTTGCTCAATACTGGCGCGGAACTCGTTAGCCAAGTAAGCACTTAAGTCATCCTGACATTGCTCGTTGAAGGCTGAGCAGTTATCTGACCTGATTGAAAGGAGTCGGTTTTCAATGCCTGCGAATTCGCCCTCTATAAAACCGAAGTATCTGCGGTCATCAACATGCTGACCAATATTGATGAACGTGAAGACGGTGAAAGTTAGTAGTGTAAAAAGACTAACGACGAGTACAATTAGCGCTGTATTCCGACGCTTCTCAAGCTTACCTTTCATCAAATACTCCTTGAACCAAGTACTTAATGGGCTTGATAAAGTAATCGGCAACCGAGCGGCGGCCAGTAATTATTTCTGCCGTGACTTCCATTGCCGGCAGAACTTTATATTCCGCACCATCCTTGACCACAAAGTCTGTATCCAGGGAAACTCGGGCAGTGAAGTAGGTCTCTTGCTCAGTTTCGGTAGAGTACCGCGAGATACTCGTTACGCGACCATTTAGCCAGCCGTATTGAGCAAAGTCATAAGTGCTTACCTTAATACGGACTGCCTGGCCAATTTCAATATGTCCGATATCGTTTGGCGCCACCTCAATTTCAGCCAAAATCGTTTGGTCGAGCGGCGCAAGTTCCGCAAAGGATTCTCCTGGGGGGAGCACAGCACTCGAGAAATTGAACTTGATGTTATCCACAATCCCGTCGGCGGGACTGTAGATGGTTAGTCGGTCCACTTTGTCCTGGATAGGAGGCAAGGAGGCAAGATTGACGGCGAGTTTTTTCTGAGCGTCGACGAGTTCAGTCATATATTGGGCCAGTCGATCGGCCCGCTCGCGAGTTAACTGTTGTTGCGTAGAGCTAATGGTTAGCTGCTTCTCTAAAATCGCTTCGCGAAGGTTCTCAACTTCTCTCGCCATATTCATATCGTCGATTTGAGCTTGGATGAGTTCTATCAAGGAGCTAACCTGTCGTTTATAAAGCTCCTCTCTAATCTCAACCTTTTGTGTCATTAGACTTCTTTGCAGCTCGGAGCTAGCAAGGCGGTCTTGCATGGATACAAGCAGCGCTTGGTCTTTTTCAATCTGTAGCGTCAGGGAATTATCCTGCGATGAATTCTTTAAGTCCTCTGCCTCCCAAAAGCTCCTGTAGAGCTGAGCGATCTCTGCTGACTCAATACTGGAAAAGTCGGGTTCGGAGCCGTCAATGAGGGCCGTCAACTTCGCGATATCGCCGCGAAGTGCTTCGCTTTCTACGGTGAGCGAGAGCAGTGCACTTTCGCTTTCGATATTGTGAAGCCGAGCCAGCGGCTGACCGCGATGAACGCGCTCGCCTTCCTGAATTAGAATTTCACTGATGATTCCCCCCTCAAGGTGTTGAATCATTTCTACGTCTCTCGGCTCGATCACTTTGCCCGTAGCTGTAATAACCTGATCCATCTCAGCGGTCATTACCCAAATGAAGATGATGAGTCCCATCAGAAGCAGAGCAATTTGGGTACTTATTTTGGTTACACTCCCCCCTCGAGCTTCATCAATACCTGCTTCGATACGACTTTCAGTATCGATTAAAATTTGCTTTAGCGGTTCCATGAACAGAATGTTCCTGCATCATTACAATTTGGTGTTAAGTAGCGTTTCATAATTCTCCAGAACTTTATCAACGGAGCCGAAATATTTTTGTGAACCGTCGTCCGATAAAAGGAGAATAGACTTACAGCTCGAAATTAGCTCACGCTCATTACTAATAAACATAAATGTGGTGTTTTGGTAGTTGTCTTTTAGCCATCGGATTAGTCTCCGCTGGTAAATAATGTCGGTCCCCGAGAGAGCTTCGTCGAAAATTACTAAACCTCCGTCATGGCTGCCCAACGTGACGGCTATCGTCAAGATTTCTTGGATATCAGTGGGCAAGCTAATGGTAAATTCACTACTGAGCAAAGTGTCCACCCCTTGAGGAAAGAATTCTTCGATTCGCATATGTTTGAGGAACCGTCTTAAGTAATTATCATCATAATAGCCCGCAAACATTTGAAAGTTTTCGCGCAGGGATAGTTCGAGAAAATCCATATGTTGGGGCTTGGATCTGATTAGTGTCCGGTAGGTGTAGGCATTAAACTGCTTGATGGACATATCATCGATACAGACCTTGCCTTGGTAATTTTCAATCAGTCTTAAGAAGACTGACATAATGGATGATTTGCCAGACCCTGAAGGGCCCGAAATAGCAAACCAATCATTTGATTTCACCTTGAAGTTGAGTTGTTTCAGAATGAATTCGCTACCTGGAACCTTGAATGTGAGATCCGACACATTGACGTTAGCGTTGATGAAGCAGACAGGTGTCGACTTGTTAAGGTCTACGCGCTCGTCGGTAATTTGCATGAGTGCGTCCACCTGTTCTGATGATTTGGCTACCTGCTTGAGACGATTAATTGAATTGTAAATGCCAACGAACGGCGATAAGCACTTCCAGACTAGAAGAACAATGGCCAGCATCGCGCCGAAGTCAATATCGCCGTTCATCACTAAAGAGCTCGCAAAAATGATGCAGCTAGCGCCGATAACTTGGGTAAGTACGCCACCTATGGTCATAATCTTCATATTGAGAAGGCGGCTAGCTGCGCCCTCAACTTCGCTCTTCTCTAGCGCCGTCACAAAGCGTAGCCGGACAATTCTTTCTAGCGGGAGACCTTGTATGGAATCAAGAGAAGATAGCAATTCGTGCCATTGCGCTTGAAGCTTAGCGGAAGCTTGTGAGCTCTGGGTCGCCGCCAATGAAGAGGTGATTCTGGAAATGATTGCAAACACAATCATACATATGACACCAGCCACCACGAGCAGTGCCGTTGATCCAGCAAGGATGAGGATGGCGATTAAAAATACAATAACGTAGGGCAGATCAAACCAAGACTGAGTTGATTCACTCACCAAGGTGCGGCGAATGTTGTCGATATCACGAATTCGAGCTAGCTGAGCGCTTTCAGAAGCTACGGAGGTTCTTGAGTATGGCAGCCAGAGAAGCTTAGTCACGACTTCATGAGAAATCCTATTGGCAATCTCACCACCCGACTGATCAAAGATCACTGATCGTCGCCGTTTGAAATAGTGTTCGCCTATAACAACAATGAGTGCCCCCATTACAATCCAGAAGAGGTTTTCTTTGGACGCAGCAGGCAGTGCATGCTGATAAACACTCATAATGAAAAAAGGGTTCAATGCTCCCAGCAAGTTAATGACAAAACTAATAAGTAAAATATCCTTGAACTTACTGACGTAGGGAGCAACTAGTGTGCGCATCCATCCTCTGGCACCACTGCCTTGGTTGGATGATTCACGAAAGAGTTGGCTGAATTTCGTGGGATAGATTAACTTGAAGTTTAACTGCCGCAAATCTAGCGTAACTTGAGTATCATTAATGTAGTCATAGCCGCTAGCAATGCCGTCAGTTATATCAATAACAATCAAAGAGTGACCCGAGGCAATCAGCAACCCGGGTCCTTGCCAAGTTAGATTACTTGCCGAAGCGTCGCGATAATCAACGGTTTCGGTTTCGTAGCCTAGCCCTTCTAAACAATGTTGATAAGTCTCAGCATCACTATCGCGACGCTCGAACGCGTCAGCTAAAGTACTTGGGTTACCCTCCCAACGCATCTTTATCAGTGTAAAGATTAACCCTCGGTAGACCGGATGGTGGTAGACGTTTTCAAACGAAACGTGATTAATGTAGGCATCAATCAGGTCGCTCTGGTCAAGGGAAGTGGTCAGAATGGCCATTAGGTATTCACCTTCACTGGAACCGTTTGGAACAGATCTCCTGAAAATGACTGCTTGGAGGCAATCAAAGTAAAAAAGTTACGTCGTTGGTTGGCAAGCACTCGCGCTATACCCTCTATTTCGGCTTGGCTGAAGACTTGATCGACTTCATCTAACAGGAGAATATCCTTCTCACAAAGAGTTGCGCGGATAATTAGCATGAGGTAGTGAGTCTTTTTGCTAAACGGTAAGCGTTGCGTCCGGGAGACTTCCGTGTAAAAGCCTTTGGGTAGATCATCGATGATTGGGCGGATACGAAAAGCTTCTGCTAAGTAGTAACAAAGGTTGTGAAGCTCGGGATTAAAGCAGGTCAGATTATCAATGAGCGTACCGTCGATAAAACTTCCTCCGCGAGTGACGCGAATGATGTGTTCTCGAGAAAAATCAAGGCTAAATTCGTCAATGTTAAGGCCATTCACCTTGCCGAATTCCGGGTGTACTAGTTCAACTTCTTGGGTAAGTAGCTTCTGTGTATAGGTCTTTCCTGAGCCGCTACCACCCGTTATGAAGCCCACCTTGCCGCGCTGGCACTCAACGCCGTGAAGCACCAGGGTATCAACTGCCTCTGAACTATATTTGGCTTCATCTCGAGGGCTGACTAGTGCGAAGATATCATTAATAGACTGAATAATTTTGAGGTTGAGGGACTTGCTTTGGTCGAAGTTAATAAATTGCTGAAGGAAGCTAAAGTATCGGTTAACGAGCATAACAATGGCGGCAAGAACCCCCTGTGATACTACACCGTCAATTACACGGCTTGCAGCAACGACAATTACTACGAAGAGACAGAACTGATTAATCAGACCGATATGTGAGTTGACCAATGTCGATAAGGCTTCATTGCGACTACCTTTTTCTTCACGGCTATCGATAATTGGAGAGAGATACCGCTCTGAACGGTATTCCATGCTCGAAGACTTTACCTTATAGGGCGCTGTGACAACATCGATGATGGCGGTGTTTGCCTTGCCTTCCGTAACAGATTTGTCTACCAGGGTAGTTGAGCGCACCGCTTTATAGCGGTGGGTCCAGAGATAAGAAACCATGGTGCCTACGCAAAGTAGTACCCCTGTAACCGGCTCAATCCCGGTGATGACCAGCAGTACTACTAACCCAGAAGTAATTGTGGCGGCAAGTTTAATATCTTCGGACATTAATGCTTCTTTCGCCTGCTCAATGGCGCGAATGTCTTCGAGATAAACCCCATATTTCTTTCGCTTAAATAGCTTTTTGTCCGCAGCAATGAATGCAACGTAGATTGCCGTGAGTAATTTTCTCCCAGCCTGAGAACCCTGCCTGTTGAGAAATTTAGCCTCAGCTATCTTAAGTACATAGTCGAGGCTAATGGCCACCATAATGATGAGGTAAATTGCAATAAGGGAGTCAGTTGAGTTATTTGGGATAATTTTTTCGAACAGTACCAGAATACTCAACGGCAGTACCAAGCTGAGCAATGTGGAGATAATCGCCACGACATAGATGTAGGTCTTGCCCATCCTCGTGAGTTGTGTATGGACCAATGCGTCATGCTTACTTTTCAATTCTGCTTACCTACTTTTTTCACGATGCTGATGCCGCGAGGCGCTAACGCTTTCTGTGAGCTTTTTGAGCACGAGAAGGACGCTCGACTAAGGTTGATTAAGTAACTACTGATATAACCAGTATTGCCTAATCCCTTGAAATTTCCATTCGAATTAGAAATTACCTAGTCCTCAACTACACTCAAAGTATAGGCGAGAGAACATAGGGTCTGTAAGCTCCAGAGCAATTACCTTGTGCTCCCAGTTTTGATTAGTTGTTCTTCGCCAAGCTTTCCTATTGGAGATTGATGATGTCTGACGAAAACACCCCGAATAATGACCCGCTAAATAATGCTGTAGAAAATACTAGTGATGAAGCAACGGGTGCTGAAGGTTCCACCAATGCGACGCATAAACAGTCGCAGAACCAGACGACAACTCATACTGTAGCCAGTGGAGATGGTACATTAGCGAGTGCGGGATCGAATGCCGATGGTTCTTCGGGCGCTGCGGGTAGCTCTACAGAGGATGAGGCCTCGACAGATTCCTCGGCCTCTAGCGTTGACGCTTCGGGGGCGGATACCAGTTCAGGAGATTCTTCAAGTTCGGTAGTAGAATCTTCAACGACTTCCGACAGTAGCGGTGCGGACAGTGAGTCGACGGCGTCTTCCCCGCAGTCTGTGGGCGGCTCATCGGAGGAGGATGAGGCAGCGTCTAGCAGCAGCTCTACCAGTGATTCGGAAGCCGCTTCAAGCACCGAAGGCGCTTCCGGCGACGCTTCGAGCGATTCTTCAGATAGCGGCCTAGACACGCAAACAACCGAAGAGACCGTGAGCGTTGAAGTGACCGATGAAATTGGTGAAAGCTTCGATAGCGATACGACGTCGGAGACCTTTAGCGTAGAGTTTACATCGGAGAATGACGGGCCAGAGACCGGTGCGCCAATCGAATTGTCCATGCAAGAGGATGGTAGTTTCATCTTCACGCAGGAGCAGCTTTTGGCTAACGCTTCGGATGTTGATGGAGACAGCCTGACTGCTACCAATCTCTCGGTAGGCGCGAACGCCGACGTGACTGATAATGGAGATGGAACCTTTACTGTTACGCCAAGCGCGGATTGGAATGGCGCCCTTGATTTAAACTTTGACATCTCAGATGGTACTGAAACTGTCTCTGCGACAGGCGTGTTAACCGTTAACGCTGTCAATGATGCGGCCGTGGTTGCTGATCAAAGCTTCGCCGTGGATGAAGACGGCAACATCACGATCACTGATGCGCAACTGCTCGCGGGCGCGACGGATGTCGACGACGACAGTTTAAGTGTGGCGGATGTGAGTTACACGGGCACCGATGGGGTGTTCACTGACAACGGTGACGGCACTTACAGCTTCGCACCGAATGAGAACTTCAATGGCGAGGTATCACTCAGCTTTGGAGTGAGTGATGGCACGGCCGTTACCACAGCCGATATTGACGTTAGTGTCACCGATGTGAATGACGCCCCGGTCGCGGGTTCAACGAGCTACAGTGTTGATGAAGACGGTACCTTAACCTTCAGTGATGCGCAGCTTCTGGCTAACTCAAGTGATGTGGACGGTACAGTAAGCGTTGATAGCGTGGGCTACATCGGCACCGACGGTATCCTTACCGACAACGGCGACGGTACTTACAGCTTCGCGCCAAACGAAAACTTTAACGGTGACGTTAGTCTTGCTGTTCAAGTTATCGACGATGACGGCGCCACGGATACCACTCCCGCTGACGTGAGTGTCATTGCCGTGAACGATACCCCCGTGGTGTCCGGTAACTTGGCCTACAGCGTGGACGAAGATGGTTCAATCACCTTCAGTCAGGAACAGCTATTAGCTAATTCAAGTGATGTAGATGGTGATGATCTCACCGCGGCGAATGTTAGTGCGGGCGACAACGCCACCGTTACCGACAACGGTGATGGCACCTTCACGGTAACGCCTGATGCGGATTTCAATGGTGATATTGATTTAAGCTTTGATGTGAGTGATGGCACCGCTACGGTAGCCAGTGGTGTTGATCTTACCGTTAACCCGGTTAATGATGTGGCGGTGGTGAGCGATGCCGCTTACACCATCAACGAAGATGGTACCTTAAGCTTCACCGACGCTCAGCTATTGAGCGGTGCTAGCGATATTGATGCTGGCGATACGCTTAGTGTGGATTCGGTTAGCTACGCCGGAACCGATGGTGTGTTCACTGACAACGGTGATGGCACCTACAGCTTCGCACCGAATGAAAACTTCAACGGCGAGGTATCACTCAGCTTTGGTGTGAGTGATGGCACGGCCGTTACCACAGCCGATATTGACGTTAGTGTCACCGATGTGAACGATGCCCCGGTCGCGGGTTCAACGAGCTACAGTGTTGACGAAGACGGTACCTTAACCTTCAGTGATGCGCAGCTTCTGGCTAACTCAAGTGATGTGGACGGTACAGTAAGCGTTGATAGCGTGGGCTACATCGGCACCGACGGTATCCTTACCGACAACGGCGACGGTACTTACAGCTTCGCGCCAAACGAAAACTTTAACGGTGACGTTAGTCTTGCTGTTCAAGTTATCGACGATGACGGCGCCACGGATACCACTACCGCTGACGTGAGTGTCATTGCCGTGAACGATACCCCCGTGGTGTCCGGTAACTTGGCCTACAGCGTGGACGAAGATGGTTCAATCACCTTCAGTCAGGAACAGCTATTAGCTAATTCAACTGATGTAGATGGTGATGATCTCACCGCGGCGAATGTTAGTGCGGGCGACAACGCCACCGTTACTGACAACGGTGATGGCAC
>NZ_REFJ01000002.1:300000-519484 GCF_003688415.1 Umboniibacter marinipuniceus
ACAACTTCGAATTGTTGTACAGCGTTGCCGATAAGTTAGGTGCTGGTGTAGGCGCAAGCCGCGCTGCAGTTGATGCAGGCTTCGTTCCCAACGACATGCAGGTCGGTCAGACAGGTAAGATTGTTGCTCCAGACCTTTACATCGCAGTAGGTATTAGTGGAGCTATCCAGCACTTGGCTGGTATGAAGGACTCCAAGGTGATTGTTGCTATCAACAAAGATGAAGATGCGCCAATCTTCTCGGTTGCTGACTACGGTTTAGTGGCTGATTTATTCACCGCCGTTCCTGAGCTTGACGCAGCGCTTTAAGCGCTCCGGTGAAACCGCCTATCTTTGAAACAATAGGCAGGAAGTGAAAGGCGGGTAGATCTCTTGATCTTACCCGCCTTTTTTTATGACCCAGCTGAACTAACATCTTTAGTGATTAAGTCCCTACGAATCGGCAGCAATTTCTTCCCTCTGATTTGGCTTGATAAAGCCCGCTATCAGCACGATTGATCAGGTCAGTCTGTTGATCGCCCAAATAATAGATCGTGACGCCAATTGAAACAGTTAGCTGCAGACCATTGTCATACTGACAAGTCTGGATCAATAGGCGTAACTTTTCGGCCATTGCCAGTGCTTGCTCAGGCGCTTGATTAAGCGTCAAGATTAAAAATTCTTCTCCGCCCCAGCGAATGAATGTATCGGACTTGCGAATTGACTGACGGATGACGTTGGCCGTTTGGGCTAGCGCTAAATCACCGGCTTCATGGCCAAACGTATCGTTGACGGCCTTAAAGTTATCCAAATCCAACATAAGTACACTGAAGCTTTGGTCTTCACGTTCGCAACGCGGTATCTCAATCTTAAGTCGGCGTTCGAGCTCGTTGCGATTAAAGCATTGCGTTAATGGGTCGGTTACGGCGAGCTCCCGGTAAGCGAGTTGGGTGGCGAACTCAGCGCGCCGTGAGTGGTCATAGATTAAAGCGCCGGCGAGGCCGAATGAAAAACTACAGCCTAGCCAGAACAAATGGATGTAGAAAAGAGGGCTATCCGCGAGAGCGAGACAGGCGTAGATGCTAAATGTAATTAGGCTTAAAAGGGCGCTTAATACTGCGAACCTTGGAGTTAGGCCTGAAACGATAAACGTCCATATCACCATGAGATAGCCTTCAGCAAGGAGCGGCTCGAAGACCTCTAGCTTAGCGTTAATGTACACATGGCAGATTGCGGCCAGAAGGATGTGGATAGCTAAAAGAGGCTCAATCCATTTTACATAGCGTGACTTAAAGGCCAGAAATGAAATAATGAGTAGTCCTGGCGCTATAAGCAACGTGTAGAGGGTTAGCATCGCATTTTGCGCTTCAGCAGATGCCCAAGGTTTAGGTATCACCGAAAAGATGAGATAGAGGAGACCTGTTAAACAGCAGACTTGTGCGATTTGTTTTCGACGACGACGCTGATCCCAGGCGTGAAACTGGTTCATCGAATGGAGTTCGACAAAGTCTTCAGCCTGATGAGTGTCCAGTTGGTGCTGCATACTTGGCATCCTTGCATTGGTCAAACTGGAGTGACTAGGCGTTAAACCCCACTTCAGCTAACTGTTAGTAGCTATTTAGTAGAGTATATTTAAAGTCAGTCAGTGGCAACTCATCGTGGTGCGCTTGATGCGTAATGTTTTAGAAGGTCTATAGTGGGAGAGACTAAAAAAATGGTCGGGGTAGAGAGATTTGAACTCCCGACATCCTGCACCCAAAGCAGGCGCGCTACCAGGCTGCGCTATACCCCGAAACTCTGTTTACGGCTGAGAGGCCGAATAAGCTTTGCTTATTAGAAATGGTCGGGGTAGAGAGATTTGAACTCCCGACATCCTGCACCCAAAGCAGGCGCGCTACCAGGCTGCGCTATACCCCGAAAATGTATTTTGGCTAGTCATTGAATGTATGACTACGCAGCGACCGAGTATTTGGATTACTCGGGCTATACCACGCTAGCTCGTTAATACGGGCGCCATTATAGGGACGAACAAGGCCGCTGTAAACCATTGATTAGATGAAACTTTTGGTTTTTTGACTGGACCAAATACTCGGTTCAAATATCGTCAATTTCGCCGTATCATAGTCTTTTACAAAATTAAGGTCTTAGCATGTTAAAACATCAACTACGAAGCCTTCTGTCCATGCAGGATGCAATGAACGCAAAGGTTAATGCCAATTGGATTGAGCTTGGACACGAGTGGTACCGTGCCATTTGGATAGAGTGTGGTGAAATGCTTGATCACTACGGTTGGAAATGGTGGAAAGCACAGGAGTGTGATCTTCCTCAGGTAGAGCTTGAGTTGATAGACATTCTCCATTTTGGTTTGTCAGATCTTATTCAGAAGAGTTCAAATGTGGAGACTTTGGCGGATGAACTAGCGCAGAATTGGCCGGTCCCCGCTGATGGTAAGGTGTTTGAAGATCAACTCGAGGCATTTGCCGCCGATTGTTTAGCTACTAAGTCCTTCAATCTAGCACTCTTCGTTCAGCTTGCGCATTCAATTAATATGAGTAGTGACGACCTCTACGTGGGTTACATAGCTAAGAATGTGCTCAATCGTTTCCGTCAAGATTTTGGTTATAAGTCAGGTGAATACATAAAGATCTGGAACGGAAAGGAAGATAATGAAGTGCTTGTGGAGCTGTGTTCTACACTAGATGTACGAAGTGAAGATTTTCAAACTCAGCTCTACAACGGTCTTAAAGCAGCATACCCGGTTTAACTAGGGGTAATTTCGCTAAAGACATTTGCGTTCTAGCTGGGTAGAATATGCCCGCTTGAAACAACCTGACCAATAATGGAGTCAAACCGTGAAACAACCAGTACGTATTGCAGTAACCGGCGCGGCCGGTGGTATCTCATACAGCCTTCTTTTCAAAATCGCTGCGGGCGAAGTACTCGGCTCTGATCAGCCAGTAATCCTTCAGCTACTTGAAATCACTCCTGCTATGGACGCGCTTCGCGGTGTCGCCATGGAGCTTCAAGATTGTGCTTACCCTCTTTTACAGGGTGTTGTCCTGTCTGACGACCCAACAGTAGCGTTCAAGGATGCAGATTACGCGTTCCTTGTAGGCGCTCGTCCACGCGGTCCAGGCATGGAGCGTAAAGATCTATTAGAAGCTAACGCCGCTATTTTCTCGGTTCAAGGTAAAGCGTTGAACGATGTAGCGAGCCGTCAGGTTAAGGTACTTGTAGTTGGTAACCCAGCAAATACGAACGCATTGATCGCAGCGCGTAACGCGCCTGATCTTGATCCTACGCAGTTCACGGCAATGACTCGCCTTGACCATAACCGCGCCGTAGGCCTTGCTGCGAACAAAACTGGCTTCGCGACACCTACTATCAATCGTGTAACTATTTGGGGTAACCACTCTGTTACACAGGTTCCTGATCTTTATCACGCTGATGTTGCAGGCGAAGAAGCTGTGGATGCTGTGGGTGAAGACTGGTACAAGAACACCTTCATTGAGACAGTTCAAAAGCGTGGCGCAGCCATCATCGACGCACGTGGTGCTTCTAGTTCGGCTTCAGCGGCTCAAGCGGCAATTGATCACATGCGTGATTGGGCGCTTGGTACCTACGAAGGCGACTGGGTCAGCATGGCTATCCCATCAGATGGTTCTTACGGCGTAGCAAAGGGTATTATCTACTCGTTCCCGGTTCGTTGTGCGTTTGGTCGTTATGAAATTGTCCAGGGTCTAGAAATCAACGATTTCATCGCTGGCAAAATGAAGGCGTCAGAGCAAGAGTTGATTGAAGAGCGTGATGCAGTGGCTTCGTTGCTGCCTGCTGAAACTGAAGCTCATCTTGAGAATGTTCAGATTGCTGATCGTAGCAACCGTGAGCTCAATGCTCGTGGTCTAAACGCTGATGAGAAAGCCGTATTTACCGAACGTTTCTAAGCTCGGATTTACACGGTAAACTAAACGGCGAGCCACTAGGCTCGCCGTTTTTCGTTGGAGATAAGATGATGGAATACCCTAAGATTGATGAACGTGCCCCAAATTTCAAACTGCTTAACCAAGCCGAAGAAACACGCTCGCTAGCGGATTATGCTGGGAAATGGTTAGTGCTCTATTTTTATCCGAAAGCAATGACCCCAGGTTGTACCACTCAAGCTTGCGAATTACGCGATCATAAAGCTGAGCTTGACGCGCTAAACGCGGTGGCAGTTGGTTTGAGCCCGGATGCAACAAAACGTTTAACCAAGTTCACTGAGCGAGATTCACTAAACTTCGACTTGCTTGCCGATGAAGATCATGCCGTGGCGGAAGCCTACGGCGTGTGGGGGCTTAAAAAATTCATGGGTAAAGAGTATGACGGCATCCACCGTACAACCTTTATCATCAATCCTGAGTCGAAATTAGTTCAGGTAATGAATAAGTTTAAGACTAAAACTCATCACGATGATGTCCTTGAGATGCTCGCAGCGTTGCAGGAGAACGTGTGACTACCATCACCTCGCTAAATTGTAATGGTCTACGTTCGGCGGCCAGAAAGGGGCTCTGGGCCTGGGTGAAGGAAAACTCCCCAGATGTATTATGTCTGCAGGAAATCCGCATTCAGCATCACCAATTGCATGAAGCAGATGGCTTTCCCAAGGGATACTTTGCCTACTATAACCCTGCGGAGCGTCCAGGCTATGCGGGTACGGCAATTCTCAGCAAACAGAAGCCTGAACGAGTGGTGTTTGGTGCGGGATGGCAACGCGCAGACTCCGAAGGTCGCTGGACTGAAGCGCATTTCAGTACAACGGTGGTGGTATCGCTGTATGTTCCTTCAGGGTCTGGATTGGGTGACAAACAGCTCGCCAAGGAAGCGTTCATGGCTGAACTTCAGCAGCGTATGTCAGCGCTTAAGTCAGTGGGTAAGCGCGTTGTAATCTGTGCGGACTGGAACACCTGTCATCAAAATGCGGATATCAAAAACTGGAAGGCCAATCAGAAGAACAGTGGTTTTCTTCCAAGTGAACGTGCATGGTTAGATCAGTTGATTACCGAGGAAGGGTGGCGAGATTGTTTCCGCGACCTGCCTCAAGAGCCTGATACTTATAGTTGGTGGAGTAATCGGGGTAGGGCATTCGAGAATAACGTTGGCTGGCGTTTAGATTACCAGTTGATAAGCCCTACCGACAACACCGGCCTGTCGAAAACCTTTATTGATCGGGATGCGCAGCTGTCGGATCATGCTCCCGTTACACATTGGTACCAATGGGAGCTTTACCCCTGAAGTCTAATTGATATAATCGCAACATCATTAATTCACCAACAAAGAGATAATTATGAGTTTATTAATACCTGAAGCAGTAGCACAAGATGGCGCACCCCAGCAGGGCGATCCAATGATCACACTTTTGATGTTTGGTGGTCTATTTGTGTTCATGTGGTTCTTCATTATTCGTCCACAGCGTAAGCGTCAAAAGGAGCACAAGGCATTGGTTGATTCACTTGCCAAAGGTGCCGAAGTCGTCATGACGAGCGGAATGCTTGGTAAGATTACAGCCGTTGACGATGAGTATGTAGTGGTTAAATGTGCTGACAATGTAGAACTTAGCTTCCAAAAAGTTGCCGTTCACGCAGTGCTTCCAAAAGGTACTATCAAGGGTATCAATCAAGCTTAATGCTTGGCCCAAGAAGAGCGGCTCTTGTCGCTCTTTTTTTATAATTATAAAAAATAGGTAGTCATATGTTAGAGACTTTCGTTGGTCTACTCCAAAGCTTAAACGCAATTGTTTGGGGGCCGCTTACTATCATTCTCATTCTAGGCACCGGCTTTTACCTCATGCTGGGTCTTCGCTTAATGCCTATACGTAAGTTGGGTTATGGCTTCAAACAGCTGTTTTCGGGCAAGAAGACGGGTGCTACAGGTGAGATTTCCCCTTTCAATGCGCTGATGACGTCGCTTTCGGCCACCATTGGTACGGGTAACATTGCCGGCGTAGCCACGGCAATCTTTGTTGGTGGACCTGGGGCGCTCTTTTGGATGTGGTGCACAGCCTTGGTTGGTATGGCCACAAAGTATAGCGAAGCCGTACTAGCGGTGACCTATCGTGAGAAAGATGCTGAAGGTAAGTACGTTGGTGGACCAATGTATTACATTCGTAATGGCCTGGGTAAGAAGTTCCTTTGGCTGGCGTTTGCCTTTGCGTTCTTGGGGACTTTTACGGGTTTTGGAATTGGTAATACGGTGCAGGCTAATTCAATGGCCGCGGCGTTAGAGAATTCATTTGGCGTTGAGAAATGGATTACAGCGGTAGTGCTTGCTTCCGCGGTCTTCGTAGTACTAATTGGTGGCTTGAAGCGAATCTCAGAGGTGGCCGGTAAGATTGTCCCCTTCATGGCTATTGCCTACTTGTTCGCCGGCCTAACGGTTTTGATTCTAAACGCAAGTGCGATTCCTGCGGCATTCTCTACCATCATTGAATCAGCCTTTACGGGGCACGCTGCAGCAGGCGGTTTTGCTGGAGCTGGCATTATGCTGGCGCTGCAACAGGGTGTTGCTAGAGGTATCTTTTCTAATGAGGCAGGTCTAGGTAGTGCGGCGATCGCGCACGCCGCTGCGCAAACTGATGAACCTGTTCGTCAGGGTGTTATTGCGATGCTTGGTACTTTTATTGATACCATTATCGTTTGCACAATTACTGGCCTAGCTATTGTGGTAACAGGTGTATGGAGCGGTGGTGATACCGGTGCCGTGCTAACCTCCCAGGCGTTTGATCACTCGCTAGCATTTGGTGGTGATATTATTGCCTTAGGCTTAATCGTCTTTGCATTCACAACCATTCTTGGTTGGTCCTACTACGGTGAACGTTGTGCGCAATACTTGTTCGGTACCCGAGTAATCATTCCATTCCGACTGCTTTGGATTGCCGCACTACCGTGTGGCGTACTGTTGGAACTTGATGTTGTTTGGCTGTTAGCTGACACACTTAATGCAATGATGGCGTTTCCAAACTTAATTGCCTTGCTATTGCTATCGCCCGTAGTGTTTAAGGCAACTCAGGCATACTTTAATTCGCTGGATCGTGATAGCGAATAAGTACCCGAGACGTTAAGTTTAGTAATAATTCGTAGGCAATGGTTTCGGCGTTCTCTGCAACGTCGGCCACTGCCAACGATTTCCCCCAGATTTCCGCCTCATCACCTACCTTGACTTCATCGTTACCAATATCAATGGTGGTTAGGTCCATAGAGACGCGGCCAACAATAGGATAGCGCTTGCCGTTAATCAAGATGGGTGTTCCTTGCTTAGCATGACGCGGATAGCCATCACCATAACCAATCGCAATGACTGCCACGCGGGTGTCCTTATCGGCTGTCCAAGCTTGCCCGTAACCCACCGACTCACCCGCAGCCACTTTGTTGATAGCAATCACTACGCTTGTTAAGGTCATGACGGGCTCACCATCAAAGGGAATCTCTTTTGCCGGGCTAACGCCGTACATCAGCAGGCCAGGTCTTATCCAGTCCCGATGACTTTGAGGGTACCGTAATACCGCAGCGCTATTCGCAATACTCTGAGGATGATTTAGGTTTTGGGTGGCTTGGTCGAATCGATTAAGTTGCGCTAGGCTGAACTGGTTGTCGAGCTCGTCCGCATTAGCGAAATGCGTCATCGTGACCACGTCGCTAACAATAGGAAAGGTTTCGAGTTCCGCAACGATGGCGGCAAACTCAGTGGTAAATCCAAGTCGATGCATGCCGCTATCAAACTTCGCCCAGACCCGAATTGTGTTGCCTTGGCTTAAACCGGCTAAGAGTTGAACTTGAAAAGCTTGGTGTACTACGATGTCCAATTGATAAGTCTGAGCGAGGATCAGCTCGTCAAGATCAAGTACACCACTGAGCAAGACAATAGGTTGCGCGTAGCCAGTATCACGTAACAGAATAGCTTCTTCGATACGAGCAACGGCTAAGGCGTCACAGCGCGCGAGACTACCAACGATTTGTTTTATTCCATGACCATAGGCATCCGCCTTAACCACTCCCAAGATTTGAGCGTTAGGGGCGAGTGAGGCAATGAGATCAAGGTTCCTTCTCAAGGCTCCTAGATCGATGTTAGCAACGACGCGTGGAATCATTTTGTAGTACTATATGGATTGTATGCCGACAGTTTAACTAATCTTTATTTACTTTGGCTAGAAGGATTATCAGGATGAAGGAATTACCTACAAGACCGCTCGTGATTGGTGTTACTAGCCGAAGCCTTTTCAACCTCGATGATAGCCACACCATTTTTGAACGGGATGGGGTAGAAGCCTTCGCTGATTATCAGATTCAGCATGAGGAGGTTCCACTTTCACCCGGTCCTGCCTTTGCGCTAGTACAAAAATTTCTAAACTTGATCGTTGACGGGAGCCCTTTGTGTGAAGTGGTGCTGCTGTCAAGAAATTCCATGGATACCGGTCTTCGGGTGTTTAACTCAATAGATCATCACGGTTTAAAGATTACTCGTGCGGCATTTTGCGGGGGTAACGAGCCTTGGCCTTACGCTCGGGCTTTTTCCTGTGATCTCTATCTATCAACTGAAGCGGCTGACGTTCGGCGCGCGCTTGAGGTCGGCCTGGCCGCGGCGCAGTTGATTGGCGATCATAAAGTTGCCGACTCGCCCGAAGTACGCATTGCCTTTGATGGCGATGCTGTCGTGTTTTCCGATGAGGCTGAACGCGTCTTTCATAGTGATGGTTTGAACGCGTTTCAGGACTCCGAGGTTGCCTCAGCTCACGTACCTCTGACAGCGGGACCATTCAAGGAGTTTCTGTCGGCGCTACATGCGTTGCAGGCGCACTATCCACCTAACAAGTCCCCAATTAAGACGGCGCTGGTTACCGCGCGATCGGCACCGTCTCACGAGCGAGTGGTTCGTACCTTACGCGAGTGGGGCATTCGAGTGGACGAAAGCGTTTTCCTGGGCGGTTTGCCAAAATCCGCTTTTTTGGCCGCGTTCAACGCCGATATCTTTTTTGATGATCAACGTGTCAATGTTGAAACAGTGGGCAGTGGAGTGGGCGCTCATGTCCCCTCTGGTATTAAGAACGAATAAAAAGCTTGTTTCGTTATACCATTTGGATATATAAAGATGATAACTAACTTATCGTCTCGAGGTCCTTGTGAAGCTACAGCAACTGCGATATATCTGGGAAGTCGCCCATCATGACTTAAATGTCTCGGCCACCGCTCAAAGTCTCTTCACGTCTCAGCCCGGAATTTCAAAGCAAATCCGAATGCTTGAAGATGAATTAGGCGTAGAGATTTTTAGCCGCTCTGGCAAACACCTAACGCGAATCACTCCAGCGGGTGAAGCAATTTTACTTGAAGTTGGCGAGATACTAAGCGGCACCCAGCGTATCAAGCAATTGGCCGAAGAATTTTCCGATGACCGCAAAGGTGTCCTGTCTATTGCTACAACCCATACACAGGCTCGCTATGCCTTGCCTGGGCCCATCCGCGCGTTTATTAATCGTTATCCGAACGTAACCTTGAATATGAACCAGGGTACACCAATGCAGATCTCGGAAATGGCGGCCAACGGAACGGTCGATTTTGCTATTGCGACTGAAGCCATCGCGTTGTTCAATGATCTGGTAATGATGCCTTGCTACCGTTGGAACCGTTGCGTGCTAGTGCCAAAGGATCATCCGCTCGCTAAAGTGAAGCGTTTAACGCTCGAGGATGTGGCGGCGTCACCAATTGTGACTTATGTGTTTGGTTTCACAGACCGCTCCAAACTTGATCGTGCTTTCAAGGAGCGTGGCCTAGATCCCAAGGTGGTGTTCACAGCCGCTGACTCGGATGTCATCAAAACTTATGTTCGCCTTGGTTTGGGTATTGGCATTATTGCAGAGATGGCGGTGGATGAGCAGGATACGGATTTAGTGGCCTTGGATGCCAGTCACCTCTTCGAAAGTAGTACCACGAAAATTGGCTTCCGCCGCGGTATATTCTTAAGGAAGTATATGCTTGAGTTTATCCGGGAGTTTGCGCCACATCTAAAGCCAGACTTGGTCATGGCGGCAAGTAAGGCCAAAAGTACGGCGGAGATCGATGATCTCTTCAAGGATGTAAGGCTACCCGTTTTCTAACTCTTGGTCGTGCTCAAGCTCGCCACCTAGGGCGCTAACAAAGGCTCTAATCTTGTTTCGGGACTCGGCTTGTTCGGCGTTTGCGTTGGAGTCCGCAACAATGCCTCCGCCGCCCCAGATATGAAGCGCGTCTTGATCTTTAACAAGCGTACGGATAGCGACGTTAGAATCTAAGTTACCGTGACTAGAAAGGTAGAAAATTGTCCCGCAGTAAGCTGAGCGACGAGTAGACTCCAACTCCTCGATGATCTCCATGGCGCGAATCTTAGGCGCACCGGTGATACTCCCGCCTGGCAACGTAGCTTCTAACAAGTCCACGGCATCATACTGCTCATCAAGCTGCGCTTTTATCGTACTGACTAGGTGGAAGACGTTAGCATACGGTTCCACATCAAAAAGTTTGCTTACTTTGACACTACTTGGCTTGGCAACACGACCAATATCATTCCTCAATAGGTCAACGATCATTAGGTTCTCCGCGCGATCCTTTTCGGAATTAACCAAAGTTTCCTTGGCGGCTTGATCGGCGGCAGGATCGTCAAAGCGAGGCATCGTACCTTTTATGGGTTGAGTGGTAATCTCGCTATTCTTCAATTGGACTAGTCGTTCAGGTGAAACACTAATCACTGCTTGATCGTCAGAAACTGGAATCAGTGCATTAAAGGGAGATTGCACCGAACGTTTCACGCGTTTGTAGATCGCTAGTGCGGATTCACTGTAGGTGGCTGAGAAGCGCTGGGTGTAGTTCACTTGATAACAGTCACCCGCGTTGATGTAACCATGAATCGCTGCTATCGCCTTTTGGTATTCAGCGAGAGAGGTTGAAGCAGTCCAAGTTCGTGGTTGAACGTTGTCAGAAAGCACTTCAACTGCTGAATCGCAACGTTCGCGATACTGCTGAACCAAATTCATAATCTGTTGGTGAAGTTTATGGTCTTGTACCGTTAGCCAGGCACGATGACTTCCATGGCATTGCACTACGGCCCAGTCATAGCGAGAGACAAAGGCAGTTGGAATCGTAGGGTTATGCTTGTCACCAATTGGGCAAATGGCATCGAGCACCTGGTTGACGTCGTAGCCAATATAACCAATCAGCCCACGAGTGAATAGCCGCGCCTCGCGATCTTGCTGTGAGCTTTCGGGCTGATGAAGCTTGCGGAGTAGCTCAAAGAACTGTGCCGGACTGTGACAGCTGAGCTGATCATCTTGGGTGAGCTCTAAGCGCTCAGGCCATAAAGCTAGCGTGGCACTTGGCCCAGCAGTGATAATGTCATTGTTGGCACGCGAGTGATTTGCGCCGTCGAGTAACATCGGTTTACCTAGCGGAGACAGAATCTCAAACCAGTCGGTTGCATCGTCAAAATAAGGTAGCTCGAGGTTACTCAATTAATTCTATCTCCGATAAAGCGCAACGACTAAAGCATCTTCCGCTTGATCCCGACTTCGGCCAGAATCCGGGTGGAAATTTCCTCCACCGAGTGATGCGTCGTATTAATACTAGGTATACGATGCTTGCGATAGATAGCTTCCACCATCCGCACTTCGTCAGCACACTGCCGCAGACTAGAGTAGCGACTATTAGGGCGTCGTTCATGACGGATGGCCGCTAGGCGATTAGGCGCAATAGTCAGACCGAACAGTTTGTGTCTATACGCTTGGAGAGGCCGGGGTAGATTGAAATTATCGGCATCATCTTCAGTGATGGGATAGTTAGCGGCTTTGATTCCATATTGAAGGGCCAGATACAGGCAAGTCGGCGTTTTACCGCAGCGAGAGACGCCAACTAATATGATATCCGCATCGGCGTAGTTCTTAATTTGGGCGCCATCGTCGTTATCAAGTGAATAATGGACTGCGTCCATTCTGCTCTGATATTTTTGTTCGTTGGCAATATTATGGGTTTGCCCCATCTCATGATTTGAAAGCGCGCTAAGTTCCTTCTCGATAGGCCCCAAAAAGGCATCAAAACTATCTAGCATCAACGCGTCAGCGTTTTGAATGATAGCCCGAATCTCGTCACTAATAATGGTTGAAACTACGATTGGCCGTTCGTCACCGCGCTTTGATTCGTTAATCATCGCAACCGCTCGATAGGCCTTCTCTGGCGTATCAACATAGGGGAGCGAGAGTTCTTCGAATTCAATGGCTGGAAACTGAGTGATCAGACTGCGCCCCACGTTTTCGGCCGTGATGCCAGTTCCATCCGAAACAAAGTATGCATAGCGTTTTGTAGTCATGTAGTCGGTTTCCCATAAACCCGATGTATGGATTGCAGAAATGTATAGATTAGTAGCGCTATTAGCAAGTGGAATAACTGCACTATAATGTCCCCATACACTATAGATGACTCCACACAAAGAGGTGCTCCCGTGGCTGATAATGTGCTTTGGTTTAACGAATTGAATATGTCTGACGTTGATCGCGTGGGCGGCAAAAACGCCTCACTCGGTGAGATGATCAGCAATTTAGCTAACGCTGGTGTCAACGTCCCAGGTGGCTTTGCAACCACAGCAAGTGCATACCGAAGCTTCCTGATCGATACCGGTCTTAAGGCCAAGATCGACGCGGCACTCGACGCGCTAGACGTTGAAGATGTCAACGAGCTTGCGCGTGTCGGTAAACAAGTACGGGAATGGGTCATGGAGCAAAAGCTTCCTGACAGCTTAGAAGTGGATGTTCGTAAAGCCTATGACGAACTCGCTGTCAATGGTGTGGATGCGGTAGTAGCGGTACGTTCATCCGCCACAGCAGAAGATCTTCCCGACGCGAGCTTTGCCGGGCAGCAGGAGACTTTCCTCAATATTCAAGGTTTCGCTAATGTTATCTCAGCGATGCGCGAAGTCTTCGCCTCGCTTTTCAATGATCGTGCCATTGCCTACCGAGTTCACAAAGGCTTTGATCATTCTGAAGTGGCGCTATCGGCAGGCATTCAACGTATGGTTCGTAGTGAAACGGGTGCCGCAGGTGTCATGTTTACAATGGATACCGAGTCTGGCTTTAATGACGTAGTGTTCATTACCTCAAGTTACGGTCTGGGCGAAACCGTGGTTCAGGGTGCAGTAAACCCGGACGAGTTCTTCGTACACAAGCAAACCTTGGCGGCTGGGCGCCCGGCAATTATTCGCCGAACGCTTGGTTCCAAGATGATTAAGATGGTTTATGGCGCTGCAGCAGAAACTGGCCGTTCAGTTGAGACCGTAGGCGTCGATATTGCCGAACAGCAGCAATTTTCGTTGACCAATGATGAAATTGAATCGCTGGCCAAACAGGCGATGATCATTGAACAGCATTACGGCCGTCCTATGGACATTGAATGGGCCAAAGACGGTGATGATAATGGCTTGTACATTGTCCAAGCTCGCCCTGAGACGGTTAAATCTAGAGAGAATATCAACCAACTCGAGCGCTATGTGATCAAGGAGCAGGGCACTATTGTTGCTGAGGGTCGCTCAATTGGTCAGCGAATTGGCCAGGGTAAGGTTATTAACATCACTGATCTATCACAAATGGATCAAGTGGAGCAGGGCGACGTACTGGTCACTGATATGACGGACCCTGACTGGGAGCCCGTCATGAAGCGTGCTTCGGCGATTGTCACTAATCGTGGTGGACGAACTTGTCACGCCGCAATTATCGCGCGTGAGCTCGGCATCCCGGCTGTTGTTGGTTGTGGCGATGCAACCAAGGTCCTCAACACGGGTGATGAGGTTACCGTGTCCTGTGCTGAGGGCGATACCGGCTTCATCTATTCTGGCTTACTTCAGTTTGATATTAACCGCAGCGATTTGGCCGCGATGCCAGAGCTTCCTTTCAAGATCATGATGAACGTTGGTAATCCAGATCGCGCCTTTGACTTCCAAGGTCTTCCTAATGCTGGTGTTGGTCTGGCTCGCTTGGAATTCATTATCAATCGAATGATCGGTGTCCACCCTAAAGCTCTGTTGAACTACGAGCTTATGGCCGCCGACGTGCGCGAATTAATTGATGATCGTATGGCTGGCTATGAATCGCCGGTTGAATTTTACGTTCAAAAGCTTGTTGAAGGTATGAGTACCCTGGCGGCATCGTTCGCTGATCAGCCAGTTATCGTTCGTATGTCAGATTTTAAGTCTAATGAATATGCTCACCTAATTGGTGGTATGGACTTCGAACCTGTTGAAGAAAACCCGATGCTTGGCTTCCGTGGCGCTAGCCGCTACTTGGCGCCGAGTTTCCGCGACTGCTTCGATCTAGAGTGCCGAGCTCTTAAGATTGTTCGCGAAGATATGGGTTTCAAGAATGTACAGATTATGGTGCCGTTTGTTCGTACCGTCAGTGAAGCGGCCGACGTGATTGGCCTGCTGGCTGAGAATGGTCTGGAGCGTGGGAAAGACGATCTGAAAGTCATCATGATGTGTGAGTTACCCGCTAACGCGTTGTTAGCCGATCAGTTCCTGGCGTACTTCGATGGCTTCTCTATAGGTTCAAATGACCTCACGCAGTTGACGCTTGGTTTAGATCGCGATTCAGGTTTAGTCGCGCAACTGTTCGATGAGCGTAATGATGCCGTTAAAGCGCTCCTAAGCATGGCGATTAAAGCCTGTAAGGATCAAGGTAAGTACGTTGGTATCTGCGGGCAGGGGCCAAGTGATCACATTGATTTCGCGCGTTGGTTAATGGAGCAGGGTATTGATTCGGTTTCTTTGAATCCCGATTCCGTCCTTGAAACATGGCTTTATCTCGCAGACAAAGACGCCTAGTGTCACCCAAGTACCCACACGCTTGCTAGTTTGTGGGTACGCTATCGCTTGCATTGCCCAGAAACTGGGCTTATGGCATACTTCGGTGACTGCTTTTAGGATCTAATCTATGAATATTTCTCGTGTCGACCTCAATCTTCTGGTGTATTTCGATGTATTGCTGGAGGAGAAGAACGTCACTCGTGCTGGGGCGGTGTTAGGCATAACCCAGCCTGCGATGAGTAACGGTTTACGTAGGTTGCGCGAGTTATTCGATGATCCGTTGCTGGTCCGCACTACTGAGGGCATGACACCCACGGAAAAAGCACTCTCTATTCAACCGCGTGTCCGCCACATTCTTACCGAAATAGAACAGGTACTTCAGCCTACTGAAGGTTTTGAGCCCGAATTTTCTAGCCGAATGTTTCGAATCATCGTGGGCGACTACGCTGAGTCTACACTCATTCCCGAGGTATTGAAGCGACTTCGCCGCGAGGCTCCGAACGTGGTGCTTGACCTACTCACACCAAGTGACGCCTCAATCAGTGACTTGGAGCAGGGCAAAGTTGATTTGGCCATTAATCGTTTTGACGAATTACCGCAGAGCTTCCATTCTGTGGTTGTCTGGCGTGATAGTTTTTCCTGCTTAATGAGTGCTAATAATCCTTTGTCGGAAAACCTCAATTTGGACAGCTATCTTGACGCCCAGCATATTTGGGTAAGTAAGACAGGTGTTGGTAGGGGTACGGGTATCAATGTTGAGAATTACAACAAGTTGGGTTGGGTAGATAGAGCCGTTGAGAAGGCGCGACCGGGTAGTCGGCGTAAGATTGCCATTTTCACTCGTCATTATCAGATGCCAGGAGTGCTAATAGCCCGTGATGATTTAGTGGCTACACTGCCAACGCGCGTTGCGAAACGTCACCACAATGATGGTAGTTTCTTTGTCTCTGAGCCACCGTTTTCCATTCCACCCATTGAACTGAACATGGCATGGTCACCGTTACTACAACATAATCCTGCCCACCGTTGGCTTCGTAGATTGATTATGGATGTCGCGAGTACCCTTTAGCGCTTAGATCATTAACCTACGAAAACGTTTGTCGGTTTCACTTCGCTGCCAGACCCGTTTGTAAGCCTGTAGTTGAGTTTCAAGCGCCGGTGAAGCTGCAGGTGCCATAGCCAGACCCTTGCTGTGTTTACCCTGCACCGCGAATCCAGTGCTCAGCCACATGGCGCCAAGTTCACTTGCGTCCGCTTCGGTGGCTACCCGGTAGTGTACACGCGAGTTAAGACGTTGCAGCCAGGTGAAAAACTCCGGACACCTTTCAATCAAAGCTGTCGAGTTTAGCGAGAGTACGAAGATTTCGCTACGAGGGTTGTTTCGTAGTAACGTCGTCATGGCTGACATCATGTCCGCCAATTCACTTACTATAAGGCTAAAGTCAGGCTCAAAGACGTATATTTCACGTCGGGCGCACTGAATAATGGTTAAACGGTTGCTAGCGAAGGCTGAGGGCGTAATGGCGCTATCCCTGGGGGGAAGTGATAGCCTCATAGTAACGTGCTCTATCCCCGCCTCTTGATAGCTTTCTCCGTCAACGTTAAAGCCCAATTTGGCATAAAAACCGGCAGCTTGAGCTTGCGCGTGGAGGTAAAGAGAAAGGAAGCCAGCGTGGTGGCCAACCTCCACCAGCGCTTTAAGGAGGAGGGCGCCTATACCAAGTCCTCGCGATGCCTTAAGCACCGCCATTCTGCCAATCTTTCCGTTCGGCATAAGACGACCTGTTCCAACCAATTCATTATGGTGGTATGCCAAAACATGAACACACTTCGCATCTTGGCCGTCCCATTCAATCCTTTCGTCTACACCCTGTTCCTTAACAAAGACTTGATGCCGAATAGCGTGGAGCTTGGCTTCGTCCTCGGGCCACATGGCGCGAACCACACGAATATCACTCATATAGGTGATAGTGCCCCTGTTCTAGTAGCTCGTTCATCCACTCGCGTGTGCTTTCATCGTCAACGAGCAGGCTAACTTCTTCTAGAGATAGAATAGGTTCATCCGCTAGGCGCTCAGCTAATCGAGCACATGTTGAATTTAAGGACTGGACTTCGCCATTGCAAAACCATAAGAACTCAGTAGGAGTGCGGTGATAAGCAACGCGTGTCACTGCATCCCTTACCAGGCATTCGCGGTAAGCACCATCCACATCAACCCGATCCACCAAGGGCAACAATTCGTCGCGCTTAGGTTCCGTCATGTACGAGCCGAACCAATTCGCTATCACGGACTTATCGGCAACATGGCTTTGAAGTAATTCCTGCACCAAGGTGATGTCGGCGGATGACAACTCGCCGGGCGATGTACTTGACGTGCGCTGGGCGTCAGTAAAGCGAGAATCGTTTCCGAGTAAACCCTCAAGCTCCTTTCCGAAGTCTTGGAATACTTCGCCCACGCTTGGCGCCCGAAAGCCAATGCTAATAGTCATTGATGCTGTCTTCGCAACACCCCAGTGTGCCACCCCAGGTGGGACGTAAAGTATGTCGCCAGGCTTTAATAGGTGACTTTCTTGGGCATCAATGTCAGCAAGAAGATCTAACTGATCGTTTTCAGCGCGTTCGCTTAAGTCATCACACTTCGGGCCGATGGTCCATTCTCGCTCGCCTTCCGCTTGGATCAAAAACACATCGTAGTGATCGTAGTGTGGCCCCACAGAGCCACCTGGCACCGCAAAGCTAATCATGACATCGTCACGGCGCCAATTGGGAATAAAGGAAAATTGTTGAAGTAACTCCCACACACCAAGGTGCCATTGATCTACAGCTTGAACGAGTAGGGTCCAATTTTCTTCGGGAAGAGAGCTGAAAGTGCCTTCCGTGAACGGGCCGCTTTCTAAGCTCCAGCTGCCCGGCGTTGGCTCCTTGATGAGTCGGCTCTCTACTTCCTCCTCAAGCGCTAAGCCGGCCAATTCATTGGCATCAATTGGCGGCGTGAAGTTGGCAAATACCTGCTGAAGGACAGCGTGTTTTTGTTGCCAGTAACTCGCGAGAAATTCCTCAATCGAAAGGTCACCCAGACGATTGAGGGGCGCGACACTAGGTTTAAACTGCGTTGGCTTGATCAACGGCATTTCCTATGTAGTTGGCAGGAGTCAGTGCTTTGAGCTCCAGTTTGACGTGCTCAGGAAGTTCGAGGGTATCAACAAATACGGCCAAGGTTTCGGCGTTGATGCGCTGCCCGCGTGTGAGCGCTTTAAGTTTTTCATAGGGCTCATCGATGCCGTAGCGGCGCATTACTGTCTGGATTGGCTCTGCGAGAACTTCCCAGCTTGAATCTAAATCATTGGCGAGTTCTGCAGCGTTGAGCTCGAGCTTAGAAAGTCCCTTTAGTGTTGCTTCGTATGCGAGCAGGCTGTAAGAAAAACCAACGCCCATATTGCGAAGAACAGTAGAATCCGTGAGGTCACGCTGCCACCGTGAAATCGGAAGCTTTTGTGCCATGTGAGACAATACAGCGTTCGCCATGCCGAGGTTACCCTCAGAGTTTTCAAAATCAATTGGGTTGACCTTGTGTGGCATGGTTGATGAACCAACTTCTCCCGCAACCACCTTCTGCTTGAAGTAACCCTGGGAAATATAACCCCAAATATCACGGTCCAAATCAATCAAGATAGTGTTAAAGCGTGCTACGGCATCAAAGAGTTCTGCAATGTAGTCATGCGGTTCAATCTGAGTGGTGTAGGGGTTCCAGTCAAGATCAAGGCGCTCTTCGATGAACGACTGAGCATTGGCCTGCCAGTCAATCTCACTGTAGGCACTGAGGTGTGCATTGTAGTTACCAACGGCCCCGTTAATTTTGCCCAGTAGCGGAGTCTCTACGACCTGTACCAGCTGTCGGCGCAAACGATAAACTACGTTGGCGAGTTCCTTACCTACCGTGGTGGGCGAAGCCGTTTGCCCGTGAGTACGACTCAGCATAGGGACCGATGCGAAGTCATGCGCGAGTGCAGTAAGCGTATCAATGAGCTTTTGCATGGTAGGCACTAGCACCTCATCACGCCCAGAACGAAGCATTAACGCGTGAGAAAGGTTATTAATATCTTCTGATGTGCAAGCAAAGTGAACAAATTCCGATACCGCTGTGAGTTCGGCATTCTCTGCAAATTTGTTCTTTAAGAAGTATTCAACCGCCTTAACATCATGGTTAGTGGTGCGTTCGATATCCTTTACGGCTTGCGCGTCGGCTTCACTGAAATCATTCAGTAACGATTCTAAAAACTCGTTGGCGTTCGCGCTTAATGCCGGCACTTCAACCACGCCCTCAAGCTCTGCAAGTTGCTGTAACCAACGAACTTCAACAAGTACACGATTGAAGATCAGACCGAACTCTGAGAAATGTTCGCGAAGAGCAATTGTTTTTGAGCCGTAACGACCGTCAATGGGTGAAATAGCGGTTAGCGCACTTAATTCCATGGTGTTAGCTTATCCTAATGAAATGAATGTTGGGGCCATTTTAGCTGAATCTTAAACCCTTCGCATGATCATTTCAGTGTGAATAGCACCAAGAGGATCAGTCTGCTGCGTCTAGCCACGCTTCAAGTTGGCGATTGATTTTACCCCGTTGAAAAAGCAACTGATATCGGCGGCCATTTAGGTTGCGCCAGAGCATTGCTGCGCGGATCCCAGCAAAGAGGAGTGCGCGAATACGACTTGCCACTCTATCTTGGGTTAACCAATTAGCGTCACCAACGATTTGAACTCGATGGCTCAAGGTGGAGAAAGTAGCTTGATACAAGTTGCTAAGCGAGCCGCTAACCGAGTCATGTTCGTAGCCGTAAAGCTCCACCTGACGACTACTCAGTGCTAGGCCATCGTCAATCTTTGCCATGAAGTCCTCTCGTGAACGCATCTGCTTTTCTAACTGGATCATCCCCATGACATAGATCATTAGGTTCTGATAGTTGGCCTTCTGTTGCTTGGCGATGTCCACGCAAACCTTTGCACCGTAGCGAAGGTTGTTCACATTGGTGTAGATTTCTTCGACGTCATTAGCCCGGTTACTAAAAACGCTTTTGATTACCGATGAGTAAGCTTCCTCGTCACAGCGACCGTGACGTGCTAGTTCACCAATGAGGTCAGCGCATTGAAACATAGCTGCTACGGCGAGCGTACGCGATTCCATTAGCAATCCTCGTTGTAGAAACGATTAATCACGGCACCGCCGAGACACTGGTCGCCTTGATAGAAGACAACACTTTGACCGGGCGTGATGGCACGCTGAGGTTCATCGAAGCGAACAATCAAACCGCCCTCGGAGGCTTCAACGCGGCAGCGTTGATCCGGTTGTCGATAACGCGTCTTTGCCATGAGGGGCTTAGAGAGGTCCACGGAGGTGTTAATCCAAGTAACTTGATTAGCTTCCAGTGTGGTGTGAAATAACGCCGGATGATTTGTCCCCTGAACAACCACGAGTTCATTTGTCTCGAGGCGTTTCTGGGCAACGAACCATGGCTCATCAGACGCACCCGCCATACCACCTATTCCTAAACCTTGGCGCTGTCCGTAGGTGTAGTACATCAGGCCAACATGTTCGCCAATTTTACTTCCGTCTAGGGTAATAATATCGCCCGATTGATGAGGTAGGTAAGTGTTTAAAAAGTCACTAAAACGTCGCTCGCCAATGAAGCAGATGCCAGTGCTGTCTTTCTTTTTTGCGGTGACCAGCTCGTATTTCTCCGCCAGTGCGCGAACATCTGACTTGTCCATCTCGCCAATTGGGAAATAGCTGCGGGCAAACTCTTTGTTGGTGACAGCGTGGAGAAAGTAGCTCTGATCCTTATTGCCATCAAGGCCTTTCAGTAAGGTTGTTTCACCGTTTTCGTTAGTGCCTCGGCGGACGTAGTGGCCGGTAGCAATAGCCTGAGCACCCAGTGCTTCGGCATATTCAAGGAAGACCTTAAATTTAATCTCTCGGTTACAGAGGATGTCGGGGTTTGGCGTGCGCCCAGCTTTGTATTCTTCTAGAAAATGCTCGAAGACGTTATCCCAATACTCGGCGGCGAAGTTTGCTGTGTGAAGTGTGATACCTAGTTTGTCCGCGACAGCCTGTGCGTCCGCTAGATCAGTCATTGCGGTACAATATTCACTGCCGTCATCTTCGTCCCAATTTTTCATAAAGAGACCTTCAACATGATAGCCTTGCTCTAGCAACACGGCGGCAGTGACGGATGAATCAACACCACCAGACATTCCTACAATCACTTTCTCTGTCATAAATTCTCTTAGCGCTTAGTGCGCGTTCGTCCTCTCATATTTGTTCTGTTGGTGCCGCCACGTTTAGCCTTTGCGCTAACGGGCATATTCACCGTAATCTCTTTAAATTCCCCAGGGCGCAGTGGTTCCAATTGCCACGGTCCAATGGATGCTCTAATTAAGCGGAGGGTGGGGTTACCCACAGCGGCGGTCATCCGGCGCACTTGACGGTTCCGCCCTTCGCTTAGGCTAAGCTCTATCCAGCTTGTATTCAACCTAGCATTGACCGGGGGGTGTCGGTCCCAGAGCCCAGCTGGCTTAGCAATTCGCTTAACTTGAGCAGGGCGTGTTAAACCATCATTTAGCTGGACGCCTTTTCTCAGCAGTTGTAATGCTTCATCGGTGATGATGCCTTCAATCTCTACCTGGTAGATTTTCTTCTTGTTACTCGAAGGGTGGGCAATTTGATGCTGTAATTGTCCGTCATCGGTAAGTAACAGCAGCCCTTCACTGTCTTTATCTAAGCGACCGGCAGGGTATACGCCTGCAATCGGCACGTATGCGGCTAGTGTCTCTTCGTCCGCACTCCCAGTAAATTGTGAGAGTACGCCATAGGGTTTGTTTAAAAGGATTAGCCTAGCCATTCACACCGTCTATACGCTCCCATTGAGCGGTATTCATTTTAGTTAACTCTATGATAGAGTATTTCTACTGTTAGCACTGCACTGAGAAGCACCTATTTTATGACGTTCCAGTACATATTGCCGCCCAAATCTGGTGAGCCCATTCAACATACTCAGGACAATCAAATAATTGTCCCCGATAGACCTATTATTCCATATATAGAAGGTGATGGCATTGGTATTGATATTACTCCGGTGATGCTGGAGGTAGTGGATGCCGCTGTAGCGCAAGCTTATAAGGGAAAGAAGAGTATTGCATGGATGGAAGTCTTTTGCGGTGAAAAGGCCGCTGACATCTATGAGGGTGATTGGTTTCCTCCTGAGACGCTAGCGGCGCTTCAGAAGTACTCAGTTGCCATCAAAGGCCCGCTTACCACGCCTATTGGTGGAGGCTTCCGAAGTCTGAATGTAGCACTCCGCCAAGAGCTCGATCTCTATGTTTGTCAGCGTCCAATCCAATGGTTCAAAGGTGTTCCCTCGGTAGTGAGAAAGCCTAATGCCGTCAAAATGGTTATTTTTCGGGAAAATTCAGAGGACATTTACGCAGGGATCGAGTGGCGTGCGGGTAGCGAAGAGGCCATCAAGGTCACGCGCTTTCTTCAAGAGGAGATGGGTGTCACAAGTCTTCGCTTTACTGAGAATTGCGGATTGGGAGTCAAACCTATCTCTGAGCAAGGCTCAAAACGGTTGGTACGAAAGGCAATTGAGTATGCCATAGCGCATGACAAGCCTTCGGTCACCATGGTTCACAAAGGTAATATCATGAAATACACCGAGGGTGCATTTTGTGAGTGGGGCTACGAGGTAGCCTGCGAAGAATTTGGCGCTACTCACGAAGCCGATTCGCCTTGGTTGACCATCATTAATCCGAACACTGCCGCGAAGATCGTCATAAAAGACGTTATCGCCGACGCGATGATGCAGGAAATTCTCATGTATCCGCAGGATCATTCCGTCATCGCTACTATGAATCTAAATGGCGACTACCTTTCTGATGCGCTCGCTGCGCAGGTTGGCGGAATTGGGATTGCGCCTGGCGCAAATATTGGCGACCGCATTGCGCTCTTTGAACCTACACATGGAACCGCACCAAGACTGGCAGGGATGGACCGAGTAAATCCTTGCTCGCTGATACTCTCAGCGGAGATGATGCTAAGGCATCTAGGCTGGACGAAAGCGGCTGATTTAATGGTAAAGGGAGTGAAGTATACTATTAGTGACAGGACCGTCACTCATGATTTTCATTCAATGATGGAGCACGCTGAACTTCTTTCAACCAGTGAGTTTGGTGCGGCTGTGATAAAGAATATGCGACGCCGGTAAGACGTCACATAGAGTGAGCTCAACGCTAAGACATTGAAGGGCTTTAAGCCATGGCCTCTTCAGTAACCGTAATGTTGACGGCGTGAAGACCCTTGTCACCGGGTTCAACCTCAAAGCTTACTGGTTGGCCTGCTTTCAGTGTTTTATATCCATCCATTGAGATCGTGGAATAATGTGCGAAAAGGTCATCGATACCTTCATCAGGTAAAATAAATCCATAGCCTTTTGCGTTGTTAAACCACTTAACAGTACCGGTTGCCATATCTAACTCCCTGTTGAAACAGCATTATTATTCTTTGGTGTTCACTTCACATTAAAGTGTTGCTTAGTTAATTACTACCATTGAGTGACTGGCTGGTCAAGGGTATTTTTCGGAAACCCGTCATAAAAAAGTTACATAACACCTTCAATTTAACGCTATTCTGCAGTTATGACTCTCATTTCTTTACGGTCAAATGATTTGGTAGAATAGAGCAATCTAAAACGAATTTACCAGAGTATATAAAGTATGAGCGATGAGTTAATACATTTTGATGGCAGCACTGCAACGTTGGCCGATAAGCCGGCGCTTAAGAAGCCGCCGATGTATCAAGTTGTAATGCATAACGACGATTACACACCAATGGACTTCGTCGTTGATGTCTTAATGCAAATATTCTTTTTGGATGAGGCAGCGGCCACATCGGTGATGATGGCAGTTCATCAGAAGGGCAAAGGCGTTGCTGGGATCTATCCAAAAGATATTGCTGAAACTAAGACCATGATTGTTAATCAGGTAGCGCAAGAGCATGAACACCCACTCAAATGTGACTGCGAAGCACTGCCAGACGATGAATAACTAAAACTAGCGGAGTACTCCTATGCTGAGTAAAGATTTAGAACTAACGCTAAATAATGCCTTCCGAGGCGCGCGTGACCGCCGTCACGAGTTTATGACGGTGGAGCATCTGTTGTTGGCGCTGTTGGAAAATGACTCTGCGGTGGAAGTGCTGAGCGCCTGCGGAGCCTCCTTAGCCCGCCTGAGAGTTGAACTCGACGAATTCGTTAACACCACCACGCCGCTTATCCCCGAGCATGAAGAGCAGCGCGAAACGCAACCCACGCTTGGCTTTCAGCGCGTACTTCAACGCGCCGTGTTTCACGTACAGTCTTCTGGTAAGAGCGAGGTAACAGGCGCTAACGTACTGGTCGCTATTTTTAGCGAGCAAGAGAGTCAAGCGGTTTACTACCTTAAGCAGCAATCCATTGCGCGTATTGATGTTGTAAATTACATCACCCATGGCATATCGAAGTTTTCGGACGCCAACGAGAGTTCGAGCCCAGATCAAATCGAACAGCAAGAGGCCGAAGCAGAACAGGATACCAGCAATGACCCACTCGAAGCGTACGCAACCAATCTTAACGAGGTGGCGCTCAAGGGTAAAATTGATCCGCTCATCGGTCGCGACAAAGAAGTGGAACGTGCGGTTCAGGTGCTGGTAAGGCGTAGAAAGAACAATCCACTGCTTGTAGGTGAGTCCGGTGTTGGTAAGACGGCCATAGCCGAAGGCCTAGCACTTCGCATTACTGAAAATGAAGTTCCCGAGGTGCTAAGCGATGCGGTTATCTACTCTTTGGATCTAGGCTCATTACTAGCCGGTACGAAATACCGTGGCGACTTTGAGAAGCGCTTCAAGGCACTGTTGGCAGAACTTAAGAAACGTGATGGCGCGGTGCTCTTTATTGATGAAATTCACACAATCATTGGCGCCGGTGCGGCCAGTGGCGGGGTGATGGACGCCTCTAATTTACTTAAGCCGCTGTTGAGTTCGGGCGAGCTGAAGTGTATCGGTTCAACTACCTTCCAGGAATACCGTGGCATCTTTGAGAAGGACAGGGCATTAAGCCGTAGATTCCAAAAAATCGACGTTAATGAGCCGTCCGTGGCAGAGACGTATGAGATTCTTAAAGGTCTCAAGCCTCGTTTTGAGAGCTTCTACGGGTTGGAGTATAGCGATGGTGCGTTAAGAACCGCCGCTGAACTTGCTGGCAAGTATATCAATGAGCGCTTTCTACCGGATAAAGCCATTGACGTGATAGATGAAGCGGGTGCCTACCAGAAGATACAGAAAGAACAGGAGCGCGTTGCAGTCATCGGCACGGCCGAAATTGAACGTATTGTCGCGAAGATGGCAAGAATCCCTGAAAAGAATGTGTCTTCTAGCGATAAAGAGCTATTGCAAAAACTCAATGACTCATTACGTATGGTGGTATTCGGGCAAGATGAAGCGATTGAGACAATTAGCGACGCGATTAAACTTAGCCGTGCTGGTCTTGGTAGTCCTGAATCGCCTATAGGTAGTTTCTTGTTCGCAGGCCCTACTGGTGTTGGTAAAACTGAGGTGACCAAGCAGCTCGCGCAGGCAATGGGTGTCGAGCTCATCCGTTTCGATATGTCGGAATACATGGAGCGACACACGGTTTCGCGCCTAATAGGAGCGCCACCCGGGTACGTGGGTTACGACCAAGGAGGCCTGCTCACTGAGGCTGTCACTAAAGCACCGCACTCAGTAGTGCTTCTCGATGAAATCGAGAAGGCTCACCCCGATGTATTTAACCTGCTCCTTCAGGTTATGGATCACGGGACGCTTACCGATAATAACGGTCGCTCAACAGACTTTCGCAACGTTGTGCTCATAATGACCACGAATGCGGGGGCTGAACTAATGCAGCGCTCTAGCATGGGTTTCACCAAGCAAGACCATAGCAGCGATGGCATGGAGCAAATTAAACGTGCTTTTTCGCCAGAATTCAGAAACCGTCTAGATGCGATCATTCAGTTCTCGCCGTTGACACTACCGGTCATCAAAACTGTGGTGGACAAATTCCTTACACAGCTCCAAGCACAGCTTGATGACAAGAAGGTACATCTTGATGTGGATGAACCTGCACGTGAGTGGCTGGCTACCAATGGCTACGACGAGGCTATGGGCGCGCGCCCTATGACACGACTCATTCAAAAGTTGCTAAAGAAGCCAATGTCAGAGGAAGTCTTGTTCGGCGCATTGTCGGAGAATGGTGGTACTGTGCATGTTTCGGCGTCTGAAGAGGGGTTAGTCTTGGAGTACGAGCCCGCAACGGAGCACTAATCATTGTTGCCTGGGTCCGAGTGGGGCTCAGGCATGGATAAATCATGTGGTTACTAAAACATTGAGACATAAAAAAAGCGGACGATAGTCCGCTTTTTTATGTCATCACGCTATTAGCGAGCGCGATAGGTGATGCGACCTTTTGTTAAGTCGTAAGGTGTTAATTCCACCTTCACCTTGTCACCCGTTAAGATACGGATGTAATGCTTGCGCATTTTGCCTGAAATATGAGCCAAAACCTCATGGCCATTCTCCAAGCGAACGCGGAATGTGGTGTTAGGGAGGGTATCTACTACCTCGCCTTCCATTTCAATATGGTCAGTCTTTGCCATTAAGGATACTTCCTACCTGTTTAACTATTAAAAGTTGCGTGTTGCAAAACGCCGTCATTTTGCCCGAATCTCAGGTCAGTTGCAAAACTATTTCGGAATGAGCTGCCATTTACCATTAATAAAGCGTTCCTGTGGGTGGTGATCCCCTTTATATTGCATCTTTTGACACTGATCAACGGCGTAGCCTAAGTAGAGATGGGGCAGCTGGAGCGTTTCAGCAAGCTCTATAAGCTTGAGTATCAGCAGTCGCCCTAACCCTAGTTCAGCACGAGTAGCGTCAAAAAAGCTATACACCGCAGATAGCCCATCCTCAAGCCGATCATAGACCATTACGCCAATCAGTTCCTTGTCATCGTAGATCGAAAGATAGCAGTTAAACGCGAAGATTGGCCCTAGGAAAGCTTCAAAGGTTGTATAGGAGGGCGGATACATATCACCATCGGCATGGCGTTGCGTAATGTATTGTTCGTACAGTGGATAGAAAGCTTCGGCGTCAAAGTTTGATGACCACTCAATGCGTAATGGTTGGTTACGCTTCAAACAGCGTTTACTTGCGCGATTTAATTGGTAATTTGCCACTTGGATTCGTGTTGATTCACAGGCATTGCAGTCACCACAGTGCGGTCTATAGAGGTGGTCACCGCTGCGCCTGAAACCATTCAAATTCAAATGGCTTGCCACCGAAGTATCAATAACTTCATCGGGCCAGAGCACAATATTCTGAGCTTCGTTACCCGGAATATAGGGGCATGGGTGGGGTGGCACAAGACCAAATTTATAGCTCAATGATCCCCCCTTTCTGAAGCTCGAGCACTGGGCTCGTGAGCATCTCAGTATTCGTGAGTGTGTTAAACCAATCTTCTCGCGTTAACTCTTTAACACCTAGAGAGCTAAGATGGGGAGTAGGCATCTGACAGTCAATCCAGCTAAAGCCTATTCTATCCAGCATTCGACCCAGCGCATAAAAGGCATATTTGCTCGCATTTGGGCGGCGACTAAACATGGATTCTCCACAAAAGAAGGGAAAGATGGCGAGGCCGTATAGTCCACCAATGAGCTCATTATTCTCCCAAACCTCAACACTATGACACCAACCAAGTTGGTTCAATCTCTGGTAGGCAAGCGTCATTCGATCATCAATCCAGGTGTCAGGCCTATCCGTGGCAGCTTCTCTACAATTCTGCATGACCTCAGGGAAGTTCGCGTTGATCGTTACTCGCCACTTACCGCGCCTTGCCGCTTTCAGCGTTGTGCGTGAACAGTGTACTTGCTTAGGTGCCACCACCGCTCGGACAGGTGGACTCCACCAAAGTAACGGGTCGTCTTCATTGAACCAAGGAAAAATACCCTGACTGTAGGCATGGAGAATTCGTTGAGGAGAGAGATCGCCTCCAACTGCCAATAGGCCATCCTCTTCCACTTCATTGGAAATGGGAGAGGGGAAGCCAATATCGTCATCGAGGAGGCGATAGATAGTCATTAAAGTTCGTCGAGGTACTTCTCTGCGTCAAGTGCCGCCATACAGCCGAAGCCCGCTGAGGTTACTGCCTGACGATAAACTTGATCCGCCACATCACCGGCAGCGAATACGCCAGGAATACTGGTTTGAGTTGCATTACCCTGTAAGCCGCTCTGGATGGTTAGGTAGCCACTGTTCATCTCTAGTTGATCAACGAATAACTCGGTGTTCGGTCGGTGACCAATTGCGATAAAGAGACCGGCGATATCGAGGTTCTTACTGGTATTGTTGCTGAGGTCGTTGAGACGGATTCCATTGACACCCATTTCATCGCCTAATACTTCGTCAAGCGTGTGGTTCCAAAGAATAGTAACGTTGCCGTTTTTTTCTTTCTCAAACAGTTTGTCGGCAAGAATCTTTTCGCAGCGTAGCGAGTCACGACGGTGAATCAAAGTCACTTCCGAGGCGATATTTGAAAGGTATAAAGCCTCTTCTACAGCGGTGTTGCCACCACCAACTACCGCCACTTTTTGGCCGCGGTAGAAAAAGCCGTCGCAGGTTGCACAAGCGCTAACACCCTTGCCTTGAAATTCAGTCTCAGATTCTAGGCCTAAATACATCGCCGAAGCACCTGTAGCGATGATCAGGGCATCACAACTGTAGGTTTCATTCCCTTGGAGGACGAAGGGGCGCTGGCTAAGATCGGCTTTAAGAATATGATCGAAAACAATTTCTGTATCGAAGCGTTCGGCATGCGCTTGCATTCGCATCATCAACTCAGGCCCTTGCACACCCTCGGCATCGCCAGGCCAGTTGTCAACATCGGTAGTGGTGGTTAATTGTCCACCCTGTTGCATACCAGTGATGATTACCGGGTTTAAATTGGCGCGCGCAGCGTAAACGGCTGCACTGTAGCCCGCTGGGCCCGAACCTAATATGATTAAACGGTGATGTTTGATGTCCGACATTTTGGCCTCTAAGAAATTCATGTTAGTACAATAGGGCGTCAGTTTAGCGTGGAGCTAAGGTAATAAACAAGCGCTCCCATATTCGGTTTTCACGATACGTAATAACATGGATTACTCTGTGTTGTGATTTACTTCAAGCTAGCAGCTGTTGCCTAGCCAAGGTTTCCACTGCTTCGGCTATAACTAGGCGCTTTTTTGCAAAAGGTTTGATAGTATTTAAGGCAATAACAATAGTTAAATGAATCACTAATAGGGCAGCGCTAGTGAGTAATTCTCCAGTAAACACGTCAGGTCAGTTAGTAGAGCGTTTCACCAAAGAATCGTTAGCCATTTTGGTTATCGCCTTCGGACTGCTCTTACTCGTTGCGCTTTTTACTTGGACACCCACAGATCCAAGCTTTAGCAACTCTAATTCTGGGGCGCCGGTCCAAAACGCTATTGGTATAATTGGGGCTCGGGTCGCCGATGCCTTGTTTAGTCTATTCGGTGTTATTACTTGGCTTTTTGCATTGCTAATTGTTTGGCGAGGCGTACTCAGCTTCGTTGCCTACCGTCGCAACCAACTTGCCTATAGCAGTGCTACCTTAGCCATTCGTTTTCTAGCACTTCTGGCAACGTGCATCAGTGGATGCCTAATCGTCGCATTACTGTTTAACGAGGTCGCCACTGAACTTCCCTTCGGTATTGGTGGCGTGATTGGCGAATATCTATTGGCGCCAACCGTAGAGTGGCTCAATCTTTTTGGTGGGACACTTCTAGCTGGTGCAACCTTTCTGATTGGTGTGACTTTGTATGTGGAGCTGAGTTGGGTGTTACTGGTAAAACGCCTCGGCTCGTGGCTTGTAGCGTTAGTCCGCAAGCTGTTTGTCATCCTAAGAGCCGTTGCTTTAGGAACATGGCGAGCTATTAGCAAAGCCTTCACTCGAAAGGCTAAGCCCGTTGGACAGCCTAAGCGTTCCGTTAAGCTTATGGCCGAACCTATGGTGGTAAAACCGCCAAAGCCCAAGCCAAAAATAGTGCAGGCGGCGCCTCCCAAATCTAAGACAGATAGCGCGCGATTAGCCCGCGAAAAACAAGTGCCTTTATTCGAAGACGAAACCGTTGAAGGCGCATTGCCAACGTTAGATTTACTTGACCCGCCGCAAGATAACGGCAAGCCAGCTTATAGCTCAAATACGCTAGAAGCCATGTCACAGTTGCTTGAGGCTCGTCTTAAAGAGTTTAATATTGTGGCGACAGTTGAGGCCGTTTTACCCGGCCCGGTGGTAACCCGCTTCGAAATCCAACCTGCTGCCGGTATCAAAGGTGCTCGAATCACTTCGTTAGCTCGAGATCTCGCCCGATCGTTAGCGGTGAAGAGTGTACGCGTAGTAGAAATTATTCCCGGTAAGTCATTCGTTGGCATTGAGATCCCTAATGAACACCGGCAGATGGTGATGCTACAGGAAGTTCTTAATTCAACCGTCTTTGATCAGTCGAAAAGTCCGCTGACGTTGGCGCTTGGTCACGATATTAGCGGCCAGCCCATTGTGGGTGATCTTGCGAAAATGCCGCATCTACTGGTGGCAGGCACAACCGGTTCGGGTAAGTCGGTGGGTATCAACGTAATGATTCTCAGCCTACTTTTTAAATCAACGCCCGATGAAGTTCGCTTAATTTTAATTGATCCAAAGATGCTTGAGCTCTCGGTTTACGATGAGATACCACACCTGCTAACACCCGTAATCACTGATATGGAAGATGCAGAGAATGGATTGCGCTGGTGTGTAGGTGAAATGGAGCGGCGCTATAAGCTCATGTCGAAGCTAGGTGTGCGAAATCTTGCTGGTTACAATCGCATGGTTAAGGACGCCATTGCGGCAGGCGAGCCTATCGACGATCCGCTGTTCAATCCAGAAACGGTGTATGTTCCAGAGGGCGAAGCCCTTGATATTCCGAAGTTAGAAGCGTTACCGAGTGTGGTTGTCATCATTGATGAGTTTGCAGATATGATGATGATTGTTGGGAAGAAAGTTGAACAGCTGATTGCCCGGATTGCGCAAAAAGCCCGAGCAGCAGGTATTCACTTAATCCTGGCGACACAGCGGCCATCCGTAGATGTCATCACCGGCTTGATCAAAGCGAACGTTCCCACGCGTATTGCGTTTCAGGTCTCCTCCAAGATCGACTCGCGAACAATCCTTGATCAAGGTGGAGCAGAGCAGCTTCTCGGTCACGGCGACATGCTTTACCTCGCACCCGGAACGTCCAATACTCAGCGTGTCCATGGCGCCTTCGTGGACGATCATGAAGTTCATGCGGTTGTGGCCAACTGGAAGAAGCGTGGCAAGCCAAATTACATCGATAGCATCCTTGAGGACCAGTCGCATATTGCCGTACCCGGCATGAAAGAGGACAAGGCGGATGCCGGTGGGAGTGGCGATGAGTCGGACCCGTTATACGATGAAGCCGTGGCGTTTGTTACCGAGAGCCGAAAGGCTTCTGTTTCGGCGGTGCAGCGACAACTCCGTGTAGGCTACAATCGCGCTGCGCGCCTTGTTGATGCCATGGAACAGGCGGGCGTGCTATCGGAAGCTGGCCATAATGGCGCTAGAAAGGTGCTTGCACCTAAACCTGTAAGGTAGAAGTATGATGTTGTTACGAATTTTATCTATGACACTATTAGTGAGTTTCTCAGTAGCTAATAGCGTTGCTGAAGACCTTAACCTGGATGAGTTACTTGCCAAACACCAAGCGTTTAGCGCTCGTTTTGAGCAGTTAAGTTTTGACGAGAATGGTGAACTGATGGCCGAATCTGCGGGCACGGCAAGTTTGGCATCGGGGCAGCGGCTGCGTTGGGAGACAACGAGTCCCTGGCCACAACTTCTTGTTGTCAATAACACCACCGTATGGCTTTACGACCCGGATCTTGAACAGGCATCATATCGAACGGTTGATACCACTAGCCCAGTCAATCCAGCGTTACTTTTTAACGCTAACACTGACGCTATCAAAGCCGTATTCGACATTAGCGAGATTGAAAATGGTTTTCGCTTCACGCCGCTAGAATCTAGTCAATTTTCGCTGATTGAGTTAATCCAAGACGGCAACCTTATTGCTGGACTGAATTATGTTGACCTGATTGGACAGCGCACTGAAGTTAGTTTCTTTCAGCACAACTATTCGGTGCCGAGTGATGAACTGTTTGAATTTGTTCCTCCTGAGGGCGTTGAGGTTGTGACCGGTGGCTGAAGACCTTTTCGGTGAACAAATACCCTTAGATCAGCCCCTCGCCGCAAAACTACGCCCAAAAACATTGGCGGACTATATAGGGCAATCGCATTTACTCGGTGCCGATAAAGCTCTTCGTAAACTACTTGACCGCCGTCGCCTACACTCGATGATTTTCTGGGGTCCCCCAGGGGTGGGTAAGACCTCGTTAGCACGCCTCCTAAGCCAACAGATCGACGCCGAATTTCTGGCGCTGTCCGCGGTGTTGTCTGGAACCAAGGAAATTCGAGAAGTTGTTGCCAGAATGGAACAGTATCGTGCCCATGGTCGTAGGGTAGTGCTCTTTGTTGACGAGGTTCACCGCTTTAATAAGGCCCAACAGGACGCATTTTTGCCCTTTGTAGAAGATGGCGATCTCATCTTTATTGGTGCCACCACAGAAAACCCGTCCTTTGAAGTTAACAACGCGTTGATTTCACGAGTGAAGGTCTATCGCCTACGCTCCCATACCGCGGACGATCTTAAGCTGCTGCTAAGTCGCGCCTATCAATTACTGGCGTTACCTCAAGATTTTATGACCTCGGCGCAGCAAGATGCTTTAATCGCTGCTGCGGATGGTGACGCTCGTCGTTGCCTTAGCTTCCTGGAAATGCTTATCGATGTGGCCGATGGTCTAAGCGTTGCAGATGGCGATCTTCGCGATGTCATTTCGAGTAGTGCGGTGCGTTTCGATAAAGGCGGGGACTACTTCTACGACCAGATTTCAGCGCTGCACAAGTCGATACGAGGTAGCTCCCCCGACGGTGCCATTTACTGGCTTGCTCGAATGTTATCTGCCGGCTGTGAACCACTCTACGTAGCACGACGCTTAGTGAGAATGGCGAGCGAAGATATCGGCAATGCCGATCCGCGCGCCCTAGAACTCTGCTTAGCAGCCTGGGAAGCTCAGCACCGCCTTGGCTCCCCGGAGGGCGAACTTGCCCTTGCGCAGGCCGCCGTTTATTTGGCCAGTGCACCAAAGAGTAATGCGGTGTATACGGCTTGGAAACAGGCGAAGCAACTCGCCGAAGCGGCCAGTTATGAAGTACCAAACCATCTTCGTAATGCGCCAACCTCGCTGATGAAAGAGGCTGGCTTTGGTGACGATTATCGCTATGCTCATGATGAACCCGAAGCGTATGCGGCTGGTGAAAGTTACCTCCCAATTGAGTTGCACGGCACGAGTCTCTATCAACCGGTTGGACGAGGTCTAGAGGCGAAGATTCGTGACAAGCTGGCACATTTATCGGCGCTGGATCAAGCGAGTCATCAACAACGCTATGAAGATGATTAGAGGAACAGTTTAATGTGGATGTATGTGGCTGTGGCCATCGGCGGGGCATTTGGTGCGGTAGCGCGTTTTTCCGCAGCAAAATATGTGGCTGAGCACTACAGTGACCTGAGTTTTCCGCTTGCCACCTTCGGTGTCAATGTTATCGGCAGTTTTCTGCTTGGCTTCAGTTATGTTCTGAGTGCGGAAAAAATGACGCTTGAACCGCACACTGCAGCCATTATAACCGTAGGTTTTTTAGGTTCTTTCACTACCTTTAGTACAATGAGTTTAGATGTTTACCATTTACTTGTTGAGACGAAGTATTTAATAGCGAGCTTTTACATTTCGAGTAGCGTGTTTTTAGGTTTAATTGCGGCCGCACTCGGTATTATAATGGCGCGACTTTTTTAACGTTAATCACTACAAATTTTCTACATTCGGATATAACCATGTTAGACGCAAAATATGTGCGCCAAAACGCGACAGCGGTCGCGGATAACCTCGCTAAGCGAGGCTTTGACTTCAATGCAGCGCAGTTCGAAGCTTTAGAAGTCGAACGAAAAACGCTTCAGGTTGAGAAAGAAAACCTCGAGGCTGAACGACGTCAGCGCTCGAAGGCTATTGGTCAAGCTAAGGCAAAGGGCGAGGATATCCAACCGCTGCTGGATGCGGTGGCGGATATGGGAGCCAAGGCCGATGAAGCAAAAGCTCGCTTAACCGTTATTCAGGAACAGCTTGACGAAATACTTTGGTCTACCCCAAATATGCTTGATGCCGAAGTACCAGAGGGTAAAGACGAAAGTGAAAACCTAGAAGTACTCAAGTGGGGATCGCCTATGGCGTTTGACTTTGAGGCCAAGGACCACGTGGATCTTGGAGAACCACTAGGTTTAGATTTCGGCACCGCGGTAGACAAGCTCGCTGGCTCGAGGTTTGTAGTGATGAAGGGGCAAATCGCTGCGCTGCATCGTGCGCTCGCGCAGTTTATGCTCAACACCCATACGCTCTCACACGGTTACGAAGAGATTAACGCACCGCTACTGGTGAACAGCCGTGCACTTCGCGGCACCGGCCAGTTGCCTAAGTTTGAGGAAGATCTTTTTAAGGTCGCAGGTGAATCAAACTACTACCTTATCCCAACGGCAGAAGTCCCTGTGACCAACATTGTTGCTGACAGCATTCTTGAAGCCAGTGAACTTCCAAAGAAAATGTCGTGCCACTCGCTTTGTTTCCGCTCAGAAGCAGGTAGCTATGGTCGCGACGTTCGCGGAATGATTCGCCAACACCAGTTCGAAAAGGTGGAACTCGTCCAAGTTGTTGCACCAGCGGACTCAGACGCAGCACTCAACGAATTGACTGGCCATGCAGAGAGCATTTTGCAAGCGCTAGAACTTCCATATCGCAAGGTTCTGCTTTGTTCTGGGGACACCGGCTTTTCAGCCGCGAAAACCTACGACCTTGAAGTTTGGTTACCGGCACAAAACACCTATCGTGAAATATCGAGCTGTAGTAACTTCCGTGATTTCCAGGCTCGACGCATGCAAGCGCGCTATCGTAACCCGGAAACCGGAAAGCCGGAACTTGCACACACTATCAATGGCTCGGGGCTCGCGGTAGGGCGTACGCTGGTAGCGGTCCTTGAAAACTACCAGGAAGCTGACGGTAGCGTCCGTGTTCCTGCGGTTCTTCAGCCCTACTTAGGTGGCAAGGAACGCCTAACGGCATGAACTACCTGCCACTTTCCTTAAACCTTTCGGATAGAGATGTATTAGTTGTTGGAGCAGGGGAAGTGGCCCTTCGAAAGCTTAAATGGTTGCTGAAAGCCCGAGCTAATATCCGGGTTGTGGCGCTTGAGGCTGACCCTCGCGTTGCTGCGCTGCCAATTGATTTAAGTTTACGCGCCGTAGCATTGGATGACATCAACGGCGCATACTTAGTAGTTGTTGCCACGGAAGACACCGAACTAAACGGCCGTTTAGCTACGGCGTGTTCTCAACAGAATATTTTGGTCAATGTGGTGGATCAACCCGGGATATCAACGGTCATCTTTCCTGCCATCATCGAGCGAGACGAATTCACCATCGCACTTTCGAGCTCTGGCGACGCGCCTGTTTTAACGCGTTTTTGGCGGCGAAAGCTCGATGCCTACATTCCCGCCGAGCTGGGGAAATGGGGCCGCTTCCTCGGCCAGCAGCGAGATAAAGTGAAACAGCTGTTAGTATCAGCCGGACAACGCCGATCGTTCTGGGAAAACACGGTAGAATCTGAGCTAGCGGAGCGTTGCTATCAAGGCGATCCAGCACTACAGAAGTTGTTCGATGAACAGCTAGAGATTCACGCGAAGGATGGTTCATCAAAGATGGGCGCAGTGTATCTTATCGGTGCGGGGCCGGGTGATCCTGAGCTGTTAACCTTCAAAGCAATTCGTCTACTGCAACGTGCTGACGTGGTGCTCTACGACCGGTTAGTCGATCCACGTATCGTCGACATGGCCAGACGAGATGCCGAGTTTGTTTATGTTGGCAAGCGGGCGGCTCACCATACTTTAAGCCAGGATGAAATCAACGAGCTAATTTTCCGCGAGGCGACCAGCGGTAAGATTGTTGCGCGTTTAAAGGGCGGTGACCCATTTATTTTTGGGCGCGGTGCCGAAGAGCTCGAGCTGCTCGTGGTGCAGAACATTCCCTTTCAAGTCGTCCCGGGTATTACTGCAGCCTCTGGATGTGCAAGCTATGCTGGAATTCCCTTAACTCATCGCGACCATGCTCAATCGGTTCGCTTTGTTACGGGCCATCTCAAAGATGGCTCACCGGACCTCGACTTCAACTCGCTACAGGACTCTCGGCAAACCCTTGTTTTTTACATGGGGCTTTTAAGCTTAAATGCAATTAGTCAAAAGCTTATCCGAGCAGGACGACATCCATCTACTCCGGTGGCGCTCATTGAACGGGGCACTACCAAAGATGAGTGCGTTTATATCGGTACACTAGATACTATCTATTCACTGGTGAGTGAGCATCAAGTTAAAGCGCCAACGCTAATTATCGTTGGCGATGTGGTGAGTCTCCATCAAACGCTGAAATGGCGCGGAAAAAGCATTAGCGCAGAGGAAACACTATGAATTTCGATTACGATCTCTTTGTTATTGGAGCAGGAAGCGGGGGCGTACGCTGTGCGCGTATGTCAGCTGGATTCGGGGCTAAAGTTGCAGTTTGCGAAGATAGATATATGGGCGGCACCTGTGTCAACGTAGGTTGCGTACCCAAAAAATTGTTTGTCTATGGTAGCCAGTTCAAAGAAGAATTCAGTGATTCAGCGGCTTATGGTTGGGACGTAGAAGTTAAAGGCTTCGACTGGGCTAAGCTTCGTGACAATAAAACCCACGAAATTGATCGCTTAAATGGCATCTATCGGAATATGTTGGGCGGCGCTGGCGTTACGGTAATTGACGGCAGGGGGCGTATTACTGGGCCTAATACCGTAGAAGTTAACGGTGAGCAGTATACGGCTGAGCGAATCCTCATTGCTACTGGCGGTTGGCCAACGCGCCCAAATATCCCTGGCGCTGAATACATGATTGATTCGAACGAAATCTTCTACCTAGAGAACTTCCCAAAGCGCTTCGTAGTGCTTGGCGGCGGCTATATTGCTACTGAGTTCGCCGGTATTTTTGCCGGGCTAGGCAGCGACGTTACACAAATTTATCGCGGCGACGAAATCCTTCGTGGTTTCGACAACGAGATTCGCAGCGAAGTCAGCCAAGAGATTGGCAAGAAGGGTGTTAACTTGGCGCTTAACTGTAATATTGTGGCGATAACCAAGCAAGGTGATGAACTTAAGGTCGAGCTGACCAATGGCGAAACTATCACCGCCGATGCCGTTTTAACGGCCATTGGACGTCACCCCAATCTCGAAAATTTAGGCGCACTTGAACACGGTGTCACCCTAAATGAGCGTGGATATATAGCTGTTGATCCAATAACTTTCGAAACGAATGCACCTAATGTTTTCGCAGTGGGTGATATTATCGGCGGTATGGAGCTAACGCCTGTGGCTCTCGCCGAAGGTATGAGCCTTGCCAATCGTCTTTATAATGACAATGCTTACGAAATTGACTATGCCGATATTGCAACGGCTGTTTTCTGTCAGCCAAATATTGGTACGGTTGGCCTAACCGAAGAGCAAGCGCGCGAACGCTTCGCCGAGATCCGCGTTTATACCAGTAAATTCAGACCGATGAAGTTCACTGTTTCGGGACGCGAAGAGCGTAGCTTTATGAAGCTGATTGTGGATGATGCTACAGACCGTGTAGTGGGTTGCCATATGGTAGGTCCCGATGCGGGTGAGATAATCCAAGGTCTAGCCGTCGCAATGAAGGCTGGCGCCACGAAAGCTGTGTTCGATGCAACGATTGGTATTCACCCAACGGCGGCTGAGGAATTTGTGACCATGCGTCAGCCGACACGCCGTTAGCCGCTCATTACATCTTACCGCTCAGCGAGCATTTGATCTCATTATCTAATTGTTCGTAGGCAGGTTACTCATTACTGAGAGTAGCCTGCCAATCAACAGGCCGTTAGCCGTTGATTTGCCTTGCAGATCATCTAGTAGTTCATCGAGTAGTTCATCGAGTAGTTCATCGAGTAGTTCATCGAGTAGTTCATCTAGTAGCTTATCTAGTAGCTTATCTAGTAGCTTATCTAGTAGCTCATGTCATCAATATTTGGCTGTAGGCATGCCGCTCAAGACTGAGAGTATGCTGCCTATATATTACTGCGCATAATGTATATTATGTTAAATTGATGATCTTTTAAAAAGGAGCTGTGTGTAAACAGCCCCTTTCGCTGTGCGCAGTCTTGCTATCTATAGCCTACTCACACTATTTCATGGTTAAGACGCTACAGGATAACTATAGCGCCGTGGCGACTTAGTTACGTGCTTCGCGAATGTTAATTTCGCCTACGCCAAGCTCTACTTCCAAGCGCGCGCTGCCATCGCCTCTCCAGGTGATGCTCTCATTAACGAACCAACGCTCACTTTCTGTTACGCGGCCATCATCTAAGCGAAGATCGACTTCGCCAACACCTACGTCCGCATCAATGCGACTAAAGTTAGCACTATCAACTCGGACGGTAACTTCACCAACACCCACGGTACCTCGAAAGTGATCGCCGGCTGTGGCCTGGAGTTCACCAACGCCCATTTCAACCTTCGTTTTAAGGCTTCGTGGCGCTACAATCGTAAAATCGGCCACACAGTCTTGGTGATCAACTGAAAGCTCAAGTACATCGCCGCGCAGTTTCGCCTCAACCTTTGGATCATTCTCCGTGTCGCCAGTGCAATCATCTCCTTCGATCAGCGCATTAATTGAGAGTGAGTTGTCCTCGCTGATCGAGAAATCAAGTTTGCCTACATCAACTTGCAGCTGTAGTTCCTGTACATCCACAGTTGTTAAATCAAACGTTGAGCTAAACTCAAATTCTTGATTCGCATGAGTGAATGACGCACCCATGGTGAGAGCGGTAACAATTACTGCCTTTAGTGTTGTGGTTCCCTTCATACTGATTTCCCTCTAAGTTTGTAATCAATTATATTTTTCTAGTGACAATGCCACGCTTTAGCGATTGCAGTGATGCGTTAACACTTCAGCGCGACACGATTCCCAAACCTACTGACGCGATATGTACTCCTATTATTAGGACCCTTTTGCGCTAGCCTCTTTTACTTTGTTTGCGGCTAGTTTTGTTACTCCCATAGCCTGGAGCTCTTCGTTAGTTGAGCGTTGAGTGACGGCACGTACAATATCTTTAAGTTGTGGCGCGTTATCATGGAACGGAACGGGCCTTACTCCACGTAATGCCTCAAGTCCAAGCCGCGACATTAAGACGCCTGCGGCGATGCCTTGACCAACACGGCCGAGTAGCTGAGAGCCCATCCCAAGGCCAAGTTCAGGTAGTAGTGACTGAAGCCCTATTTCGGTAGCGCCCATTGAAAAGGTATTTCTCAGCATCTTTTGGGCGAGTTGATAACGTACTCGCCCGTTCGGTTTTAGACCATAAATCTTCGCAATACCATCAACTAGACGCAGTGAATGCCAAAATACTAGTATCATATCGAGGGTAGCGAAAGGACTAATGCCAATGGCTAAGGCTGACTTTTTAGCAGTGTCGGCTATCAGTTTCTGAGCGCGTTGATCCTGGTCTTTCGCGAGCGCTTTATCAACCGCAAGAACGAACTCGCGGCTATCACTATAGTCACCCGCTTCGGTAGCTACCTTTGATAGCATTCGCTGCATATCTGGATTATTGAAATGACGCCCGGCGGCACGCTGCCAAGAATTTCTCAACTTGACTGAACGTTGAACTAAGGCTTTCTCCGCTTCGATACGCAAGGCCTCGTAATTCGCGAGTTGCTTTCCCGCTTGGCGCCAGCGCCAAATACGAAATCCCGCTGCGCCAGTTAACGCTGCTAACAACGCTGTTATGGTTACACCGAAGGCACTATTGACCTCCCAAGCGAAATCGAGCAGCCGGTAGCCTTCAATTAGGACAATGGTGGCAATACCTACTGAAAACCATCGCCCCCAGAAAACGGCACGTTCCGCGATACCAGGCTGTTTGTCCGCTGATTTTGGTTCTTCACTAGCCGTTGTTGTCGGCCATTGGTCACGTTCCTTGCCCTGTGCTGACTCCGTTCCATCGAGACTACTTTCTACTATGCTACCGGTGCGACCCACGTTCTCAACGGAATCATCAGTCTCGGAGAACTCGATATGCCCCGCTCTTGGTTCATTATTCATCGTAACCAGTCTCCCAAAATTTGTTCAATGGCCGTATCCATTCTTAGATGTTCTGGCACACCGTGCTTAACTCTGGGCTGTAGCGACGGTAAGGCGTACTGCTTAAAGCTTTCATAGTTAAGGGATTCCGCACCAATTAATGTGGGGTTTTGGAAGCGAACCGATTTGCCTTCACTTGTTTTTGCGCTTAAGAACTCGCCGCGATCGTCCATTGAGTATCGTGTTGCACGCATCGCTGCAACGGCTTCAACGTGAACACTGGCGCCTTGCGTCTTGGTGTATCGTATAGCGTCCTGAGCAACCTGTTGCACCACCTTGCGCATTTCTTCATGATCCTCAGGCAGCACCAGGTCGGCTTTGGTTGCATAGATCATAATCTTGTCAACATGTGGACTTAGCCAGTTCATCAGTGAGTGTGTTTCGGTGAACATCACTTGACCCATAATGAGAGCCAAGGCCTCGGAGACCTCCTCCTTGCGTTGCTTTCCATGGTGCAGTACCGATTGCACATCAACCAAAAGCACTTGTCGGTCGAGTCCTTTGATGTGGTTCTCGTAAAACGGCTTTACCGAGCCATTAACATAGTTCATATAGCGCTCTTCCATAAGGGAGAAGAGTGCCCTGCTCCGTTCGCCCTCCTCAACCGTAAAGAGCGGTATGGGAAAGCAGTCAACGTTATCATTGGGCACAGTTACCTGCCCAGGTGTGTAGAGTGTTCCGCCAGACTCGGAGCGTTTAGATTGAAGGTAGTGTTTATAGTTCTCAAAGGTATTCTTAAGTAGCTGTTCATCAAAGCGGGCAGAAACAGGCTCTGAAGAAGCTGATTCAAGATCTACTCCCTCATTCACTAACTGAAGGGGGGCAAGTATCTCTTTGATCTCGCCCTGCTCGTACTCGTTCCAGATTTTGCTTTGCCAACTATTCCATTCTTCGAAGTTCATTTCGAGTAGAGCGGTATCCACCAACCACTCACCCGGGAAATCGGTAATCTCGACAATCAAGGACTTCCGCTTACCTTTTCGACTCACATAGTTGATACGCACGTCGATGGCGCTCGGGCGCTCAGTTGACGGCGGAAATGATGGCGTCTCAGCAACCAATTGGGAATGATGCTTGCTGAAAGCAAATAACCCCAGCTCCTCGCGATGTTTCGCTGGCGGTAACAATTCCACCGCGCGAAGACGCCCTTCTACGTGGGCAGAAAGTGAGGTTAATGTAGCCTCATCAAAGCAGCGTAACTGGGCAATTAAGCTAGTAATGAACGTTGACTTGCCCGAGCCAGAAAGTCCAGCAACGCCAATTTTGAGGCGTTCTTGGCGTAGTCTTTCCCAGTGATGGGTTGACACACTCACACCTTGGTCCACAAGTTCATCCAGCGTTGATCCCGCTTTACTGAGCTTTCTTCGTAGTGATTTAGTAGATAGTTTCATAGTCATATACTTAATTGACGTCACTGCCGCGGTTTTGGATGCAGCACTAGAAATTTAGTTTCATTATTTTGTATTCATAACGATAGCTTTCAAGACGACTTCAAGCAACGGACTTTGAGGGTTGGTGTGGAATACATGCAGCTAGCAGGCCTGAGTAGACATCGTTGAACGAAATAAGCGATTGGGTATGCCCCCCTTAGTGTTGCAGGATAAGCTGAGGAGAATGCGGGGCGAAATTTTACGGCGGGTTTTATTAGGGTAGGCCTCAGTTCGCCCCACCCTACTTGATTACTAGAATTTTTCGGGACGCAGCACGAACACTTCGTGACTGTAGGTGATCATCGCGAAATTGTCATAGTACCGCTCCTGTAGGAGATTCATCAGTTCTCGTGCGATGAGCTCACTACAAATAACTTCGATACGAATGTTGCTTTCAACATCCCAGTCACCACTGCGGAGCCCGCGGGCACCCTTACCTCGTGCATCGGTGATGGTATAACCATGAACACCAAAGTCATCAAGTTCTTTTGAGAGCTTATTTTCTAGTGATGCTTCAGTCACAATGGTAATTAACGTTTTATTATTAGCTTGCATGTTAGGCTCCAAAGTATTGGTGTGCGATCACGGCTAGTTCATAGTACAACGAGATGCCAATGAGTACATTGAACGGGAACGTAATGCCAAGGGAGGCGGTTAATGATAGCGTTGGATTCGCTTCAGGCAGTGATAAGCGCATAGCAGCAGGTACGGCAATATAGGATGCGCTGGCTGCGAGAATAGCGATCATTGCGGTACCGCCAATAGATAGCTCCAACAGTAGCCCTACCCCGATACCGATAACCGCCGAGACTAGAGGCATGGTTATACCAAAAATCAGCAAGAAGAAGCCATATTGACGAAGCGCACCAAGCTTCGAGGCCGCGATAATTCCCATTTCCAGTAGGAATAACGCGAGTATTCCCTTAAAGAGGTCGAAGAAAAGCGGTTTGATCGAACCTAGCGCCTCTTCACCCGCTATCCAGCCGATGAATAATCCACCCAGTAGCAGCAAGATGCCTTTCCCCGTGAATATTTCGTGGGCCACTTCGCCCCACTGCGTCTGTTTCGACAACCCCTTAGCCAAAACAATACCAACAATAATGGCGGGAATTTCCAGAATCACTAGCAATAGGGCCATGTACTCTTCAAAGTAAATGTTGTTAGTCCCCATAAAGGCGATGGCTACCGCAAAAGTACCCACACTGACTGAGCCGTAGTGTGCGGCGATAGAAGCTGCGTCAGCTCTACTAAATTTCCCCAGTAGTTTAAGCACGGGAAAGGCCAAGAGGGGAATGAGTACACCCATCAAGAAGACCGCCACAATTTGCGGAAGCAGTGATAGAAAGGGTTGTTTTGCGAGTTCTATACCACCCTTTAACCCTATGGTAATAAGTAATAACGTACTGACGAAGTCGTAAATCTGAGACGGTAGTCTTAACTCAGCTTTCATCAACCCTGCTAGCACACCAAAGATAAAGAAAAGAATGATCGGTTCGGCCATAGATACGCCTGCTCCTAGTTGAAAGTTTTGCTACTAGCTAATTGGTGATTATCAATGGATTTCGTAGCGCTGTCATAGTAGAGATTACTTGCGAACTATCAACTGGGATAACAACGTAATTGACTGATAAGTCATAGTAGCTTATTGGGCTTAGTTATTCGGAGGGAAAAAATAGCGTCTTATCTCAAGTTAGGGTGACTGATCTACCCCCTAATCACCTTCTTCGCAATGCTTTTACTGCGTTACTTAAAAGAGAGCTACCTTGTTAACGCGTAGCGTTGGGTAGCTCAATTTCGTGGATAGCACTTTAATACAGCTTAGTTGCGGAGTTTCTGCGCTAACTTAGTCTCACCCACTATCAAAAGTAACTCGGCAACGTCATTCTTGAAGTCCGCTACGGTTTGATCAGAGGCTCTTACCAGCGTTACGTGGCCGACTTTGCGATTGGCTCTATCCGACTTCCCATAGGCGTGCAGTGCAGCTTCGGGAACAGCCTGCATGAGTTCGGCTTCAGGTACTGAACCAATAAGGTTTACCATAGCGACATCTGAATTGACCGCAGTGGAACCGAGTTTCTTATCGGCAATAGCTAACAGATGATTCTTGAACTGCGAGGTTTCCGCCCCTTCAATAGTCCAGTGACCAGTGTTATGTACACGTGGGGCAAATTCGTTAGCAAGTAGTTCATCGCCCACTTGGAATAGCTCCAGCGCGATAACGCCAACGTAGTCCAACTCTTCCATTAGACGGGTGACCATCGCTTCAGCTTTCGCTTGCATTGGGTCATCCTGTAGCGCAACAGAAAGCCGTAATATTCCTTCCCGGTGGCTATTCTCACTTATAGGGTAGTAGGCAATTTCACCGCTAACTGAACGCGCGGCAATAACCGAGATTTCACGATCAAAAGGAACCATGGCCTCTAGGATGCACGCTACCTTGCCAACGCTTTCCCAAGCAGTGCCTAAATCTTCTTCGGCTCGGATAACCGCTTGACCCTTTCCATCGTAACCTTCGGAACGCGTTTTTAGGATACATGGGCGCGCCAATTGCTTAAACGCTTCGCTCAGCTCCTCAAAGCTAGAAACAGCCCGAAAGTCAGCGGTGCCTACATTCTGTGAATTGAAAAGTGTCTTTTCCAACAAACGATCGCTTGATACGGCGAGTGCTGAGGAAGATGGATGTACGGGTACCTGTGCTTCGATATTCTTCACAGCTTCGCCGGACACATTCTCAAACTCGTAAGTGACAACGTCCGCCCAGCTTGCAAGTTTATTTTGCGCCTCTAGGTCATCGTAACTGGCAACAATCAAGTCGCCGTAGGGCGCTGAGCATGAGCCAGCATCATCACTAAGGAAACTAAAGCTGCTCTGATCTTCGCGACCCGCAATTGCCATCATTTGCGCTAGCTGTCCAGCGCCTAAGATTCCAAATTTCATAGTTTAAGCTTCTCGAGGATCTGGATTACTCATTACGGTGTCCGTTTGATGAGCTCGGAATTCATTTAATGCAGTTTTAAATTCTGGATACTTATTGCCAAGAATACTTGCTGCTAGAAGGCCTGCGTTCGTGGAACCCGCTTTACCTATTGCCAACGTAGCAACGGGGATGCCACCTGGCATTTGCACGATTGATAGCAGCGAGTCCATACCGTTTAACGCTTTTGACTGAACTGGAATTCCGAGTACTGGAAGTGAAGTCTTTGCAGCAACCATGCCCGGTAAGTGAGCCGCCCCACCCGCGCCAGCGATGATGACTTCAATGCCTCGTGATTCTGCCTGTTCAGCGTAACTGAACAACTTGTCAGGCGTGCGATGAGCCGATACCACTTCAACTTCATGTGGGATACCAAATTGCTCTAGGATGGCCACCCCGTGACTCATTGTTTCCCAATCAGACTTCGATCCCATAATGACACCAACGAGCGGCGTGTTAGATGTGCTCACAACAACTTCTCCATAAAAAACAAAGTGCCAATAGCATAGACAGTACTGCGCAGTGTCAATGCAATTGGCTCATAGTTAGCAGACGATTTCCGTCTTACCAAGTCAGCAAATAATTGTTTGGCTTCTGCCATTTAACCGGCAACTAAGCCACTAGTTGCGCTCTCTCCTACGCAGCACCTAATGGGGCTAGGCGTGGGAAGCCATTCAACATAACGAATACTAAGGGCGAATAGTAACAGTTACGATGAGGATTTGAGACTCGGTCTGTAAAATTCACACTCCTGTTGGAAAATCGCTAGCCAACAAAGATTAGCGATCACCAACGGCGAATGTAGAGAATTACGCCCCTAAAACTAACGGATTACCGTAGAACTTCGGTTTATACATTGAGAGGAACGAAAACATTCATTAGGCTGTCTATATGTATAGTTAATTTAGACCGCGTCTGATTTAGGAGTACGCTGTGATAAAAGGTTCCTTCAAGCCAATTGCGCTAGCACTGGTTGTCTCGGGTTTAAGTGTTGGCACAGCCACCGCTTACGAGCAAAATGTATTCGAATTTAGCCCTGTGGAGCAGGAAACGCTTCAAGACATTGCCGGGATGTTAGAGTCTGAACATTACTCACGTCAAACACTCAATGACGCCTATTCGGAGCGTTGGTATGAGCTTTACCTAAAATCACTAGATCCAAGTAGGCTGTTCTTCCTCCAAAGTGATATCGATGAGTTCGAACAATTCCGCTTTACCCTCGATGATCATACCCTGGAAGGATCATTGCGCCCGCTTGAGTATATCAACGCTCGGTATAATCAGCGTACGTTTGAGCGCTACGAAGCGATTCAAGTACTTTTAGCCAACGGCGTAGAGGTGTTTGACTTCAGTCAGGACGAAGCGCTAGCGCGAGATCGTAGTGAAGCGAGTTGGCCCGAGGATATGAATGAAGCCGATGACCTTTGGCGCCGTTACCTAAAGAATGCTGCACTAAGTTTAAAGTTAGCGGGTAAAGAACCTGCGGCGGCCACTGAAACCTTGCAGAAACGTTACGACAACCAAGCAAGACGCCTATCTCAGTTAAACGCCGGTGATGCCTTTGACCAGTACGCTAACGCCTTAACCTTGGCCTATGATCCCCATTCGTCTTACCTTTCTCCACGTGCGCTGGAAAATTTCGAAATTTCAATGCGGTTACAGTTAGAAGGTATCGGCGCAGTCCTTCAACAGGATGGTGAATACACCAAAATTGTTTCACTCGTTAACAATGGCCCGGCGGACAAAGAAGGTAATCTTTCGCCAGCGGATCGGATTGTTGGCGTTGGTCAGGGCGATAGCCCTATTGAAGATGTGATCGGCTGGCGTTTGGATGACGTGGTAGACCTTGTGCGCGGCGACTCAGGCTCAACGGTTCGTCTTGAAGTTCTCAAACGCGGTTCCGATGATCTCTCGAGTACGGTTGAAGTGGCTATCGTTCGCGAAGCCGTTCAACTCGAAGAGTCCGCCGCATCCGGAGAGGTTCATGACGTTTGGGATGGTGAACGTATTCGCAAAGTAGGCGTTATTACCATTCCAAAATTCTACATGGATATGGAGGCCTATCGTAATCGAGACCCTAATTTCCGTTCCACCGCTAACGACGTTTTCGATATCCTTCGTGAAATGGAAGCGGAACGAGTAGAAGGCATCGTTATCGACCTACGTAATAACGGCGGCGGCGCGTTGATAGAGGCGGACCGCCTGACTGATTTGTTCATTGACCCGGGTGTGGTGGTACAGATTCGCTACGGTGATACCCGCGTTTCACGCCAACATCGAGCTCGACACCCTATGATCTATAGCGGGCCTTTGGTGGTAATGACTAACCGTCTATCGGCATCGGCTTCAGAGATTTTCGCTGGCGCAATCATGGACTACCAGCGTGGCATCGTAGTGGGTACGCCTACTTTCGGCAAAGGAACGGTGCAAAGTATCGAATCCTTTGACGGCGGCGCTCTCAAGGTTACCGAATCGATGTTCTATCGCGTTAACGGCCAAAGTACTCAGTTCGATGGTGTTGTACCACACATCCAATTCCCTCTTCAGTATGACCCGAGTGATATCGGCGAGAGCGCCTACCCGTATGCTTTGGCGTGGGAGCCGATTCATGCTGTGGACCATAATGTTTGGATCGACACGGACCGGTACGTGCCTGTGCTTACGGCTGAACACCGTGCAAGAACAAGCGATGACGGTGATTTTAACTACCTCCGAGAGCGCTACGACTGGATGCAAACACAGGGCCTTCAATCAGAAATCACGCTCAATTACGATCAGCGTTTGCGAGAGAAAGAAGAATTCGAGGCATCAGCGTTAGCCATTGAAAACAATCGTCGAGCGTTGAAGGGGCAAGATCTACTCACTTCTTTGGATGAACTTGATGATGCCAACGACGAGGAACTCGACGTTGATCTGGAAGTATCGGAAAGCGATGAAGAAAATTCACCACCTGACTTTATTCTGGATGAGTCCACGTATATCCTAGTCGACCTAATTAATCTTACACGTTCAGAGAACATAGGCCGCTGGGTTCAACGCGACGATTAGTCAACCCTGCCGTGACCCCTGTTCTCTTCAGGGGTCACCATGCGCGTCATCAGTTTCAACATAAATAGTGTCCGAGCTCGTCTGCATCAACTTGAAGCTATTATCGCTACCCATCAACCGGATTTTATCGGTCTACAGGAAACCAAAGTAGATGACCCACAGTTTCCATTGGCCGCAATAGAAGACTTAGGTTACCACTGTATTTTTCACGGTCAAAAGTCGCACTATGGCGTAGCGCTGTTGTCAAAGCTACCGCCCCTATCGGTGGTGAAAGGTTTTCCTACCGATACCGATGATGACCAAAAACGTTTTGTCGGCGGAAGCTTTGACATCAATGGCAAAATTGTCCATGTCTACAACGGATACTATCCTCAAGGTGATAATCTTAGTCATGCCACTAAATTCCCAGCTAAGCGGAAGTTCTATTCGGACTTAACTAAACTCATGGCGAATCATGATTTGGCCAATGAAGCCGTCCTGCTCATGGGGGATAACAATATTGCACCGCAAGACATCGATATCGGTATTGGTGCCGATAACCAAAAGCGTTGGCTCAGAACAGGTAAAGCAAGCTTCCAGCCCATTGAACGAGACTGGCTGGCAACATTAACCGGATTAGGCTTCGTGGATAGCCACCGCCATCTCAAGCCAACATCAACTGCACTAAGTTGGTTCGACTATCGAAGCCGAGGCTTTGAACGCGACCCTCGAACGGGGCTGAGAATTGATCTTATTCTCACTTCAAGCTATCTCACGGGCGGGTTGAAGGACTCAGGCATCGACTACGATATAAGGGCGATGGAAAAACCGTCTGATCACGCACCCTGTTGGTTAGAGCTTGAACTCTAGTTGCCAAGTAGCAAGATCACGGAACTTAACGGTCCTAAAGTGAAAGTTAGGCATATAATCAGTACTAAACCTAGTTATAAGAGCAACCAATGACCTCTGACTACCAAGCAAAAAAGCAGTTCCTAGCCTCAATGATCAGCGTATATGGACGAAAGCCAGTGTTAGAGATGTTGGAAGACCACAGCTTGTTGATTCATAAGCTTCATCTCGCTGACAGCAATAAGCCTCAGGGAATTATCAAGGACATTATCCGTGCAGCGGAGTCTAGGGATGTAGAGATCCTCTACCACGATCGCAAATCGCTCTCCCGTATATCTCGGAATATGAAGCAGGATCAAGGCGTGGTGGTAGATGTTCATAACCCCAAAATGAACCTGCTGAGTAAAGCAGCACTCAAATCAACTGAGAAGACTGGCCAATGGCTTCTTCTCGATAACGTCACCAACCCACAGAACGTGGGTATGATTATCAGAAGTGTAGCGGCTGCAGGCATCAATGGACTCATAATACCGCGCCAAGCCAACGCTAGCCTTAACGCGCTGGTTGTAAAGAGCAGCGCCGGCACGCTTTTTAAGGCACCTATACTATTGTGTGACACCGTATCGGAAGCCATTGAAATTATTCAAACCCAGGGGCTCAATATTGCCGTGCTCGCGGGCGAAGCAAAGGAAGATGTGTTTAGCTTTGCGGCAACTGATGGTGTTGGTACGGTTTATGTGATGGGTAATGAAAGCGAAGGCGTATCGAAGGAAACTCGCAAAGCCGCTACCCATGCGCTATCAATACCCATGCATAACGAAGTAGAGTCTCTAAATGTAGCCGTTGCGGCCTCAATAGTGGCCTACGCCACGCAAATCAGCTAGAGAGCACCTACGCTACGCCCTGGATAGTTACGGCGTTCTCACTAACGGTAAATTTAAATTCTATCCCCTCAAGACTTACCCCGTAAACACGGGCTTCGTCGTTATGATAAGAGGGCCTAGGGTCCTGAGCCAAAATTTGTTCAACACCCGTCATGTCCGTTAAGTTTAGCTTAGCGCTTATCAACTCAAACTCGTTCCTAGCCTGATCCGTCCAAACAACTTTCAGAGTGCGCGGTGGTTGATCTGCCATCAAGTAGGTCGCATCGGCTACGCTGTCAACGTAAGGCACATAGGGCTTAATATCTAAAATTGGTGTGCCGCTAACAAGATCTACTCCGGAAACATGAATTTCCGTGCGCCCACCAAGGACAACCTTATCCAATTTCAGCACCGATAGACCGAGTGGGTTCGGTCGATGGGTTGAACGCGTAGCAAAGACACCAACACGCTCATTACCGCCTAATCGCGGCGGCCTAACCGTCGGCTTGTCTGAAGCGCCAACTAGATGAAAGACAAAGCTAACCCAGATATGAGTACAGCCTTCTAGGCCTAGCACAAAGTTAGGGTCTGAGTAGTCGTCGTCAAGCACGATTACCCCTCTCGCGCCCGCTGCTAAACGTGCCTGCCGAGGCACAGCAAACTTGCTATCAAAGGGTGTGTTGATGACCCCAATTCGCGATAGTAAAAAGTCTTTAGCTGTCGTCACGGCGTGAAGTCCACCAACGCAGAACCAAAGCTGCCAAGCTACCTAGTGCGATGACGAAGAGAAAAAAAGGTGATACTTCCTTGAACAACGCGAACATTTCACCGTAGCTTACATGGAAGGCTCGGTGAACACCCCAGAGCATGACGGCCATGGCGATGATCCCTAAGACAGGGGTTTTGAACTTACGTAAGGTCTTCTTCATTTAATAACTCGTCTCGTGAAGCCATTCGCATTTAACTGACATGGCGTTACTGCCGGGCTTGTGGTGGTCACCGTCAGGTGTCCATACGAAGCTGTGTGTGCCTCTCAACTCGGTTTCTAAGTGAACGGTTGCTGAAACCCAGTACATCTTGGTTAATAGCGCTTCAAACTGCTTGATCCACTCGTCCCATTCGTACTCGATGGCGCCGTACGAAGAGCCGAAGTGCATTACCTCGGTGATAAAGTCGCCACGTGGTTGAGAATGCTCGGGAACCGAAAACATTTCTCGGTTGAGGAATTGCCAAGCTTCGTTGGCTGGTAAATGTGCCAACGCTAAACGATTCGCGCGACGCCGTTCGACATCAAGCGCAGGACTTGTATCCGTGATGCATCCGTATACGATTGATTCTTGCATTACTCGGTTACCTCTGAGTCTAATGTGGCAAGTAGTTCGATCAAATCATCTTCTGAGAATACTTCAACGCCCAGCTGCTCTGCCTTGGCTAGCTTTGAGCCGGCGCCCGGCCCAGCGTAGACCCTTGAGGTCTTAGCAGAAACCGACCCAGCAACTTTGGCACCATAGGATTGCAACCTTTGCTTCGCTTCGTTTCGATTCATTGCTGTGAAACTGCCAGTCAACACAATCGTGAGCCCTTTAAGCGCCTCAGCATCAACGCCCGAAGCTGACTCGACTTGTGGTTCAACGCCCGCTGCAAGGAGTTGGTCAATCGCAATTCGGTGCTTTTCATCCGAAAAATAGGTCAGAATATGACCAGCGACGATTGGGCCCACATCATCAATGGATTCTAATGTTTCACGATTGGCAGCCACTAAGCGGTGAATGTCACCAAAGTAACGAGCGAGTTCTAAGGCGGTAGCCTCGCCAACTTCACGAATACCCAGCGCATAAATGAATCGCGCTAAACTGACTGACTTACTCGCTTCAATGGCCAAAAGTAACTTGCTGGCACTTTTTTCGCCGAATCGATCTAGGGCGATAAGTTGATCGAAAGAGAGGCTAAACACATCGGGAAAGCCCTTGAGTGCATTCAGGTTGACTAATTGATCGATAAGCTTGTCACCGAAACCGTCGATGTCGAACGCCTTACGCGAAGCGAAGTGAATTAAGCTGGCTTTACGCTGCGCCGAGCACACTACCCCACCGGAGCAACGCGCCACGGCAAAGTTGTCGTCGCGCTCAACCAGTGAATCACAAACTGGGCAGGTCGTAGGAAGCGCAGGTATCGCCCCCCTCTTCTTGCCTTCCGGCGCCAAGGCGGCGGCAATCTGAGGGATAACATCGCCTGCACGTCGAATGACGACACGATCACCAAGATGAAGCCCTAAGCGTGAAATTTCATCCATATTGTGGAGCGTTGCATTGGAAACCGTAACACCTCCAACAAATACTGGCTCTAAGCGAGCTACCGGCGTAATTGCTCCCGTTCGGCCAACTTGAAACTCAACATCAATAAGCGTAGTAAACGCTTCTTGCGCAGGAAATTTCCGCGCGACGGCCCAGCGTGGCGCTCTGGCTACAAAACCAATCTTTTGTTGCAACGCGAGATCATTCACTTTGTAGACAATACCGTCAATGTCGTAGGCAAGTAGCGTGCGTTCTCGGTCCGTTTGCTCGTAGTAGTCAACGGCCGCCTGAAGCGACGTACAGATGCGCGTTGTGCTGTTGACCGTCAAACCGAGGGAACTGAGGAATTCTAATTGCTCGTAGTGAGTGGTGAAATCTGTTCCAACTGAGATATCCCCAATACTATAAGCGTAGAAAGCTAGGGGCCGCTCAGACGTTATGGCAGGATCTAACTGGCGCAAACTTCCCGCGGCCGCATTTCTTGGATTAACAAACGGCTTGGTATTATTTCTTACCGCTCGTTCATTAAACGCTTTGAAACCTGTGTGTGGCATGATGACTTCGCCGCGAACCTCGAGTCTGGCGGGCGGGTTGTTGGTCAACAACTTAAGCGGAATATTCCGAATGGTTCGAACATTACTCGTAATATTCTCACCCGTTGTTCCATCACCACGGGTAGCGCCCTGAACCAACAAACCGTGCTCATAAACTAGACTTAACGCTACGCCGTCAAGCTTGTATTCACAGCAAAGCTCTAGCTCATCTTTAGCGGCCAAACTGCTACACCGACGATAAAAATCGGCTAATTCCTCATCCGAAAAAGCGTTATTTAGGCTAAGCATAGGCTTGAGGTGACTGACCGGCTGAAAACCATCTAACGGCTTATCACCAACCCGCTGCGAGGGCGAATCTGGCGCGATCCATTGCGGTTGCTGCTGTTCAATCTCAACGAGTTCTTGGTAGAGCTGGTCGTATTCCTGGTCGGCCACAAGCGGCATGTCTTGCGTATAGTAGGCAGATGACAGCTGATTTAGTCGCTCGACCAGCGAAATGTATTGCGCTTTATTGCTCATTCGGCCGTGCTTTCGCGCTGCTTACGCATTTGTGTGCGAGTAAATTCATGAAGTCGATTTTCATAATGCGTTAGAGTTTGCTGGGTAAATACCGATAGATCGGAATCATAGACTTCGCCGTCTAAGGCAGTGGACGTAGCTCTAGCAGCTTCGACCATAGTACGTAGGGCGATATGCGGATTCTGTTTAGGAAGCGACATAAAGAAGATCAGGCCAGTTGTTGAGAACTCACTGAGGGCTTCAATATCGAAGTAGCCAGGCTCAACCATATTCGCCACCGAAAAACTAACCTCGTTCTTTAATTTGTCATCAAAGTGGGCGTGAAAAATCTTCTTACTACCATAATTAACACCGCTACGAAGCAGCGCTTCGACTACTTCATGCCCGCCAAACTGCATACCCTTACGAGCACGTACAAAAATAGTAAGCACTTCGTCGCCCGGCTCGAGATTATGGCCAGGTTCCTGCGATGCGGGAGTGGCCCCCTCGGTCTCTTCAACACTCTCCGTGAGTGTCGGCACATCATCTAAATCGAAGTCTGTGCCCTGCTCGGTTACCTGGGCGCTAAGCGCTTGTTCGTCTGGGAAATCAAATTCTACTTGGTTGGGCGTTACACCGAAGCTAGGCTCACGTATTAGGTCTTGTTCGTCACCAGCGTTGCTGTGCGATTCAACACCCATGCCGTCCACATCTGGATGGTCCATTGTGTCGTCGGTACCATCGCGATCAACAACACGTGCTCCTCCCGAGGGAAGTTCGTGTGAGAGTTCTTCGAGAACGTCTTTGTCTAAGCCGTCCTTTAAATTCAAATTCATTCGGATCTCAGAGCGCCTAGCGCGGATCGAACGTCGTAAACCATCGAGTGCTAGCACCAGTAGAATCAGTACGCCTACCAAGATCGAAATGTTTTGAAGATTAAGTTCCATGTTATATCTCGTTTATGCCTCGGCTAGTGCCACGGCTTCATCAACATCCACAGAAACCAAGCGGGAAACGCCTGGCTCATGCATCGTGACACCCTGCAACTGCTGTGCCATTTCCATAGCAATTTTGTTGTGGGTTATGTAAATAAATTGTACGTTCGCGCTCATTTCTTCAACCAGTTTCGCATAACGTCCTACGTTCGCGTCATCCAACGGTGCGTCAACCTCATCCAGCATACAGAATGGCGCGGGATTTAATTGGAAAATCGAGAACACCAACGCAATAGCCGTCATGGCCTTCTCACCACCAGAAAGCAGATGGATGGTGCTGTTTTTCTTACCTGGTGGACGAGCCATAATTGAAACGCCGGTATCAAGTAGATCTTCACCGGTTAGCTCAAGCCACGCATTACCGCCCCCGAAGACTTTCGGAAAAAGCGTCTGCAAGCCTGCGTTCACTGTATCAAATGTGGCCTTAAAACGCGCACGAGTTTCGCGGTCAATCTTCTGAATGGCCGTCTCGAGCGCTTCTAAGGCCTCGTTCAGATCTGCATCATGCGCGTCCAGATAGTCCTTACGTTCCTTTTCTTGCTCATACTCATCAATCGCAGCTAGGTTGATGGCGCCTAATCGTTTGATACGTTGTTCGAAGCGGACAAGCTCTGCTTCCCAAGTAGGCAAATCCAACTCTTCGGGCAGACTATCTAATACGGCTTTAAGGTCAATCTCGTGTTCACGCAGCTGCTCTGCTAAACCACCTAGTTTAACGTAAACCGTTTGCCGCTCGAGGCGTTGCTGCTCGAGGCGCTCACGTAACTTATCAACCATACGCTCAACATCACCGCGTGATGATTCAAGCGTACGCAACTCATGCGCCACCTCATCCGCTCGCTGCTTGGCTGCAGTGAGGTCCGCTTCCATAACTAAGCGCTGCTCGGCCAATTCCTCTATCTGCAGCGGCAGTTCGATGTTTTCTTCGGCAATGATCTGCAGCTCTTCGCGCAGTGTTGCCTCTCGTTCAAGACGATCCTGTATTTGCTCGTCTACACGAGCAAGCGCGGACTTGGCCGCGTCAATGGTTAAGCGGTAGCGTTGTGAATCGAGAAGTAATCGCTGTCTCGTTGCTTCGCTATCTCGGTAGTTAGCGGCTAACGTCTGAAGCTTTGCGCTGGTAGCTTCCAAAGCCTGCTCAAGCTGCGCTAAGGGGTTGTAGTGGGACTCTTCGATTAGCGCCTCGAGCTGAAGCGCCAATTCTTCGCCGAGCTCTACCGCCACCAACTCACTCTCCTCAAGCTCCCCGTGGGATTCCTGAAGCGACGTGAGTTGCGCACTCAATTGGGTGTACGTGGCCTCGGCAGCACGATAATTAGCCTCCGCTTGATTATTAAGCGTTTGCTGAGCGGCAAGCTGTTGACGCTCATCCTGAAGCGCCGCATCGGCTCCGTTGAGCTCTGCTTCTACCGCCTTAAGTTGGGCTAATCCAGCTTCCTGCAAGCCGCTATTCTCATTCATTTGGCCGTCGAGCAAACGTTGCTCTTCAAGCAAGAGGAGTGGATCCACGGCAATCTGCTCGCCGATCATGGTTTGTGTATTACGGCTTAACCACTCACCGGTTTTACAAATAACACTTTGCCCCGGCGCTAGCGAATCACGAATACGCAGAGCGCTACACAGTTCGTCAGCCACTAGAATACTATTGAGGAAGTCAGGTACCTGCCCGGCTTCAACCAGTGCCCCGAGTGTGCCCGCTACGGGCTGACAGGGCGAACTAAGCACCGGCAAGTTCGGCGCTACGATTGTTTCACCGAACTCGCTCAGCTGTATGCGAGCGTCAAGCCAACTCCCGAGTATCCAGCTAAACACCCCCTGCCACGCTTCGGGTACTTTGAGTTCGTTCATTAAGGTAGGCGCATTAGAAAGCCCATACTCTGCGACCGCTGCTTCCAACTCCGTTGACTGACGATCAGCCATAAGGATATTGATGGCCTCGTTACGCGATTCTAGCTTAACGCCGGCGTGCATTAGCTCACTCTGACGCTCCTTCAGAGCGTGGAGATCGGCTCTCAGTCGGTCGCGCAGTTGTTGCGTTTTGTTAGCTTGATCAGCTAGCGTGTTCATCACGCTAAGTGTAGTTTGGCGCTGTTCGGTGAACTCAGACAGTTTGCTTTCGTTTAGGGCACGCTCTACTTTTTGTTGTTCAGTTAGCAGTGACGCTCTTCGCTGACCAATTTGTTCAACAGTAGATTGCTGCTGGCTAATTTGCTGCTGAATATTCGCTTTCCGTTGCTCAAAGGTGGCGAGGTCTCGCTTACATTGTTGCAGTGCTTCATTAGCCTGTTCGCGTAACGCGCGTTCGTCGTCCATTAACAACTGCTGTTCAGCTAAGGATTCTTCAAGAAGTTGAAGCTCGGGTTCTAACGCGAGTAATAACGATTCAGCACCCGTTAGCTTTTGCTGGTCGTCCTCTCGCTGGACGTCAATGGCATTACGAGCAGCGCTAGATTGCTGTAGCTCCTGCTGCAGCTTATTCGATTTGTCTGCCGAGTATTTAGCGTTTTGTTCCAATTGGGCCATCTTAGAGCCGAGTTGAAAGTAGGCTTGCTGAATTTCCTGGTAGCTAATCTGTAACGCCTCGCTTTGACTTCGCAACAAATCAATCTTCGACTCAGCGCCCATTTTGTTTGCACGAACGTCGTCAATTTCTTCGTTAAGCTTAGCGATTAGCGCATCATACTCTACTAGCTGCTGGTCGAATTCATTCCACTGTACCGCGATAACCATTGCCTTTAACTCACGCTCTTCAGCACGAAGCTTTCGATAACGCTGCGCCTCGGAAGCTTGTCGAGCTAGGCGCTCGAGTTGACGACCCAACTCGTCCCGAAGATCAGTTAATCGTTCAAGGTTTTCTCGAGTCCGCTTAATTCGATTTTCGGTGTCACGCCGACGGTCTTTGTATTTAGAGATGCCAGCGGCTTCCTCAATAAACACTCTAAGTTCGTCGGGCTTAGACTCGATTAAACGGGAAATCATTCCCTGCTCAATAATGGCGTAGCTGCGTGGGCCTAAGCCAGTTCCAAGGAAGATATCTGTAATATCGCGGCGGCGGCACTTAGTGCCATTGATATAGTAGGTATTTTGACTCTCTCGAGTGACCTTCCGTTTAACCGCAACTTCGGCAAATTGATTCCATTCACCCTGAATGCTGTGGTCAGAATTGTCGAACACTAGTTCAATGGACGCCTGCCCTACAGGCTTACGACTACTTGAGCCATTGAAAATAACGTCCGTCATGGACTCACCACGGAGGTTCTTTGCCGACGACTCCCCCATTACCCACCTAACGGCATCGATCACATTCGACTTGCCACAGCCATTCGGCCCCACCACTGCACTCAAATTCGAAGGAAAATGAACAGTTGTGGGATCAACGAAAGACTTAAAGCCTGCCAATTTGATCGATTTTAGGCGCATGGGGCGGAACCAATTCCTTGCAAACAGTGGGCGCGTACGGCGCTCCGATTATTATTAGCGTAGTTTCTAATTTATTCGACTTGGCGGTCAATGACAATATCTAGTGTTTGAATTTCATTATTGACACTAAATGTAGAACTCTCCCAGTCACCAGCTTGCTTCCCCGCTTGGCCTGACTGACTGAGTACTGCGTAAACAATAAACTGGTCAAAATTAGCAATATTATGTCCGCTAATCATTTCATCTGCCGGAGTAAGCGCTACGGATACTGGCAGCGATCCTGCTGGAACCCGCTTGACTGCTAAGGGTGCTCCTTCAGTGTTCGGTCTAGCCACGATAAAGACCATCGCCGAAGGAGATACTTCGATCAAGTCAGTGCCGCTCACATTGACGGTAACGGAGCGCGATAAAGTATCAATGCCAAGCTCGGCGGATACTTGAGCAACCGCCTCAACGATCATGGGACGGCTAGGACTATCCATTGGTAATACCTGGAGTAGCTGTTGCCAATAGCTTAATGCAAGCTCTGGCTGTTGGTTTTGGTAGTTATGGACTGCCAAGAGTGCCAACACCGGCCGACTAGAAGGATCTAACTCCAATGCACGATCTAAGCGTAACTGAATTGCCGGCGTGATTATGCCGCGGTTTGCGAAATAACTGACCTGCGCGTACTCCGCCGCGACCTGGGGATCTTCCGGTGATAAACGTTGCATCTGAGCGAATCGGCTTTCCGCAGCTTGATAACGACCGGCCTGTTTATCGAGGGTTGCCGCTAAGAACAACAGGCGCTCTTGTTCAGGATCTTCCTGTAGAGCGAGATTAATTCGATCACTTAGCTGCGAAGAAATGGCTTCTGCGTCACCGCCAGCGTTAACAGCCTGAGTCCATTCAGCCGCAAGCTGATCAATTTCTACCAGGTCATAACTACCTGAAGACTGATAACCCAGGACACCAACGAGCGGCACCATCACCACCGCTAGTGCTAGAAAGATTGACGCTGCACCCTTAGTACTAGAATTGTCCCGCTTCGCGAGCTGCCAAATAACTGCCCCACTCACTACCAAGGTAGCAAGGACCACAATCGTGAGTGACATCATTTGTAAGACTCCTCACTATCGCTCACTTCAACGCCGTTGCGACGCACCACCACAATGGCAATGGTGACCACCAAGAACAACAGGACGAACGGACCTAACCACAACACGTAATTGACGCCAGTCATCTCCGGGCTGTAAAGCACAAATTCGCCGTAGCGTGCCACCAAGTAGTCCTTTATCTCGATATCTGACTTATCTGCCATGAGCATTTCGTAGACGATATCCTTCATATCCTGCGCGATGGGCGCGTCGGAATCGGAAATGGCCTGATTCTGGCACTTTGGGCAGCGGAGCTCAGCCGTTAAGGATTCGAAGCGAATACGATCCAATTCACTGCGAAACTCATAGAGATCAATTGATCCGTAGACACTAGAAGCTAAAAGGAACGAGATAACGGCAAATAGTTTTTTCATATTAGTTTCCGTAAGAACGTTTGTACCCGCGGTATGAATGCAGTAGCGTAGCGAGCTTATAAAGTGAATCATACCATTTGCGTTAGACTATAGGTACAGTTTGACCGCGTTTTTTAGCCGCGCTTGTAGCACCCTAAAAGACGTTAGTTTATTGATTTATTTAGTTTTTTTAACTTTATAGTTGACAACTTTCTCCGTCTACGTAAAATGCGCGGCGTGCTTGGGTGATTAGCTCAGCTGGGAGAGCGGCGCCCTTACAAGGCGTAGGTCACAGGTTCGATCCCTGTATCACCCACCAGTTTTAAAGTTTAAAATGCGGACCGGTAGTTCAGTTGGTTAGAATACCGGCCTGTCACGCCGGGGGTCGCGGGTTCGAGTCCCGTCCGGTCCGCCACTTTAAATCAGAAAAGCACAGATTATTTGTATTGCGGACCGGTAGTTCAGTTGGTTAGAATACCGGCCTGTCACGCCGGGGGTCGCGGGTTCGAGTCCCGTCCGGTCCGCCATTACAAATGATGATCAGCAGTTTTTCCATTAAACGCTATAGTTTGTTATGGTGTTTTGTGAAAAGAATGTTGTATCCGAGATTACTCGGGTGATTAGCTCAGCTGGGAGAGCGGCGCCCTTACAAGGCGTAGGTCACAGGTTCGATCCCTGTATCACCCACCAGTTTTAAAAGTTTAAGCGCGGACCGGTAGTTCAGTTGGTTAGAATACCGGCCTGTCACGCCGGGGGTCGCGGGTTCGAGTCCCGTCCGGTCCGCCACTTTTACTTTATGTTTTACAAGTTGTTCCGAGATTACTCGGGTGATTAGCTCAGCTGGGAGAGCGGCGCCCTTACAAGGCGTAGGTCACAGGTTCGATCCCTGTATCACCCACCAGTTTTAAAAGTTTAAGCGCGGACCGGTAGTTCAGTTGGTTAGAATACCGGCCTGTCACGCCGGGGGTCGCGGGTTCGAGTCCCGTCCGGTCCGCCACTTATTCATAAAAAAACCGCTTTTTTAAGCGGTTTTTTTATGCCTGCCATTTAAGCCTACTATATTTCTCGAAGGTGATCTGAGGGGGTTGAAGCTATTGGAGCCAGCGTGAGATAAAGGTTCGCTTCACATTCCATTGAGCGCGAAACAAACCCTATTCGCTTATTGACTAATAAGAGGCTGAAACTGCGACGACCATACACGCTGATCCAGCACGCCTTGATAACGATGCAAAATGATACCGTTTGGGTCAATTAAAAAGGTTTCCGGTGCCCCGGTAACACCCATATCAAAGCCGAGACTACCTCGGGCGTCGAAGATAACCCGCTGATAAGGGTTTCCAAGTTCCTGCAACCAACGTTTAGCAGGTGCTAATTGATCCTTATAGTCAACGCCATAGATCATCACGCCCTCTGCCGCCAACTCAAGTAGAAACGGGTGTTCTACATGACAAGCTTGGCACCATGTCCCCCAGAAGTTGATTAACGCGTAGTCACCTTCTAGCTCAGCTTGTGATATAAGCTTGCGCTCATCTTCCACATCAATGAGGTGAAATTCAGGTAGTGGCTTTCCTACCACAGCAGAAGGCAAATGGCTTGGATCATTCGATAGGCCAAAAACTAAGAATCCCGCAATACAGGCAAACACTGCCACAGGGATAAAGCGATACAATTTGCTCAATTCGTACCCTCCAAGGTCTCTCGCTTGCGTAAACGACGCCCGAAAGCTGCCAGCAATGCACCTAGTGCAATAAGACCACCGCCATACCACACCCAGCGCATGAAGGGTTTAACTTGCAAGCGCATGGCCCAATCACCATTATCAAGCATTTCACCCATTGCAACGTAAATATCGCGGCTGAAGCCAGCGTCTACTGCTGCTTCCGTCATGATCTGCCCACTCGCTAAATAACGTCGTTTTTCAGCCGTTAGACGGGTGACAGAACTGCCTTCGATCACCGTCACATCTGCAGCTTCGGCCACATAATTGGGGCCGTCCAATCGGTAAAAGCGATCAACATTAAAACTCACATCGCCAATGTAGACAGGTTCACCAGCCGCCATTCTGACGTCGCGCTCCAAGCTCTCGAGTGAAGTCATACCAACACCCACCACACACACACCTAGTCCAGCATGCGCCAAGGTCATGCCCCAGACGGTTGCTTTGACTGACCTGAAACCACGTAACTTCGAACGTCCATACCAAGGTACGGATGCAGACGCTAGAATAATAGCGAGACCAAGGAACCAAACTAGATAGCCCTTCCAGTCATAACCACCCACAAAGCCAACGACTAACGCCAAAACTAACGCAGCGCAAAGCGGTACAAAGATTCTTCGATTAACGCGCGACGACGGAGTCGCTTTCCAATTTAAAAAAGGTGCCAAAGGTGCCGTTAGTACGGTGAGGGCGAAGATCGGCAGCGCTACCCAGTTGAAGTACTGGGCCCCTACTGAGATCTTCCCCCAGTTAAGGGCATCGGCAATAAGGGGCCACAGCGTACCGATGAGTACCGTAAACGTAATCACCACTAAGAAAAGATTGTTAAGCAACAGGAAAAATTCGCGCGATAACAAGCCGTATTTTCGTTGCGCGGAGTTTGAAGGCGCTCGGAATGCAAAGGTTAAGAGTGAACCGCCGACGACTAACAATAGGATCCAGAGGATAAACATGCCGCGCTCTGGGTCCGTCGCGAAGGCGTGAACCGAAGTAATCACTCCTGAGCGGACTAAGAAGGTACCTAGTAAGCTCAGCGAAAACGCACTAATAGCAAGTAGTACGGTCCACGAACGGAAGATTCCTCGCTGGACGTTAACTGACAAAGAATGGACCAATGCAACGCTCACTAGCCACGGCATCAAGGAGGCGTTTTCAACTGGATCCCAGAACCACCATCCACCCCAACCCAGCTCGGCGTAGGCCCACCAACTTCCGATGGTAATGCCAACGGTAAGAAAAACCATTCCTACCAATGCCCAGGGCTGAGCCCATTGCGCCCACTTATCATCATTACGACATTCTATCAATGAAGCCATCGCAAAGGCGAAGGCGACAGCCGTACCTACGTATCCCACATAGAGGAGCGGCGGATGAATAATCATGCCGAAGTCTTGTAATAGCGGATTTAGATCAGAACCTTCATTGGGAGCAAAGGGCAACAAACGATCGAATGGCGATGAGGTAAAAACGATGAAGGCAATCAGCGCTAAGGTCACTAACCCAAGGATACTTAGCACCTTAGCCTTGAATGCTAACTCAATTGATTTACCACCCAGACTCAGCGCAAGTAACCAGCAGCTCAAAATCCAGACCTGAAATAGAATAGAGCCCTCATGGGAACCCCAAACTGCCGTCAACTTATAGTACCAGGGAAGTAGCGTGTTGGAATGATTCGCCACGTAGGCAACGCTAAAGTCGTCTGCCAAGAACGCGGCACCAAGTGCCGCAACACTGAGCGTCAAAAGCGCAAAAACAAGGGCGGCAAACCAATTCCCGAGCAACATTAAGCCGCCATGCTGTAACTTAACACCTACCGCTGGAAAGATAGCCAGACTGATACTGGCACCAAACGCTAACCACAGGGTCAATAATCCGATTTCGGCAGCCATTAGTCGTAACTACCCTCTTCAGCTTGCTCTCTCATTGCGTCAGCCACTTCAGGTGGGGTGTAGTTTTCATCGTGTTTCGCTAAGACTTGCGTCGCTACAAAAACACCATCAGATAGCTGACCGGTGGCAACCGCCGCTTCATCCTCGGCAAAAAGGTCAGGCAATATTCCCTCATAGCTGACCGCGATTTCAGCTTCATTATCGTAAATAACAAAGTTAACGGCTAGTGATGACTGATCTCTTGAGACACTCCCTGGCTTAACTAAGCCGCCAACACGGAAAGTCGTGTTCTCTGGCGCAAGCCCCGCAGCCACATCACGCGGAGGAAAGAAAAGGTTAAGATTCTGTGACATTGCAGTCACAATAGCTGCCGTTGCAACACTTACGCCCACCACCATTAACACAATCAAAAATAAACGTTTCTTACGAGCCGGATGCATTTCGCTGTTCCTTTCTACGTTGCTGAATTCTTGCTTCGTTCGTTACGGCTTTGCGCAGTGCCTTGGTCTGAGCGCTAGGCTGCCAAATCAAGAATAATAAGGTCAAAAACGTAATGCCATAAGCGGCCCAAACGAACGGACCATGGCCGCCCATGCTGATAAATGCTTGCCAAGATTCAAAATACATCTCATTCTCCCAACAGGGTGTCTTTTACCCATTGTTTTTGACGTTCAGACTGCAAGGATTGTGCCCGCATATGCTTGACTAACACATAAGCATAAAACGCATAGAATCCAGCGATCATGACAAGCAGAGGAACAAACATAGACATATCCATTGACGGTGCTGAAGTCAGCTTAATGGTGGCGGGTTGATGCAGTGAGTTCCACCAATCAACGGACTTGTAGATAATTGGAATATTAACGGTACCCACTAATGCTAACAACGCGGCGGCTTTGTTACCGGATTCCCTGCGCTCGAATGCATCGGCCAGTGCGATCACGCCGAGGTAAAGGAAGAATAGAATCAACATTGAGGTAATTCGGGCATCCCAGACCCAGTAGGTGCCCCAGGTAGGTTTGCCCCACACTGCTCCCGTGAACAACGAGACGAAGGTTAAGGCTGCGCCAATAACCGCGGCAGAGCGCATTGCAATGAAGGACAACTTCATCTTCCAAATCAATCCAATTGCCCCCGCGATAGCCATCATGTAGTAACCAGCTAAAGCAAGGAACGCGGCCGGCACATGGATGAAGATTATTCGATACGAATTACCCTGCTTGGCATCTTCAGGTGCTACTGCTAACCCCCAGAAGGCTCCTACTAACAGTAATGTAACGGCTAGGAAGCCCAACCAAGGTAACCAACGCGTGGTCTTCTCATAAAAACTTTTCGGAGAGGCCAGCTGATGAAACCACTCCCAACGTGACTTAGCCATTTTCTAAACTCATTCTTAATGAAGCGGAAATTGCGAGAGGTGCCAGGCTCACGGAGAGAACCGTTAAACCAAACACCACCATAAGTAATCCATCGGCGTTCATGCCATCGGCTGCGAACGTCACCGACGAGGCGCCAAATATTAAAATAGGTGTGTAAAGGGGCATGACGATGAGCGACAGCAACATCCCTCCTCGCTTCAATGACACCGTTAGCGCCGCCCCCACAGCCCCTACTGCAGTTAGATATAAGGTTCCAAGCGTAATGCTTACTATTAGCGTGCCATACGCTTCACTCGGCATGGATAGCATCAAGCCAAGGAGCGGGCTCAACAGGCTCAAAGGAAGCCCCACACAACACCAATATACGAGCAAGCGAACTAATACGATCAACGCTAAGGGTGTTTCGCTGAGTGCCAATTGTTCGAGACTACCGTCTTCATAGTCGTCGCGAAACAGTGAGTCCAGGCCAAGTTGCACAGATAACAATGCCACGATCCAAATCAGTCCAACTGAAATAGGCCCAAGAATGGTTGCGTCCGGCGACACCCCCAATGGAAAGAAACTGATGGCAACCACGAAGAAAATGAGCGCATTGCTTACGTCTGACTTGTTACGCCAAAAAAGCGTGAAGTCTCGCTTCGCCAGCATACTTAGTCGCATGGTACGTGCTCCAACTTAACCGTGACCAAATCGTCAATCGGCAACGATTGGTGGGTAGTAAGAATCACTAGGCGACCTCGCTCAGCTTCTTGTCGAAAGAAATCCGTGAGCGACTCCACTGCGGCCTTATCAAGCGCGGTAAGTGGTTCATCTAAAATCCAAACCGGATGTTGACTTACATAAAGCCTAGCTAACGCGACACGGCGCTTCTGACCGGCAGATAACTTGGCCGCTGGCACAAATTCGTAACCGTATAGCCCTACTCTATCTAAAGCATCCAGTAATGGTTTATCCGCAATCTGGTATTCCGTGAGCCAACGTAAGTTTTCAAGTGGTGTAAGTCCAAGCTTAATACCACCCTTATGCCCAATATAAAGAAGGTTTGCTCGGCGTTCTGCTTGCGGCAATTTAGCAGCTGATGAAGACGGCTGGGTATTCAACCATTCAATGGTACCAGAGGTGCCTTGGAACAGGCCTGCTAGCGAGCGTAACAGCGTGGTTTTCCCCGCACCATTGTCTCCCGCTATACGGTACACAGCACAGGGTGCAAAGTGATGAGTCAGCGGCTGAAACAGCGCTACGTCATCGTGAGAACAACTTAGCTCTTGTAGGTGAATACTGATAGACATTGCTGCACTTCAACGAGGATTCAGTTAATAGTATACGGCAATGTATGCAACGATTTGAACTAATTACTTAAGTGATCTTACGCTTTTAGTTCGACCAACGAGTTTAGTCCGACGTCTTTGGTAAATTTCGCAGTGAAGCCGAGGTACTAAGACCGGGTTTGGAGAAAATTAGTAGACGTTTTACTAAGTCTAGCTCGGGCTGCGATATCTCACAGATTTCACAGATACGGGAGTCATCAACATTCTCCCCGATAAGCTCAATAGCCCTTGTGTACGGACGATTATTTGTTTGCTGTGCCATAATTACCTCAATATACCTCGTCGACTGACGTGCAGCCAAAATCACATGTTCTAAATGCAATTATAGCTAGGAATATCGAGGCGCAACTTTTTATTCACCCAAAAATAAAAAACCCCGCAGCAGCGAGGTCGTTTGGGCTATCTAGTCATCAAAGCAATATTGAGCGACGTTGCGTTGAAGGCGCATCTCATCGAGTTTGTCCTCGATCATACGGCGCATATTACGCTCACGTTCTGTTTTTTTGCGACGACCGCGTTTCTTAGGTTGTTTAACTGCGACTTCTTCAGCTTGAATAGCAACTGTGTCCATAAGAGAACCCCGCTTTTTTGATGCCGATACTTGGCGATTTTTTTTGTTTTTATTGTGTATCTGAGCGTCTAACAATTTGCATTGAGAGCGCACCCCATCAAGTTACCTATTTCGCCACATAAGGTCAAGTACTTATTCGAATCCGCAATGGCAACTAGCAATCGAATTTGTGGTAGGCTTGTTTGCTGTTCACCAAGCTCCCTTATTTTTGGAATGACCATGCGCAAAATTGGCTACCTTGTAGCAGCTCAGCTACTGAGCTTTTCTGTTGTCACTATGATGGTAGTGGCAAGCAGTCTTATCGGACTAGCGCTCTCTCCGCTTGCAGAGCTTGCGACCTTACCGCTTAGCCTTCAAGTTGCCGCCTTTGCGGCAGCCTTAATACCCGCCACACAGTCTATGCAGCGCAACGGTCGAAGACGGGTGATGTTGTTGATGAATGGTGCGGCAGGATGCAGCTTAGTACTTGCGATGCTCGCCGTCTTGATGCACTCCTTTGCGCTGTTTTGTTTCGCATCAGCCTGCCTTGGTGCCTCACTTGCTTACATTCAGCAGCTTCGATTTGTAGCCATTGAATCGGTTTTGGAACCGCAACAGAGCAAGGCGCTAAGCTGGATCATGATGGCGGGGATTGGCGCAGCGTTCCTGGGGCCAGAACTCATCAATTTAGGAAAGCTACTGGTCGCTCGTGAGTGGATTGGCGCCTACTGCCTCGCCCTCGCTGCCTTGGCGATAACATTCCTACTGCTATATCGCTATCTACCTGCCGCCCAGCGCTCTGTTACCGAACTAGAACAGGTTGAGAAGTCGAGGGTCTCTCCCGCATTGATCGTAGTGCTCTGTGCCGGTGCCCTCGGCGGCGCACTCATGACACTCATTATGACCGCCACCCCTATCACCATGCACCACCACAATGGCTTTGATCTGATCCAGACAACCACTGTTATTCAATGGCATATTGTCGCAATGTTTGCCCCGTCACTATTTACTTCAAAACTGCTCAAGTACATCTCTATTCGCCAGATGATGGGCTTGGGCGCGCTTATTATCGCGGTGTGCGCATACATTGGCTTCTTTGCCGCCGAATACCATCAATTTCTTCTATCGTTGGTGCTATTAGGGATTGGCTGGAACTTCCTCTTCATGGGGTCAACACTTCTCCTGCCCACCCTTAGCCCTCAGCGCGAAAAGCTCCGCTTTCAAGGCTATTTAGATGGCTCGGCAGCAACATTACAAGCAATTGGAACGCTAACGGCAGGCGCTTTGCTGCATTTCGCGGGGTGGACTTCGATTCTCGCCTTTAGCGGACTCGTAGCTATTGGCGTGGCGCTATCGCTAAGTGTGAAGCGATATCATTAAAACGAGGGATTGCTAACTAGGTAGTAAGTCAATTATCATTCGCGCAACATTAGTGACTTACACTTCCCGCCCTTAGCTCAGCTGGATAGAGCGATCCCCTCCTAAGGGATAGGCCGCAGGTTCGACTCCTGCAGGGCGGGCCATATTCCACCTAATCACACCACTTCCCCGTCAGAGAGACACTACAGAACTGCTCCTTCCGGTAATTAGCGATGCGCCGTTGGCGGCAGTTCTCGTACCAATCTGAAGCCAACACTATCCACTCTGTCACTAACAGTGCGCCAATCGCGGTAACTCACCGTGAGAAACGATGGGTAGAGAAACCAAGATCCGCCACGAACTACACGCCTGGTGCAGTCACCATCCAGCCAAACGATCCCAAATCGTGGTGCACCATGATAATTCTCGTTCCAACAGTCTGCTGTCCATTCCCAGACATTGCCGCTCATATCAAAGAGTCCAAAATCATTGGCTGCGAAACTACCAACAAGGGATGGCGACATTCTGCCGTTGCAAGCGAACGCTGCGAGGGTGCAATCAATTTCGTTACCCCAACTGTACTTCGTTGTTGAACCGGCTCTTGCCGCGTATTCCCACTCCGCTTCTGATGGTAGGCGGAACCATCCCAATGATTGCCCATTGAGCCACTGAATGTAGTGCAGGACATCCTCGTAACTTACATTAACAATAGGGCTCTGAGGGTGGAGCGCAGTGCCTCCGGCTGGCGGCGCGCAGTGACTTGCTTCAACACACTGGCGATACTGACTCCAACTAACTTCTTTTGCCTGCATGTGAAAGCTCATAATCGACACGTTATGAACAGGAACCTCTCGATCACGACCTTGTTCCGATCCCATCATGTACTCGCCACCGGGTACCTCAACTAGCTGACCTACCAGTGCACTACTCGCTAGAGTCCGTGCAGTTTCACCCTTCGAACTGTCTGCAATCCCACCATTAGCTATCAGGACGGAAACGATGATGCCTAGCATCAATGCAGCGCGCACGGAGAGTTTTTTAGCATTGAAAATTGGCACCTTGTTATTAACCTCTAGACTGTATTAGGCAATTATCATTGGTCATTAAAGCCGAGTGTGCAAGCGCTGAGAGCATGATAAAGAATATTGTTTAGGTCTTAACAATGCTATTATTCTCGAATGACAAATCAATCACCGCTACACCCAAGAAACCCCCACCGAGGGCGTTACGACCTGTTCGCTCTGGGCAAAACGCATAAGCCACTAAATGGATTTATCCAGCGCAATCCTATGGGTGGGAAGACCATAAATTTTGCCAATCCTTCTGCGGTGGTTGCACTGAATACTGCATTGCTCAAGCACTATTATGGCCTCAAGGCTTGGCATATCCCCAAGGGGTTCCTCTGCCCGCCAATTCCTGGCAGAGCGGACTATATCCATCATCTCGCAGACCTGCTTGGTGAGCCCAACTTCAACCCCACCATTCGCGTCTTAGACATCGGTACAGGTGCCAACCTAATTTACCCCATCATTGCGCAGCATAGTTACGGCTGGAAGGTGGTGGGTACCGACATAAACACCCAAGCACTTAACAACGCCCAAACACTGATCGAAGAAAATTCACTTGGCGCTAGCATTAGCCTACGCCATCAAGCAGATCCTCGTGCCATCCTCGCTGGTATTATCAACGCCGACGACAGCTTCGATGCGGTACTTTGCAATCCGCCCTTTCACCGTTCCGCAGAGGAAGCGAACGCTGGCAGTGAACGAAAGACCCGTCAGCTCAGTCGTCACAAACGCAAAAAAATGCCCGTAGGATTAAACTTCGGAGGCAGTAACGCGGAGCTATGGTGTGAAGGAGGCGAAGTTTGGTTTGTGAGCCAAATGATAAGAGAAAGTGAGCGCTATGCGACCCAGGTTAAATGGTTTAGCTCATTGGTAGCTAAGCAGGAGGATATGCCAGCGATCATCAGGCTCCTTAAAAAAACCGCTAACTGTCAGTATCAAGTCATTGATATGGCGCAGGGAAATAAGGTTTCCCGGTTAGTAGCGTGGCGATTTGAATCCATGAGTCAAGGCTAAACCGAACTCGACACTGGGGTGTTATCACCCCGCTTTTGTCCTTCTATCTTTCATCCCACCTTCACTCACCTTCACTCACCTTCACTCACCTTCACTCACCTTCACTCACCTTCACTCACCTTCACTCACCTTCACTCACCTTCACTCACCTTTACTCACCTTTACTCACCTTTACTCACCTTTACCCACCTTTTATCCAGCTCTTATGGCCCCCTACTAACTGGCGTTATGCACACCGTTATGACCGCATCGGCACCAAAACAGATCAATAACCACGCTCAGTGGTTGTTTGTCTTAGATCATTTTCATCTACGCCAATATCAAAGCGATCTGCATTCAAAGTCATTCTCTGTAACCGATAGCAAAAGCTATCACTGTGAAATTCCTTTATATAACAATGATTGCCACATCACCTTTGTGACTGACTGCGCAACCACCGCTGAGGCTCTCGAATTCATCGCTCCAAGCCTACCAACGTTTTTTAGTCGCCAATCAAGATTTTATGAAAATTCTATGCGTTCGCTAACTTGGACTTAGCGCCATAACTGGCTAATTATTAAACAGCAGTACGTATTAACCACAAAAAATAATCTATTCACAATGGAGTCCAAACCATGAAGAAACTGCTTGCAGTAGGTGTTACTAGCTTGGCACTTGCCATTGCATCCACAACGGCTATCGCCGCGCCAGGAGGCAACGGAAATGGGAATTCAAACGGTCCGCAAGGGGTCGCCAACGGCCACACTAAGTTTGACACCGACCGACTCATCATCACCTTCTCTGAAACTGCCTTAACCACCTTTGATCAGGGCAATGGAAGAGCTAATGGCGTCGCTAATAGAGTTCGTGGCGCTACCGGTCGCGGCGCTAACTTTGTTCGCGACACCTTCAATGGCAAAGCGGTCGTCAAGCTTGATCGAAAGCTGGACCACGCATCAATGCAGGAGCTAGCACGTTTACTCGAAGCTGAAGCTGACATTATCTCGGTTGAAGTGGATGAAATGATGTACCCCATGGCCACGCCAAATGATCCCCTCTATAGTGACCAATGGCACTACTTTGAGCAGACAGGTGGTTTGAACGTACCAAATGCATGGGATACTGCAACGGGTGCAGGCGTTGTTGTCTCGGTAATTGATACCGGCTATCGCCCTCATGCGGACCTCGCTGCTAACTTGGTGGCTGGCTACGACATGATTTCTGACGCCACCGTGGGCAATGACGGAAATGGCCGCGATGCCGATCCTTCTGACCCTGGTGATTGGGTCAGCGCAGGCCAATGCTACACTGGCTCGCCTGCCTCTGGAAGCTCTTGGCATGGTACCCATGTCGCGGGAACCATTGCCGCAGTCTCTAACAACAACCAAGGCGTTGCCGGTGTTGCCTACGATGCTAAAGTTATGCCGGTTCGAGCGCTCGGCACCTGCGGCGGTTACACATCAGACATCGCGGATGCAATTGTTTGGTCTGCCGGCGGCAGCGTTTCGGGTGTACCCGCTACGGCTACGCCTGCTCAGGTGATCAATTTAAGCCTAGGCGGCGGCGGTTCGTGTAATTCCTTAACACAGACTGCCATCAACACGGCGCGTGGACTTGGTGCTACCATTCTTGTTGCCGCTGGTAATTCAAATGACAACACGGCGAACTATTCGCCAGCAAGTTGTAATGGCGTAGTAACCGTTGCGGCGACAAACCGCCAGGGCGGACGCGCATACTACTCAAACTATGGTACTGCTGTTGACGTAGCGGCTCCCGGCGGCGCGCAAAGCTTTGCTAACGACCCCGAAGGTGTTCTCTCTACACTTAACTCAGGTTCTACCACGCCGGGTTCAGATACCTATGAGTACTATCAGGGTACCAGCATGGCTACGCCTCATGTAGCGGGTGTGGTTGCGCTAATGTACGAGGCAAACCCAAGCATTACGCCTGATGAAGTTGAGGTAGCACTGGAGAATACCGCAAGAAGCTTCCCCGCTTCCTGCTCTCAGTGTGGCTCAGGCATTGTGGATGCTACCGCAGCGGTTGCCGCAGCAAATGGCGGTGACACCGGTGGTCCTGGTCCTGGTACGGGTGATACAATTACCTACAACAATCTTTCCGGAGCTCGTCGCTCTTGGCAAGGAACTTCCATCGAGATTCCAGCTGGGACAACCAACTTTAGTGTTGTGATGTCTGGTGGTACTGGTGATGCCGACCTCTATGTGCGTGAGGGTAATGCGCCGGCTAAGCGTAGTTACGATTGCCGCCCATATAACTCGGGTAATGATGAAGTTTGTACGTTCACCAACCCAGCGGCCGGTACTTGGTACTACAGCATCTACGGCTACCGCGATTACAGCGGCGTGACACTTGTGGTTAGCTACGACTAATAGAACAATCATCTTCAATATGACAACGGCGCCAATCAGGCGCCGTTTTTTGTTAGGTAGAAAGTTAAGCTACTCAGTTTAACTACCATGACTAGTTTACGGTAAATGACTCCAGTCACCTGGGTCAAGCACCACCCACCGGCCTATTGAGTAACTAGCTACACGTAAGGCGATGCTCTAGACTTAGCGTCTAACCCCCCCATAGAGGACCTCCGATGACAAGCAAGTTAAGCTACGGCGACGGTGATGCATCATTTCAAGCGGCTGGTGGTCTTGAAGGACTAGAGAAACTAAGCCTATCTTTCTACGCTTATATGGACAGATTACCAAGTGCTGTAGTAATTAGAGCCATGCACCCAGAGGATTTAGACGAATCAGTAAGGAAACTTGCATTCTTCCTATCGGGTTGGTTGGGTGGTCCGAAGCACTATTCAGCTCATTATGGACCAATTCGTATTCCCGCCGCTCATCAGCACCTTGCCATCGGTCATGCCGAAGCCGACGCTTGGATTGAGTGCATGCAATACGCGGTAGATGAACAACCCTATGCGCCCGAGTTTAAAGTCTACCTCATCCAACAGTTACGGGTACCGGCCGAGCGGATTCGACAGGCATGCCTGCGCAACTAACCTTCGGCCTTAGTGCGAGTATAGAGGCTGCCCACACATTGCGTACACCCCGTTCGCTCGCCACGAGGCTGGCCGTTACAGCTCTGAAATTTCAATACATCCGCGTTTGCTCGCCCGGCTTTGATACGTAAATCCTCTCGAGCCTGGGAGTCACTCCTATCAATTAATGTAGCAACCGATAAGGTAGGCACTTGGGCCCTATCCGTTTCGCAGCTAAGCCCTGAAATAGTGCGCATAAATTGCCAATCTGGATCAATTGATTGTTCCTCGTAGACGAGCTGGACCCCTGCTTGATCTTTAAAGTCAGGATCAATGGAGAAAATGGGGCCCGTGCCATCACTTGTGTAAGCAACTTTACAACCACTTAGTACACCTATTGCGATGACGACGAGTGCGAGATATTTGATCATATTTACCGCTTCCTTGCTGAGCTAATCATGATGAATAGCAACTTAGAGTGAGCGCTTAAGCGCATCAAAACTCCGAATTCCCTGTGGGTCCACTAGTACTGATTCGTTCGGCGCTAGGTAGCCGCGGCCCGAAAACAGAAGCGCTAATGTATGACTATACTTTTTCCCATCTTTATCAACAGTCAACAGCATACCTCGTGTTGACGATGCAGCCATCAATATAACACTGCGAGTTTCCTCAACCGCCTCGAGACGAAACTCGCCAAATTCATTGGTTATATCATACTGGATAGCCTCTTCATCTCGCAAAGTAACCCTGGCACCCGATACTGGATTGCCCGTTTCATCAATAACCCATCCTACCACTTCTGGACTCTGGGTGTAGGTTACAATGGTGGGCACGCACGCAAAGAGCTGTCCGAAAATAAGAAGGCTTAACAGTAGTTTAAGGATCCTTTGACCACCTAAAGCGCTGGACGCTCCTTTCTGGCGGTTCAATCTGCCGTGTTTTATAACGCACACCATCCTTATGCTCCTCAAATAAATTTAATATTCGCCATGACCGCCTCGAGCTAATCGAGCTAATCGAGCTAATCGAGCTAATCGAGCTAATCGAGCTAATCGAGCCTAACAATACCTGAGCTACCCTGCCAATCCCCAACCATCCAGATTTGCTCGAAGGGCGTATTTTCTGGAACCTGGATTTCGACTTTGGCTGAGTGAATATCCGTCGCATTCCATGCAGGATTGGCATTGCGAATTACCAGCCAAACCCGCGGCGAGTCGTAACACTTTTTTGCTTTGCCGGCGAGAATTCGGTTCAACGCGGTGACCAATCTTTCGTGCGTCTCATCCAGTAGATCAATCACTGCCAGCTCAGCCCGCGTAGCCGAAGTTAGCTCTCTCCCCAATATCTCCATTGCTTGAGCTTCAGAACCGTATAAATGGGCAATCTCTAGGTCAAGTTTGTCATCACCAAGATAACAGCTTACATCCGGTCGGCGAGGTTCGTTATGCCAAATATGCCGCACCTCAATACCGAAACGCTGTTCGTACGCACGCATAAATAATTTTGCCGCGTCATGCTCTAACGCGATCTTTTCCAACTTCGACTGACACATCATCAACCCCTAGACATCAATCTAGATAGTAGCCTATTCAATGATCTTTCGAAAGTCACTGTCTTACACGTTGATAACGATGCATTGTCGACAATACTAGCAATTTTTATTGAATAATTAGCTTAATGCCGATATATTGTCGACAATTAATTCAAGAAATGATGCCAAAATGACAACTGAAGCCATTACCAACGCCGATAAAACCTTCGTGCAAATTCGTAGCGACATCATTGCCGGGCGCATTGAATCTGGGGCTAAACTTAGCGAGCCAGAATTGTCGACAAAATATGGCGTCAGCCGCGCCGTGATTCGGGAAGCTATAAACCGATTGGCCGCGTGTCATATTGTAGAGCGAAAGGCCAACGTTGGCGCCCGCGTTGTCGCGCTAAGTCCACAGGGATTAATTCAGCTCTATCAAGTACGTGAAGCATTAGAAGGTATGGCGGCACGCCTCGCTGCAGAAAATATGACCAACGAGGAAATTGCTCAACTCCAAGCGCTTCTAGTTAGCCATAAGTCATCGATAGCGGGGAGTGAATCCTACTATCAAGAGGCAGGTGATGTTGATTTCCACTACCGCATTATTATGGGTTCTAAGAATGATCAGCTTATTAATGTGCTATTTAACGGTCTTTACCACTTAGTACGCATGTATCGCGTTCAGCTTGGAATGGCTGGACCTCGGGTAACAAAGGCCTTTGATGAACACCTTCATATCGCAAGTGCGATTGCCAATCGTGACGGGGAGCTCGCTGAGATGCTCATGCGTCGACACATCCACTACTCAAAGAACACCATTGAATCACTATTAACCAACGAACTCGACGACTAGTTGGGACCTTCTTTGTCCTAACTCGAGTCCCATAAAAGAGGTTGCTATGACTCCAGGAAAACGATTTCGCAACGCGCTTGCGGCGAACAATCCCCTCCAAATTGTAGGCACCATTAATGCCTACAGCGCGATGATGGCTGAGCAAATAGGTCATCAAGCTATCTATCTCTCCGGTGGCGGCGTTGCCAACGCCTCATACGGACTTCCCGACTTAGGTATGACTTCGCTTAACGACGTCATTGTTGATGTACAGCGAATCACTTCGGCCTGCCAGTTGCCACTAATGGTCGACATTGATACCGGCTGGGGTGGCGCATTTAACATTGCGAAAACCGTCAGAGATATGGAAAAAGCAGGTGCCGCTGCCGTCCACATGGAAGATCAGGTAGCTCAGAAACGTTGTGGACATAGGCCAAACAAAGAGATTGTCAGCACAGAGGAGATGGTTGACCGTCTCAAAGCAGCGGTAGACGCTCGAACTGACCCCGACTTCTTTATTATGGCTCGAACTGACTCGTTCGCACAGGAAGGGCTAGAGGCTGCAATTGAACGTGCTAAAGCCTATGTTTCCGCTGGTGCCGATGGAATCTTCGCCGAAGCCATTAAGACCGAAGCGCATTACCGTGCCTTTGCCGAGGCGCTTGACGTCCCTATTCTTGCCAACATCACCGAATTTGGACAGACCGAACTTTGGAATGCTGAGGAATTGGGCAACTGGGGCGCCGCCATGGTCCTCTATCCGCTTAGCGCATTCCGCGCAATGAATAAGGCAGCTGAGAACGTCTACCGCCATATTCTTAAAGATGGTGATCAAAAAGCCGTTGTCGATACGATGCAAACTCGGATGGAGCTCTATGACTACCTCGGCTATCACGACTACGAAACCAAACTCGATCAACTTTTCGCCGAAGGCAAGAATAAATAAAAGGGAACTTACTATGGTTGATAAAAAACTAGGCGGTGCAGGCCTTCGAGGTCAAAGTGCTGGAGAAACCTCACTATGTACCGTGGGTAAATCTGGCTCAGGACTCACCTACTGCGGCTACGATGTCTCTGATTTAGCTGAGAACGCAACGTTTGAGGAAGTAGCCTATCTCCTGTTCTATGGTGAGTTGCCTAATCAGGAACAGTTAGATAGCTACCGGGATCAGCTCAAATCAATGCAGGACTTACCAGAGGCGCTAAAGAACGTGTTACGTTTGGTTCCAGCTAGCGCTCACCCAATGGATGTCATGCGCACGGGTGCTTCATTCCTTGGAAATGTTGAACCGGAGGCTAGCTTCGACGACCAACTTACCGCCGCCAACCGTTTATTGGCCGCCTTCCCCGCTATCATGTGTTATTGGTATCGTTTTAGTCATGACGGGGTGGAAATTGACTGCACATCTGAAGAGATTGGCCTAGGTGGGCATTTTCTTAAGCTACTTACGGGCAAGACGCCATCGGACTTACACCGGCGTGTTATGGACGTATCGCTCATTCTTTATGCGGAGCACGAATTCAACGCATCTACCTTCACTGCCCGCGTTTGTGCGTCAACCCTCTCCGATATGTATTCCTGTATTACTGGCGCGATTGGCTCACTTCGGGGGCCACTCCATGGTGGTGCTAACGAAGCCGCCATGGACATGATTCAAGGATTTACCTCGCCGGAGGATGCAAAGCTACAGATGGCGGGAATGCTCGAACGAAAAGAAAAGATTATGGGCTTCGGTCATGCCGTCTATCGAACCTCAGATCCGCGTAATGGCATAATCAAAGCTTGGTCGGAAAAGCTAGCCAAAGAGTTCGGTGATACCTCGCTTTATGACATCTCCGTCGCCTGTGAGGAATATATGTGGGACACCAAGAAATTATTCTGTAACGCTGATTTCTTCCACGCCTCGGCTTATCACTTCATGGGCATTCCAACTAAGTTGTTTACGCCAATTTTCGTCTGCTCTCGAATTACTGGCTGGGCTGCTCACGTCATGGAACAGCGTGAAAACAACCGTATTATCCGCCCGAGTGCGGACTACATCGGTCCGGAGCCTCGCGCTGTCTTGCCAATTGCTAGCCGCTAATCATTTTATGACGGCTGTCGCTTTCAACCTGCAACCGTCATTCACTTGGATTGAGTAACTATGAATACAAATTACCGAAAGCCTCTAGCTGGTAGTACCGTTGACTATTTCGATGTTCGTGCCGCCGTAGAGGATATTAAACCCGGTGCCTATGACACCCTACCCTACACCTCACGAGTGCTTGCAGAGAACCTAGTTAGGCGCTGCTCACCCAGCACGCTTACCGCGAGTTTAGAGCAACTTATCTATCGGAAGCGCGACTTAGATTTCCCTTGGTTTCCTGCTCGTGTAGTGTGCCACGACATTTTGGGCCAGACTGCGCTGGTTGACTTAGCTGGTCTCCGTGACGCCATTGCGGCTGAAGGCGGCGATCCCGCAAAGGTAAACCCTGTGGTACCAACGCAGCTGGTGGTAGATCACTCTCTAGCCGTTGAGTTTGGCGGCGATGATCCTGATGCCTTTGCTAAGAACCGCGCAATTGAAGACCGTCGTAATGAAGATCGTTTTCACTTTATCAATTGGACGAAGACAGCGTTCGAGAACATCGATGTCATCCCCCAGGGAAATGGTATTCTCCATCAGATCAACCTTGAGCGTATGTCACCCGTCATCCAGAATCGCGACGGTGTCGCCTTTCCGGATACCTTAGTTGGTACCGATAGTCATACCCCAATGGTTGATGCGTTAGGCGTCATTGCTATTGGCGTTGGCGGACTTGAAGCCGAGAGCGTTATGCTTGGTCGAGCTTCGTACATGCGCCTGCCAGAAATAGTGGGTGTAGAGCTAGTTGGTCAGCGCGCACCGGGAATCACGGCAACGGACATCGTCTTGGCCCTAACCGAATTCTTGCGAGAAGCAAAGGTGGTGTCAACGTACCTCGAATTCTTTGGCGCTGCGGTTGACCAGTTAAACCTCGGTGATCGTGCAACTATCTCGAATATGACGCCCGAATTCGGTGCGACCGCTGCTATGTTCTCTATCGATGATAAAACGATTGATTACCTTAAGCTAACAGGGAGAGAAGACGATCAGATCGAGTTAGTGGAGCAATATGCTAAGGCTGTGGGCCTATGGCGCAGCCAACTCGAAAAAGCCGAGTACGAGCGAGTACTTCAATTCGACCTATCGTCCGTTGTACGCAATCTAGCTGGCCCGTCAAACCCACACAAGCGTTTGCCTACTAGTGCGCTAGGCGAGCGAGGTTTACTGGGCGATTATCACTCCAATAACGGTGAAATGCCGGATGGCGCGGTGATTATTGCGGCCATTACAAGCTGTACCAATACTAGTAACCCTCGCAATATGATCGCGGCTGGCCTTATTGCGCGTAATGCTAACCGTGCAGGCTTAACCCGTAAGCCATGGGTTAAAAGTTCACTAGCGCCGGGCTCAAAGGCGGTACAACTCTATCTTGAAGAAGCTGATTTGATGACAGATTTAGAGTCCCTAGGTTTCGGCGTAGTGGCCTTTGCCTGTACTTCCTGTAACGGCATGAGTGGTGCACTAAGACCAGAGATCGCCGAGGAAATCACTCAACGAGACCTCTACACCACAGCGGTACTCTCGGGAAATCGTAATTTTGATGGCCGAATTCATCCTCACGCCGACCAGGCGTTCTTAGCGTCGCCACCGCTTGTGGTGGCCTACGCTATTGCAGGATCTATTCGCTTCGACATTGAATCAGACCCGCTTGGTTTCGATAGTGATGGAAAGCCAATTACCCTCAAGGATATCTGGCCCAGCGATGAAGAGATTGACGCGGTGGTTGCAACTAGCGTTAAGCCGCAGCAATTCCGAGATGTCTACATTCCGATGTTCAACCTTGATAGTACGGAAGAGCGTGCTTCTAGCCCACTATATGACTGGCGTGAAAAGAGCACCTACATCCGTAGGCCACCCTATTGGGAAGGAGCTTTTGCCAACGCCTGTGCGCTCACTAATATGCGCCCACTGGCCGTATTAGGCGATAACATCACCACCGATCACCTATCACCTTCCAACGCTATTATGGCGTCAAGCGCTGCTGGAGAGTATCTCGCTAAAATGGGCCTCCCCGAGGAGGACTTTAACTCCTACGCAACTCACCGCGGAGATCATCTCACCGCGCAGCGGGCTACCTTCGCTAATCCTAAGTTACTGAACGAAATGGTGAGCGAAGACGGTAAGGTAGTTCAGGGGTCGTTGGCTCGTGTTGAGCCGGAAGGCAAAGTAACCCGAATGTGGGAGGCCATTGAGACATACATGGAACGTCAGCAGCCGCTAATTGTTATCGCTGGCGCTGATTATGGTCAAGGCTCCTCGCGCGATTGGGCGGCAAAAGGAGTCCGCTTGGCCGGGGTTGAGGCGATTGTCGCCGAAGGGTTTGAGCGAATCCATCGAACCAATTTGATTGGCATGGGTGTTCTACCGCTTGAATTTAGCGCAGGAACCTCTCGCCATAGCTATCAAATTGATGGCACAGAATGCTTTAGTGTTGAGGGCGAACTCTCACCGGGGGCTAAACTTGAGCTAGTGATCACTCGTAGCGATGGTACACGCTTGTCCGCGCCGGTGCATTGTCGTCTAGATACTGCTGAAGAAGTCTCCATTTACCAGGCGGGTGGCGTCCTTCAACGTTTCGCCAAAGACTTTTTAGCAAGCGCAACGCACTAGGAGCTGACTGTGACATATCAACCTCAACAACGTGTAGCCGCTACTTATATGCGGGGCGGAACGAGCAAAGGAGTGTTCTTCAAGCGAGCGGACTTACCGCTAGCGACACAACAACCTGGCGCGGAGCGAGACGCGCTGCTGCTCCGAGTAATAGGCAGCCCAGACCCTTACGGTAAACAAACCGACGGTATGGGCGGGGCAACGTCGAGTACCAGCAAGGCGGTGATTGTAGACGTTAGTACTCGACCAGACCATGACGTTGACTATCTTTTTGGTCAAGTCGCCATTGATAAAGCGTTTGTAGATTGGAGCGGTAACTGCGGCAATTTAAGTGCCGCAGTGGGTGCGTTCGCGATTGCCAACGGATTGGTGGCACCCGAGCGAATTCCTGAGTATGGCACCGTCGAAGTCCGGATCTGGCAGCAAAACATCAGTAAAACAATTCTCGCTAAGGTACCCATTCATCAAGGCGAAGTTAAGGAACTTGGAGACTTTGAACTCGATGGCGTTACCTTCCCTGCCGCCGAGATTGAAGTCGCCTTCTTAGACCCTGTAGACGGCGGTGGTGAGATATTTCCAACCGCTAATGCCGCGGATCAGCTGGAAATTGAAGGTCATGGCTCATACGAGGTCACAATGATCAATGCGGGTATTCCAACGGTCTTTTTCAACGCCACTGAACTCGGATTCACGGGGACTGAGTCACAGGACGAGATTAACAACAATCCAGCACTACTTAGCAAGCTTGAGCTTTTTCGGGCCCATGCTGCACTTCGGATGGGTTTAATCAACACCTTGGACGAAGCGGAGACACGCCAACACACTCCGAAGATAGCTTGGGTGGCGCCGCCCGCCACCTACACTGCCTCAAGTGGCAAAGTAGTTAGCGCTGAGGCTACTGACGTAGTCATTCGCGCGATGTCTATGGGGAGGCTACATCACGCCATGATGGGCACTGCTGCGGTGGCCATTGGCGCCGCGGCCGCAATCGACGGCACCGTGGTTAATACCGCGTCGGGCAGTGTTACAAGGGAATCACTGTGCTTTGGACATCCTTCGGGCACACTGACGGTGGGAGCAAGAGCTGAATGCACTAACGGAGTTTGGCAGATAGAGCGCGCCGTTATGGGGCGAAGTGCACGCGTACTTATGGAGGGGTTTGTTCGGGTACCCAAGGTCTACTAAGGCCAGCTGGTAGCTGAACGGTTCAACCGCAGCTTCAATGAATAAAGCCCTGCCGAGCCAATGTCGTATTGACTGCACGGCAGCGGCTCAATTCTCCGTTTTCCATCGCAAAGCGCAGTTTAAAATAACCAGACTACAAAGTAGATTAGCGCAATATTAAACGCCATTGCCAAGTAATAGCGCCATTGAAATGACCATTTAGCTGTCTTGTGGTGGAATTGTACTTTAGCAATAGAAGCCCCCACCCAACCGCCAGCGGCGGCTAGAAGCAGTAGGAAGCTCTCGGGAATACGCTCACCGCCGTTTACTGCAAAACGTTTATCCAAATAATAAACAACATAACCTATCAAGCCCATGACCAGAATATAAGCAATAATCATTGGGGAGATTAACTCAATTAAGTGCGCAGCTAATACCACACCTATGAATGCCGCACTTAGAACGAGTAGAAACCATCTTTTCATCGTATTGTCCCAGTTAGTCGTGATTTGTTAGTAGCCCAGACGAACCGAACCAAGCTAGGGAATGACCTATCGAGTATTTTAGTTGATCTGCCAGCAAAATTTGTAACTTTTTACGCGCTCTTGCTTAATTCTTTGCGTTTGCTAAAGTGCGCGCATCTAAAATTAAGGTAAACACTATGAAACTTATTAAATCGCTTGCGGCTTCGGCCGTTGCTTCTTTCGCCTTCTCTTCAGCGGCTAACGCAGACATGATCCTTTGGAGTGATGTTAGTGTCACAGGTCTTTCTGGTTCTGGCTACGAAGTTGATGCTGATCGCCAACATACTGCGACCTTCGAGTACGTAGCGGGTACTACTTGGGGTGACGTCTTCGTCTTTTACGATGCCACTTCGTATGACTCTAAAACACAAGATAACATTGGTTTCTACGGCGAGATTTCTCCACGAATCAGCATGAATAAAGCCTTTGGCGCTGAACTTGGCGGCGACGTTCTAGCTGACGTATTGCTAGCTTTCACCCTTGAGAACGGTCGTGGCGACGTTGAGACTTTCCTTTCTGGTGTGGGTTTTGATTGGAATGTTCCTGGATTTAACTTCCTCCAGACTAACGTCTATTATCGCTCTGGCATCAACACCGATTCAGACGGTTTCCAGTTAACGCCAGTTTGGAACATGGACTTTAAAGTTGGTAACTCAAAAATCGTCTTCGACGGTTTCGCTGATTGGGTTTTCAACACTAGCGATGATCAGTACGCTACTAACCTACACATCAACCCACAGATCAAATACGACTTGGGTATGGCTCTAAACGGCGAGAGCGGAGCAAACAAGCTTTACGTAGGGGTTGAAGTTGACTACTGGAAGAATAAGTACGGTATCGAAGATTCTAAGTTCTTCACCACTAACCAGACTGCAGCTAGCCTGTTAGTTAAGTACCACTTCTAAGCCCTAAGCGTACAGCTCTAATTCAAATGGGAAGTGCAATGCACTTCCCATTTTTCGTTTGGGGTGGTACGAAAACTGCTATGCCTTAGCGCTCAAACGCCATTTTTGCTCAACGATAGCAAAGTCATTGCTAATCCAATGGTAATTCCCTATGACGGCTAAGCAAGCGGCGATTCCCTGTCATCACTGATCCAGTTGTAATTCCTTGTCACTGCTAAACCAACAGCAATTCTCGGTCTTCGCTAGTCCAGTTGTAATTCCCAGTCCTGAAGCGCCGCTACGCGAAAGGTGACGCCCTGGGCCTTAAACACGGTGCCCTGCTCAACCAGTGCTTGAACCTGAGCAATCCCCAAGAAGCTACCAGCTTCCAAGCGTCTGCCGTTGATAAAAGCGAAGCCCTCACCCGACTCAGGGTTAAAAACATGGGCACTGTAGTTAATGGCTGCTAGTTCAACCATCAGCTCTAGCGGCAACTCTGTAATAGGTGTGGCTTGGCGCCACAAGGAGTCATTCATCGCAGACGCTGATTCATTTGGAGAAGCTGGCTGGTCAACCGAGGCATAGAGTGCCTCCGTTTGCTGATTTTGTGGAACAACACCTTGGTTAACTTGGCTACCTTGTTGAGTGTTGACTGGCCTACCATTAGCTGTAATAGCTAAGTTTACACTTGCCGTATCGGTGCTACTGGGTGGCGAAGCTAAGTATGTGCCTTGGGTTGAATCGGCACCACGCCATGTCTGGGTCAATGCCATGCCAGCAAAAACGCCAAGGGCCGCGAGTGTGAAGCCACCAACTAACCAAATGCCGATATTGCGACGGGGCTGCCCGGTATTGCCCGATTCGTTCGCATAATCAATTGAGCCCAGCGCTTGGTCAGGGCTTTGTGCGTGATCAGGGCTTTGCGCCTGTGCGCGCTCAATTGCTTTGAGTAAGGATGACATATTATTGCTCCGCCTCAGCCTGCAAATAGAAATAGCTTAGCGCATCCATCTCACCCGTTGTAGGGAGACCATGCTGCTGTTGGAATAGGATGATTCGTTGTTTCAGCGCGGTATTAAAATCTCCCTCGGTTAAGGGCCGTTCCTGATGATCTACCTTGGCAAACATTGTAGCTAAGTGCCGGATATCATATTCACTACTATGAACGGTTACTGGTAGTTTGCTGACGCCATCCGCTTGCCAAATCAGTAAATATCGCCCACTGAGTTCAGCTACGATTGATGTGCGAAGAATAGACTTAGCCCCGTCATCGGAAATTAGCTGGCGTCTTTGTTGATCGCCATCGCCGAGGACCAAAAATTCGCCGGCGATGGTCTCGGCAATAATAGGAGCCTCGAAAAACGCGAGCGTGGTGGGGGCTAACTCGCCCTCATCACAACGTTGAGGCAGGACTATATACTCGCAGCGGTTCTCGCCCCGATACACGTCCATAGAGCGCTGCATGAGTTCAACCGCCTCTGACTTCGACACGCCATCACTAGTGGTGAACTGCCAGCCGAACCAACCTGCTACCAACGCAAGAAGCATTACGCCAAGCGAGGCAACCAGACCTCCTCGGCTCACTTTCGGCGGATCGGGAGCCACATCCCAATCGGCCACATTTGCGGCCGCTTCTAAGACGTCTTGCTTGTGAACGCGTCTACGGCCTTCGCCATAGGCGATCAACAGCGAGCGCTCTAATAGGCTATTAATTGCACGAGGAACGCCACCGCTTAAACGATGCACTAATGAGTTTAATCTTTTAGGGATAATGTCACTTGGCGCTGTAACCCCAACCGTCTGTAATCGACAATACACATACTCACGGCACTGTTTTTTATCAAGGGCTCTTAGGTGAGGCCGATAGGTAATGCGCTGTGCCAGCTGACGGAGCTTCGGCTGCTGGATTAATTGCCTTAGCTCAGGTTGGCCAACAAAGATAATCAACAACAGCTTTTGGGAATCTGTCTCTATATTGGTCAGAAGACGAAGCTGTTCAAGCGCGTTAAAACTGAGGTGCTGTGCTTCATCAATAATTAAAACCGTCTTCTTCTGTTGACTGAAATTTTCGATAAGTTGGTCGCGCAAGGCGTTAAAACAGCGACTCTTCAGCGATGAACCGTCACTCTCTGGTATGGTGACCGCAAACTCGCGACAAATTTCCACCATTAGCTCTTCATCATTAAGTAAGGGATTCAAAATAATTCCATACTCAACGGCGTGCTTCGCATCGCTCACTAAGCGGCGTATTATGGTAGTTTTTCCTGTTCCCACCTCGCCGCTAAAGAGCACGAGTCCGCTGCCGCCGGCAATACTCAGTTCCAAGTTCGCAAGCGCCTCACGATGGAGATGGCTCCAGTATAAGAGCGACGGGTCTGGTGAGATCGAGAATGGGATCTTCGTGAACCCAAAGTACTGGCAAATTATATCTTTCAGCTCTGGCTCTTCGTTCATCATTAGATTGCACCCGATAGGTTAAGCGCGTAGACACCTGGGCCAGTTCGCCGCCCCATCAAGGCTAAACCATTATGAATACGCTCATCATTCACCTGTTGAGCATCCACAACCAAGTTACAGCGATAGCGATTCAGCTTCAGTTCACATTGACCACTAACTTGGTATGGCGATTCAACGGTGACCGGAGCAACGACAATGGCGCCCTCAGTCGCACTCAAAACACCTGCAAAGCTGCCTAATTCAACAACCAAGTCGCCAATACTAAACGCGAGTTGGCTAACTAAAACTCTTCCGCTTAAGGATTCTATGCCCGACTCTAGATCCCACACAGCATGTTCCACCGAGACTGTTGTTTCAAAGCGATAATTTGGTTGCGTGACCACGTAATCGCCCTGAAGTTGATGCACACCAACTGCTTGACCTACTTGGTAGAGTTTCGCCGTGGCGAAGCCGTAGGAATCCTCAACGTGTAGATCGATATTCGGGCCCAACTCCGACGTAAACCCTCCTGAGAGCTTCCAGCTTAATGAGTCAATGGCCACACCATAGCCGGACTTTGCAATAACACCGTTAGTTGCCCGTCCCGACCATAATGAACCCTCAACACGCTGAAAGCTACAATCCAGCTTGGTGATGTGGCAGCCGCTTAACACTAGGCTCGCCGGCGTCTGCAGAACAATAAAGAGGCTTAAGAGCGACAGCACAGCCGTTACTAACAGTGTTACACGGACTTTGCTCATTGAGTGCTCAGCTGCATACTAATTGCTAACTGCCCCGCTTGATCAACCGTGAGTGACATGGCCGAAACATTTAGACTGTGCGCTTTGAGCTTAGTTAGCCACTTAGCAAAGTCCTCTTCTGAGGTATTACTGATTGCCAGCTGTAGTCCGTTAGCATTGGGGCGCAGGGAGTCATATTCTACCTCAGTCTCCCGGCCAATTTGATTTACTAAGGCGGCTAGATTGCCACTCACTTGGTTGCCCTCAGCGCGACCTTTTATCACAGGAACGAGCTGCTGCATTTGCGATAGCTGCGAGCGCAACTGCTGAATCTGACGTTCGCTATTCGCATTAGCTTTCAGAAGTGTGGAGAGCCCACTAACGATTAGCCAAATGCTGACGGCAACAATCATCACCACTAAGGCTCGTCGATCACGTGAGCTAAGGGTACCCCAGTAAACTTTCAACCTATCCATGACTATTGTTCCACCTTAATTCGCGCCGAAGTGATCCCATTACGTGACTGCGAAGATTGAATTTCAACCTGTAGCCCTTTAGCCTGTAACGCGCTGCTAAATCGGTCCAGCGCTACAAAATCGTCAGCCTCTAAGACAATATTCAGAGCCCTTGAACCGGCCCGAAGATCAACACGCTGGAAGCGAATGTCGCTATGGCTGCTGAGAACCTCAGACAATTCAGTTAAGGCGCCATAGACATCGTTTACAGAAAGCGATGATGACTCCGAGGCTAACGCCTGAAGTTGGCTATAGGCATTTACTATTCGTCCCTGAGGGACCACTTCCCGAAAGAGTGCTACCTGAGCTTCCTGGAGTGCCGCTTTCTCCTGATTAAGTTTCCAAGCCTGTATTCCGAAAAGTAGAATCTCGGCGGCCACTAACACCGTAACCAGCATCGCAACGCGGCGATACTTCGCCCAGTATTTTCTAACATTGATTGCTGGTCCATAACGACGGACCGCGAGATTAGTTCTTAAGCGTGAAAGTAACGACCAATAGGCCATTTCGCTTCGCTCGGTGATATTCCAGTTCTGTTCTTCGGCATATTCAGTTTCAATCAGTGATTTAGCCGCAGGAAGTGCACCAGTTGAGACCAGCGCTTCGTACGTTGTTGCCGCCAAATTTAGAGTGACGTTATTGCGCCGTAATAGCGGCTCAACGCCTGCGACAACAACCCCTTCTTGCAGCGCAAATTCTGACTCACTGTACATAGATAACAACGAGGAATCATGTGATTTAAGAACCGCTAACCACTTTTCAAGATAACGAATATTTACGCCGAATAGCTGCTGCCGATTATCTTCTTTATTACCTAGGACGAGATGTAACTCAGTAAGGTCCGTTGCCAGTTGGTCCTCAGCTAAATAGCCGATACCTTCGATATCAAGTTTTACACCCTGGGGCAGATCAACCCAACATTCAACTGTCTCTGCGCAGGGCACCAACAGATTAAGCTCCGCTGATTTCCCCTCCCACTCCACTGGCCAATCGTCACGATGACAGATTCCGCTTAGCTCCAATGCACTATCGTGCCAATAGAAAAAGTCACCATGTGGACGGAGCCACTTCTCCGTTCCTACTAACCTCATCACAACACTCCGTAACTGCGTTGAATTACATTAAGTTCAGACTCGCGCCGCTCTAGTAGCGCGGTATACAAATAAGTGCGTGCACCAAACTGCATATCAGTTTCAAGTTGAATATATCGGCTTCCTACCGCCAAGCCCTCGCTATTGATTGACTCATCGCCCACCAAGATAGCATTGGTGGTAGGCGACGCCATAAACGCATTTAAGTCATTAAAAGGGCTTGCTTCGCGCTCTAATAACCAACCATCTACCTGTGAAACTTCAAGCGGCGTGAGGTCGTCTGCACTGTTTAGCGTACGTAATAGCTTCGAACTCGCCAAATTTATATTCAGTACGGGCTCCGATGAGGGTAATGCCACCAACCAGGGACGAAGTTGTTGGTAGAGTACAGGCGTCATATGCCTAACCAACTGTAACTCACTCACACTTTCGAAGAACTGATTAGCCGTTCGATATGGAACCGGTGATAAGGTGGTGTAATAATTATTCTCTGCACCATCTAAGCCTGAGGTGAACGAATCCGCATCAAGCCAATCCTTGATAGCAACACAGATAGCCTCGGCTTCTGACTGGCCTAACTGCAGTTCTTCAAAGGTCTGCAATAATCGGATAAACCTCCGCTGTGCCTCGGTATAGTTCTGTCCCTCACCAATATCACCGCCAAGCGAGTTAATATTGAATCTTGCCGTAGCATCATAAAGCGTGGCCTGAAGCGCGCCCCCGTCCAGTAACATCGGGCCCGTTGGTTGTAGCCATACATCGCCTGCGGCATCCACCTCGGCGTCGTCATCATAAGCCATTAGCTTCTGGGCAAGGGGCACCGTGGAGTCCAATAGAATACGCGCTTGCTGGCGACTCATACTGGTTTCAACGCTGCTCATAGTTCGAAAGAAGTCACTTTGAATTCTGCTTGCAATCACCGTGACGAGAACCACGACGACGAGGGCCGAAATCAACGCCGCACCCCTTTGTTTATTTCTAGTTGAGATTAACAAGTACCTTAACCTCCCCTAAGTCAGCCGTTAAGATTTTGATTTCTATCGCCTCAGGGCGAGTCAAATTTAAGCGACCTGCAACATTACTATCCCAAGCGTCATAGGGAACAATACGGCCGTTTTGTGTAACTAAAAAAGTCACTTCGATCTCTTCGATACCACTGAGTAATTCGCGCTGTGTTGTGGGTTCCGCCAACACACGATCAAGTTGATACCAACTTTCTCGCCATAGCGTCCCGTCATCTAGGCGATAGCGAACCCTTTCAAGACTGGTAGCGAGCTGCCTTGGGGAGCGATAGCGACCGCCCCGACTAATTTCCAGCAGAACTTCGCGGTCAATGCCGCCTTCGATAGCCGCCCGTTGCTCGCCATAGTTATCGGTGATTGGCCGAGCTCGAAACTCGCTAATATCGTCTTCCAGCGCGCTCATGGTCAGCTGATACGCGACTAAGCTATCAGCGGCTTCCCCCACTCCCTCGCTACTATTTGCTGCGGCGACAAGGCTCTGATAACCGATCATTGCCATCAACGAGGTAATCACCAGTGCTACCAGCACCTCTACTAGGGTTAAACCTCGTTGCCTGGGATTGGCCAAAGCTGGTGAGCTATTCGCCATAACGTTGAACCTCAAGCAACGGATGGTCATTGTCGTCCAGAAAGATACTCAACGTGAGCCGATCAAAACCGTCTAACTCCGTGGACTCTCGAACAACTTCCCAGCGCCAGGCTTGGCGCATCATGGTTAACTGCCCCTCATCGCTCTGCCATTGTCGCTCAGTATTTCCGCGCAAGCGCTGATTGGCAATAACATAGTTGGCCACCCATTGCGCCTGAACCTTTGTCCGTGCTGCGACAACTCCGTCAACCTGTACACTAATCAATCGCAATAATGCCGGTACCGCTACTGCTAGCACTAGCAGCGCAACCAGTACCTCAATAAGTGAGAAGCCACCGCTAATCCGCTTCATCGTGCCATACCAAGGTTTGCCCGGTTTCAGACACTATCCGATAGTTCTGCGCACCAGAGACCAACAACGTAAACGGCGTAAACTCACCGGATGGTTGCACAATCACATCTGCAACGATTGAAGCGAGACGCTCATCGGATGCAAGTTGGATGTTCAAGCCCGCTACCTCCAAGGAGATATCGAGGTCAGCCCCCAGTGACTGCCTAGCAAGCTGCGCACATTCACTGGCTGTCCACTGTTGCATTCGTTGGTTTAACGCCAACGCTTCAATAATGACGCTGTCTTCTTGCTCTACCCATCTCAGCCCTAGTACCTGTCCGGACAGTCGTGCTTCATCCGAGCAACTTAATAGCCAATCGAAGATAACCTTACGCTGGACCACTTCGTTGTTGGTGTTGGGAATAGCCAACGAAGCCGCGGATACCATCACCGCGATGATGACAAGAACAACGAGTACCTCAACCAGGCTAAAACCTTGCTGTTGATGGTTAGGCGAAAACATTTAAACGGCCTACTCGTCGGCCCAATTACCGATGTCGGCATCAACGTCGTCACCACCTTGAACGCCATCCGCGCCGTAACTAAAGATATCGAATTTACGTCCGTCTTGACCGGGACGAAGATAGAGATATTCATTTCCCCAAGGATCGACAGGGGCTTCTTCTAGGTACCCCTCCTCGCGCCAGTTTGCTGGTTCAGGCGCCATAGTAGGCTTCTCGACTAGCGCCATCAGCCCCTGCTCTGAAGTGGGATAGTTATAGTTATCTAAACGATAGAGTGCCAGCGCACTTTCAATGGCCGCAAAATCTGCTCGCGCCTTACTGACACGCGCTTCATCCGCTCTACCTAAAAGATTAGGCGCTACCACTGACGCCAAAAGCGTTAGGATCACCAACACCACCATAATCTCAATCAAGCTAAAACCTGAGGACTTTGAATACTTCATAACTGCACCATATTATTCATTTCTAACATTGGCATGAGCACTGACATCACAATTGCTAACACTACGCCACCCATAATTAAAATCATTGCTGGTTCGATTAACGTCATTGCTGCCGCTAATTTACCACTAAGTTCTCTTTCCTGATGAATCGCCGCTCTATCTAACATTGGGGCGAGGTCACCACTGCGCTCTCCGCTACCAACCATATGAACCAAGAGCAACGGGTATGACTTACTGTCATTAAGCGCCTTGAACAAACTACTCCCGGCAATCACTTGGTCTGTCACCCGCTGATTTGCGCGCTGCATTGCTACATTTGTCATGACTTCACCAGCAATCTTAAGTCCATCCACCAGATTGACGCCGGAACCCACTAATATACTCATTGTGGAGGCAAAGCGAGTTCCTTCAATACTCCGAATTAAGGGGCCAATTACGGGAAACGTTAATAGTTTGGCGTGGTAATTTGGTTTGATTGAAGGACGGTTGAGCCAACGTTTAACAGCAATCACCAGACCAACAATGACGACTAGGCTAATCGCCCCGTAATTCACCAAGTAGTCACTCATCGCGATAACGATTTCAGTTAGCGCAGGTAAGGCCTGATTCGACTTTTGAAACACCGAGACGATTTCTGGTACCACTGAGGTCATAAGAAACACAACAATACCTAAAGAAACCACCATCAGAACAATTGGATACGCCATAGCGGACTTTAATTTCTGCTGGGTATCCATTCTATTTTCCAAGTAATCCGCTAGCTGCTCCAAAACCTGCCCTAGCAAGCCCGAGGATTCACCTGCTCTAATAAGCGCTCGGTACAAATCATTGAAGCTTTTTGGCGCAACCGCCAGGGCGGCAGCTAAGCTATGCCCTTCCAAGAGCTTGGCTCGGATGGATAAGACCAAGGATTTGGTAGCTGCTTTTTCCGATTGCGCCGCCACGGTAGCTAGCGCTTCATCAAGCGGCATGCCGGCATCAACCAACGTGGAAAGCTGTCGTGTAAAAAGCGAGAGCTCAGAGCCCTTCATAGGATTACGCCAAAAGCGCGTTTGGTTTGTCCGCGTTTCCGCCGATTCACTCTCCGACAGTTTCTCGATAAAAATACCCTGCTCTCTTAATTTGAGCCTGGCTCCACGAGCGGTGTCCGCTTCGATAACGCCCTTTGCTCGGCTGCCGTTCGGCGACTTACCTATATAACGATAAGCACTCACTGCTTGGCGTCCTCAACGACTCGGGCGACTTCGGCGGGTGTCGACTGTCCGGCAAGGACTAGCTCGCGACCGCGCTGAGAGATAGATACCGAATGCAATCGTGCGGCTTTCTGAAGCTCGATATCACCAACTCCATCATGAATGAGTTGTTTCAAGGTTTCGTTCACTTCAACGAGTTCGTAGATAGCTTGACGACCACGATAGCCGGTATGGCTACAGCGCTGACAACCCTGCCCCTTGCGTAGCATTAGCTCAGTATCTGGGTTGACACCAAGCCATTGTTTGTCCGTTTCGGTAGCCGGGTATTCGGTCACGCAATCCACACAGTTCAAACGCACTAACCGCTGAGCCATCACGGCAATGAGACTTGAGGAAAGTAGAAATGGCTCAACGCCCATGTCAGCGAGTCGGCTTATAGCACCTACTGCTGAGTTGGTGTGGAGCGTAGAGAGCACGAGGTGTCCGGTCAAACTTGCTTGAACGGCAATTTCGGCGGTCTCGACGTCGCGAATTTCGCCCACCATCACAACGTCTGGATCCTGACGTAGAATGGCGCGTAGACCGGCCGCGAAGGTCATACCAACCTTGGTATTTACCTGAGTTTGACCAATACCGTGGAGCATGTACTCAACTGGGTCTTCGATGGTCATAATGTTACGCCCTGGCGTATTAATATGGCTGAGCCCTGCGTATAGCGAAGTTGTCTTACCAGATCCGGTAGGACCCGTTACCAAAATAATTCCGTGTGGCTGAGCAAGTAATTGCTTAAACCTTGCTTCGTCATCCACGGGCATTTTTAGTTGTTCAAGATCAAGTTGACTGCTTTGTTTATCTAAAATTCGCAATACCACCCGCTCACCGTAAGCTGAGGGTAGCGTTGACACACGTAAATCAATAGCGTGACCAGCGATTTTGACGGAAATCCGACCGTCCTGAGGAACCCGTTTTTCGGCGATGTCGAGCTTCGCCATTACCTTCAAACGAGAGACTAACAATGGCGCGAGTACACGTTTTGGTGAGAGGACTTCGGTTAACACGCCATCGATTCGAAAGCGGATAACTAATCGTTGTTCGAAGGTTTCTACGTGAATATCTGAAGCTTTTGCGTTAATCGCTTGAGCAAGGACTGCGTTAATTAGGCGAATAACTGGGGCGTCGTCATCCGACGACATTAGCTCTTCAGCATCTGGCATTGCGTCCACCAACGCACTCAAGTCTTCATCTTCGCCCATAACGTCAGCGACTTCTTCCGCACTGTTCTCTCCCGCCTGATAGATCTTTGTCAACCGAGCCTGAAACTCGGCTTGATCCAACCGTTCAGCAGAAAACTTCCCCGCTGTTAAGTGGCTAGTTTCCCTCAGCACAATTTCACTTACCTGATCGTGGAAGATTAGTACCGGTAACGTTCCACTCCAGTCCAATACACACTGATAGTACTCAGCGAAATGGTAGGGGAAAAGCCTTGGTCTTGGTGCTTCAGCGATGAGTTCTTCCTGGGACATGGCTACTGTCCCTCTTGCTCATATTCGGGCAGAACCGGTTGCGCCATGTCATCTAGGAACGTTGGATCTGCATTAGGCATCTCCTGCTGACGCTCGCGGATATACTCATACTTGCCTTCCGTAGTCTGCTGCAGCTGACTACTATCATCAATAACCGTGGCACGAATAAAAACAAGCAGATTTGTCTTCACTAATCGATTACCGTTAGAGCGAAAGAGGCGTCCAAGCAGAGGTATATCACCTAAAAATGGCACCTTTTGCTCGTACTGCTGAAGGTCATCTTGAATCAGACCTCCTAGGACGACGACGCCACCGTTATCGGCAATAACTTGGGTGGTAATATCACGTTTATTGGTAATTAGATCGGACGCATCTACCCCCGTATTACCCGACAAACTTGATACCTCTTGCGCGATATCTAAGACAATGCGGTTATCACCATTAACGCGAGGCGTTACAGTTAATTTGATACCTACGTCTTCACGTTCAATAGTTTGAAATGGAGAGTCTGGGTTACTACTACTGCCCTGTGAGGTATAAGAACCGGTTACAAAGGGGACATTCTGACCTACGTTGATAACCGCTTCACGGTTATCCATGGTTAGTACACTTGGTGTTGAGAGAATATTAGCGCCGTTCTCCTCTTGCAACGCGTTAATTAACACATTGAAGTTGAACGCCCCATTAACGCCTGCAAAACCCAGAGTCTGCCCCTCGACGGCCGATAGTGCTGCGCCTAGTGCAGGAATATCGGGAGTCCCGCCATTACCTATTGCAGCGGCGGTTACGTTACCAATTGAGGCATCGCTACCTGGTGTAGCGGAACTACCATAGCCACCGTTATTGGTATCAGCGAAGAGCCACTGAACCCCTAACTCTTTCCCAGCAGTATCTTGGAGCTCAACGATAATAGCTTCAACCAAGACCTGTGAACGCTCTACATCGAGGCGCTCAATAATATCCTCAAGGGTTGCTAATTCCGTTGGCTCTCCTGTTAAAATTAGCGCGTTAGTCTGCTCGTCGGCTTCAATTTTCATCTGTCGACCGCTGGACTCTCCAGTGTCTCCAACCACACCTCGAATAGCCGCTGCGACGTCCGAGGCCAACGCATATTCTAAGTAAATAACTCGGCTGTTACTCTCAGCCATCACCGCGGTATCAAGTTGAGCCACGAGTTCACGAACGCGTTGCCGGGCCATTGGATCGCCTGTTACGAGTAGACGATTCGCCCGCGCATCGGCGGTTACATTCGCTATTTTTACCCCAGCGTTACTTTCATCACCCAATAGCGCTGATTGCACTAGGTCCGCCATGGTTTGGGCATTAGCATGGGTTAAGCTAATCACTTCTGAGCTATCTAAAACGCTTCGGTCAAAGGCTTCAATTAAATCGCGAATTCGCGCCGCATTCGCCGCTGAATCCGTTATCACAATGGAATTACTGGGGTCATAAGCTGCGAGGTGAGCTTCAGGAGGAACCATAGGGCGTAAAACGGGTAATAATTGCGTGGCTGAAACGTTATTAACCTTGATGACCTGCGTAACTAAACGTGCCGATTGGGCGTCGGCACTAGAGCTATTTGATAGCTGAATACTCGACATGCGGGTCTCAGCTTTCGGCAAGATTCGCACTACTCCATTGTTTTCAACTGCTACGAAGTTATGGACCTCAAGAACTGACAGAAACAGCTCATAGAGCGCATCCGAGTCCAGCGGTTGCTCGGAGACTACCATTACTCGACCATTCACCAATGGATCAACAATAATGGTCTTACCCGTGACATCAGCAACAAAACTGATGACCTCTTTAAGATCGGTGTCTCTGAAGTTAACCGTTAATTCTTGCTCTTGAGCAACAATCAAGCTGGGAGCTAACAATAATCCCGCTACGCAACCTTGAAATTGGCGTTTAAAACGCATGTATCCTCTCCTAATGGAGCTCTAGTTATTATTGTGCAAGCAAAGAGCTCAGTAATTCTTGGGTAAAAGCTACCTGACGCTGGTTTCCATTACGCGAGATGGTCAGATCTAATCGGTCGGCCGATTCCAGCGCTGTTTCAATAGCCGCCATGGAGGCCATCTCACTCAGTGGTTCCCCATTTATAGCAATAACCATGTCACCAGTTTGAAGTTCAAACAATTCGAACAAACCGGTATTACGTCCCGGCGCGAGCATGAGACCTGCTAGTGACCGCCCATCGAAGCTAGGTGTTATTTGTACGAACTCATCGAGCTTAGCCATGGCTTCTGCCTCATTAAGGCCGGCATTATTAATAGGTTCTGACAATTGACTGAGGCTTGGCTCACTTAGCTTCACGTCAATACCGCTGAACTCTTCATCATCTAGGCTTATCTTTTCGCGCACGCCGTTGTTACTTACAACAACTGTTTTGTCATAGATTTCATCAATTACCACCGTTCCCGCTACCGGTAGTGTGTCATTAATTTTATAGGCTCGTTGAGTACCATTAACATTTAAGATTGCGCCGCTGAGTTCAGGGTTTGAACTCGCGATCACAGCACTCAAAGTAACCTGCAAACTCGACTCACGTAGCGCGTCTAGGTTGGTACGCATTTCGGTTTGAGAATCGTTGTTATCGTCAATTTGTACGTTGCTATTGGCCTCGTCGTCAAAAATATCTATCTTCGACGCGCTACTCCGCTGGGAGGATGAACTTGGCGTATTAACAATAACGACTGACTGTGTATTAAATTCGTCCGCAGGTGTTGCTAACAACCAAAACACATTGGCTAGCCGCCAACATAGCCATATCAGCGCTAGCAGGGTTAACAGCAACATGATGTACCGTTTATTTATTATATTCGCAGTGTTCACCGGATCCCTTTGTCAGCAAAGCTTCATCATGCTGTAACTTACACATCAATTGTTACAACTTTGCGAGCTAATAATTGCCGAGTAAGCTTAAGTACTACTTAGTTTGGGCAAGGTTCATTAATGTTAGTATTAGTGCTTTAGGCGCGAACACCATTGCCATTGACCAAGCCCTGTTATCTTATCCCTTATAGTCTTAGCAATGAAAGTTAGATCATTGCCTTTGCAACTTATTCTAATTTATAGGGCTACCCCCTTACATGCAAGTAATTCAGAGGTTTTGAGGCATTTGAAACGCAGACTTACAAAGCTGTTCACCTATAAGTACAAGTACTTGCAGTCACCTATGAGACCCGATAAACTAGCAACAAAAATGAAAAGCGTTCAATGTTGAGCGTTTCGTTTTTACAATAAATATAATAATACAATGAGAGCCCCTATGACCGAGAACCAAGGTATCGATACGCCTAAGCGTCCGCGAGGACCTAACCTGCGCAAGCGTGAGCGAACCCGTAACAAGCTTATCGACGCAGCCGTCACACTATTACTCAGCAAACCTGCCGATGAAATCACAATTCAAGAGATTACTGTTACGGCCGAAGTGGCACTTGGTACCTTCTATAATTACTTCATTAGCAAAACCGCCATGATGAATGCCGTTGCCGATAAATTAATTGGCGATGCGGTATCTCGAGTGATTGTTGATATTGATGAAGTAAACGTAAGCGAGCCAAGCGCACGTTTGCGCATTGGCTTTGATTTGTTACGTGATCATATTACGAATGACCCAAACCTAGGCTTTTTAATGCTCGAAGCCGGTCTACCGCTACACAATTTTATTGCGGGGGTTGAAGTCCTGATAGACCGAACTATCGGCGAGCTTCACTTGGACGCCGCGCAGTCTAACTTAGTGAGTGGCGCAGCAGCCAACCTTTTAATTAAGCATTATACAGGCCATTTAAAAGGCTCTTCAGCGGAAATGCTGATCAGCGTGGTATCAACACTTAGCCGCCGCGTAGCCGTAGCATCCTAAGTTCACAACGCGCTGCTCTAATACCATAGTGCACTATCCTAACACCATAGTGCACTAGCGCTTTGCTTCAGGCATTAGCGCACTATTTATCAGTGCACTATTTATCAGATCGCCCCGCAATTTGAAATCACTGAGCTTCAAGTGTCATCTCAATGTGTGGAATACCATCTTCAAGATACTCATCCGAACTCTGAGCGAAACCAAGTTTTCCATACATACCAGCAAGGTGTGACTGAGCGCCTATTTTGATGGGCTGGTTACCAAAGAGCGTTCGAGCTTGAAGAATAGATCTATCCATTAATTCATAACTAAAGCCGTTGCCTCTGGCAGCGGGCGCTACCACGACACGACCTATTGATATAGCACCAGGGTAGCTAATGCCAGCATCAATTAAGCGTGTGTAAGCAACAACCTCATCGTCATCAACGGCGTAAAAGTGCCAGACATCCGGATCAATGCCATCTATGTCAGGAAATGCACAGTCCTGCTCTACAACGAAGACGTCCTGACGTAGTTTCAGAATCTGATACATATGCTTTGCGCTAAGTCCTGCAAACGATTGGCAATGCCACTCCACTGACCGCTCCTATTCTTTCTGAAGATTTCAACTAGCCACACTGCCTAGTGAAAAATTTAATTGCTGAGTATTTAGTTGAAAAACTATCCCGTAGGGTTTGCTAACGCTAGAATAGCGCTATGAATCTACTTTTACTATTCCCAAGCGATCTTAGCGGCAACAATATTGCTCGTATTTCAGATCATCGCCTGCAACATATTTTATCCGTTCACCGCGCGAACGTGGGTGATTCTATACGAGTAGGAATGGTCAATGGCCTCATAGGTAGTGGCTCCATTGAAAAGTTAGATGAGCAGTCGGCGGAAATTCACTTTAAGCTGGATACACCTCCCCCGCCTAAAAAGCCCCTGCGTATCATTTTGGCACTGCCGCGCCCGAAGATGCTCAAGCGAATTTTACAAACCATTACCACTATGGGAGTTGAAGAGCTCTACCTCATCAATAGCTACCGCGTTGAGAAGAGCTTTTGGCAGACACCAATCCTTTCTGAGTTGGGCCTACTTGAACAACTTACGCTAGGCTTAGAGCAAGCACGAGACACCCAACTACCCAAAATTGAACTGAGAAAGCGATTCAAGCCATTCGTTGAAGATGAGTTACCCTCACTCATTGAACACAGCTACCCGTTAGTAGCCCATCCGGGCGTAGCAACACCTATCCCCCACGCTCTAAACAAGCCCTGTACACTCGCTGTAGGACCTGAAGGAGGCTTTATCCCGTATGAAATAGCCAAACTCGAAGAAATCGGTTTTCACTGCGGTCATATGGGAGCAAATATTCTTCGTGTTGAAACCGCTATCCCGGCACTCATTGCCTCACTCTATAGCTGGTAGAATTGGCCGACAATTATTCCACGCTTGGTAATGCCCAGGCCGTGAATTCAGCTGATGCTAGCAACCTAAATAGCCAGCCTCGGGCGAGCTTCACTGTTCTTACTTCACTGTTCTAACCTCATCGTTCCGGCGTCGGTGATCTGCACCACGCCTCTTAGTCTCGCTCCTCATCTCATCTCATCTCATCTCATCTCATCTCATCTCATCTCATCTCATCTCATCTCATCTCATCTCATCTCATCTCATCTCATCTCATCTCATCTCAACACAGCGGCCAAACTCAAATTCAGCACGTGAAAACTTCCAGCCTAGGTTCAGCTCCTCACGCAATGCGTGCATAAAAAATTTGCAATCTTAAATTTATACTGTATAAATAAACATACTGTATATAAAAACAGTTAACGGAGAGTAAGCATGAAAGCAGAACTTAAGGACATTATCGACTCTAGGCATGACATCTGGTGCGTAAAGAACCAAAGCGCTCCGTTAACACTCAAGGCTGTCGATACTCAATACCGACCACTCAATGATCAGCTAGAACAAGGCGGCTGGCCCATGTCCGTTGCTACAGAGCTATTATGCTCTCACCACGGCGGTGGTGAATTAAGCTTTCTACTCCCTGCGATTGCTAAACTTAGCCAGACTGAGAAATGGGTCGCATTCATTGCCCCTCCCTTTACCCCTTATGGCCCCGCACTTGAAGCTGCCGGTGTTGATAGCAGTCGAATCCTTATGATTCATCCACGTAATAGCAAAGAGTTACTATGGGCCACAGAACAAGCCTTGAAAGCCGGCACCTGTAGTGCGGTAATCTCTTGGTTTGGCAGTCATGACATCGCAACGAAGGACCTACGCCGCATCCAACATGCCGCTAAAAGTAGTGACTGTTTGCATATTCAGTACCGTGACAGCCGTTTTGCCGCTCAGCCATCACCGGCGAAACTACGCCTCAGCCTAACGCCTAATGATGGCCAGCTATCACTTCAAGTATTGAAGCAAACTGGAACATGGGCAGGACAGCAAATTGAGCTACCTATAGACGAAGAGATTCGAGATCAGCAATGCAATGTCATTCAACTTGAAGTACCAAAGAGTAATCGTAAAGAACACCTCGCTATGCCAGTTCACACTGACCCTGCTCAGCGTCAAATTGTATGGCAGTAAACAATGCTTTGGCTGTGTATTCATCTCCCCTTACTACCTGTAGAGATTTACGCGCATTGCGCCAAAGCACCACTGGCAGTATCTGAAAACCATCGCATCAAATACTGTAATGCCCTGGCATCAGCTCAGGGCATTAGTCCTGGTCAATCTTTAATTACTGCATGGGCGCTTCTCTCGGAATTAGAAATTGAAGATCGGGATCATCAGAAGGAATTATTGCGCCTGCAGCTACTAGCTGATTTCTGCCGTGAATTTACCCCACACATCAGTATTCCCTCAAGTGACCGGTTGTTACTCGATTTAACGGGCTGCCTAAACGTCCATGGTGGCTGGCCAAAACTGAAGGAAAAGATTAGTAACAGCCATCTACTCGCCACTCACCACATGCAGTTTGGCCTGGCCAATACTCCGGAAGCCGCTATATTGCTTAGCCACAATTTAAATTTTGAGAGCGAAGTAGTTATTAGCAATGACAGTATTGACCTCGCTAAGATCCAGCACCTTATCAATGAACAGCCTATTGCACAGCTTAACTGTGAGCCAAAGATCATTCAGCGATTGGCTAATTTGGGATTACGAACCCTAGGTGAGGTTAAGCAACTCCCTTCTCATGCGCTAGGCCACCGACAAAGCCATTTCTTTATGGATTACCTTAGCCGTCTATATGGCCTAAAAGGAGATGTCCGGCAACCACATGTTACCCCTCCTCAGTTTCACGAGGAGAGCTTCAGCCTACAGTCCGTTAGTAATCTAAGTGAAATACAGCCTGCATTTGAATTGCAGCTAGAAAAATTACAACGATTTTTACGCCAACATCAACAGCATTGTATCGAGCTGCGTTGGCAGCTACGTAATGAACAGCGCTACTTACATCGCCTTCACGTTGGTGTAGAAGCCTGTAGGAATAACGTAGCCTCTATGCTGAAACTAACCCAGTTACAAAGTGAAAAGCAGCCAATCAAACGGGCGATCAATCAAGTGGCGCTTGAATCTATCCATCGGCCGTTAAGCTTAGAGATTGGTGATGATCTATTCCCTGAGTCTTTAGCAAAGCCATTAGATCGAAAACTAGTGGAAAGCCTTGAAGCAAGACTAGGTAAGGACCGAATCAGCTACCTAAAAAGTCCGGCCAGTCATCGCCCAGATGATCTCGGACAACCTAAGCAGGAGGCGTTGAGCATAGCTAAGCGGCCAACATGGTTATTCAAATCTCCTAAACTTATTCTCCAACGCGGCAAACAGATGGTTTTTGAAGGCCAGGTATTAAGCTTACTTCAAGGACCTGAGCGCATTGACACTCAGTGGTGGAGCTCACGCTGCCAGCGAGACTATTACATCGCTAAAAGTGATCGAGGGTTACGTTACTGGGTCTATAAAGACCTTGCTAACCGCAGATGGTTTGTTCAAGGTATTTTCGCGTAGTCAGCCATGCAGTATGCCGAGTTATTTTGCCGTAGTAATTTTAGTTTCTTACACAGTGCATCACACCCTGAAGAACTGGTAGATCAAGCCGATGACCTGGGCTACGACGCCATCGCTATCACAGATGAATGCTCACTAGCCGGGGTGGTAAAGGCCCATGTTGCGGCCGCTAAGCGAGACATAGATTTAGTCATAGGCAGCTATTTCAAAATTGGCGACCATCACAACCCTATAGCCGAGCTTATCCTACTGGCCCCCAACCGTGATGCCTATGGACAAATTTCGGCACTGATCACCAAGGCAAGAAGAAGGTCTGAAAAGGGGCATTATCAGTTAACGTTAGAAGACCTCAATAACGGTCTGAAGTCTTGCTTAGCCATATGGTTTGTCAGCTCTGTTAAGCAGCAATGCTATCGGCTTGCACCGTTACTCATCAAAGCATTCCCTAAAGGCGTCTGGTTGGGCATCCAATATCACTTAGACGCGCAGTTCATTGCTCATTATAAGCAATGCCTGAGCCTTGCTACTGAATACCACCTCATGATGACCTGTGTTGGTAATATTCGTATGCACCACCGTGATAGACAACCGCTATTAGACGTCTTAACGGCTATTCGCCAGAACACCACTTTGACAGAGCTAGGCCTACATGCCAGCAAAAACCGAGAGTGCGCTTTACAGAACCTACAGCAAATTCATCGCCGCTTTCCAGAGGCACTGATTAAGGAATCCATCCACATTGCCCAGCAATGTCACTTTTCTTTGGATGAACTGCGTTATAACTACCCTGCTGAATTGGTTCCTAGTAATAAAACACCCAGCGAGTGGCTAAGCGAGTTGGTACACGATGGCTGCAAAAAGCGTTGGCCAGAAGGCGCTAACGACCAAGTAACAAAGCAAATCAAATATGAGCTTAACGTTATTAGGGAGCTCAAATATGAACATTATTTCCTCACAGTTCATGACATTGTTCAATTTGCTAGAAGCCAACATATCCTATGCCAAGGGCGTGGTTCGGCCGCTAATTCTGCCGTTTGCTACGCGCTCTTCATTACTGAGGTGGATCCTGCACAGTCGAATCTACTTTTTGAACGATTTATCTCAAAAGAACGAAATGAACCCCCTGATATCGACGTTGACTTCGAACATCACCGCCGCGAAGAGGTTATTCAGTATATCTATAAGAAGTACGGTCGCGACCGAGCCGCGTTAGCAGCAACCGTTATCACGTATCGGCCGCGTAGTGCTATCAGAGATGTTGGTAAAGCTATTGGCCTAGATGCGGTTGTAGTAAATAAGCTAGCAAAGAGTCTAGCGTGGTGGGATCGCTCTGGTGATCTAGAAACCAGACTAGGCGAAGCAAATTTATCGACCCGCTCTCCCATCACTAAGCACTACGCCTTTCTCATTAAGGAAATTTTGGGCATGCCGCGACATTTATCTCAGCATGTTGGCGGCTTTATTGTCACGGATGCGCCAGTCTATTCACTAGTACCCATTGAAAACGCTGCAATGGAGGGCCGAACTATTATTCAATGGGATAAAGATGATATTGAAGCGCTAGGTCTGCTAAAGATCGACGTACTTGCCCTAGGGATGTTAAGCGCTATCCAAAAGTCTCTCGCGGCCATTAACGTCTATAGCGCTACCCCAGTGACACTGGCAAGCATTCCTGCTGACTGCCCGAAGACTTATGGCATGCTCAGCAGAGGCGATAGCATTGGTGTCTTCCAGGTTGAGTCTCGCGCTCAAATGAACATGCTGCCTCGCCTGCAGCCTAACTGCTTTTACGATTTAGTCATTGAAGTAGCCCTGGTACGACCAGGCCCCATTCAAGGCGATATGGTTCACCCCTATCTACGAAGACGCCAAGGCTTAGAGCAGGTTGATTACGCCAATGAAGCGGTCCAAGCTGTTCTGGAAAGAACCCTTGGGGTACCAATATTTCAGGAGCAAGTGATCAAGCTGGCTATGGTGGCAGCAGGCTTTAGTGGCGGCCAAGCCGATCAACTGCGGCGAGCAATGGCTAACTGGCGGCGTAATGGAGAGCTGGCTCAATTCAAGGAGCCCGTTATTACAGGAATGTTAGAGCGCGGACATAGTCTTGATTTTGCTGAACGTTTGTTTCGACAAATGGAAGGCTTTGGTGACTATGGTTTTCCCGAATCTCATGCTGCTAGCTTTGCCCTACTCGTTTATATTTCGGCATGGCTAAAATGTCACTACCCAGCTGCGTTCTATTGTGGTTTGTTAAACAGCCAACCGATGGGTTTTTATAGTCCATCACAGCTCCTGCAGGATGCCAAACGCCATGGCGTAGATATCCTACCCATTGATATCAACCATAGTCACTGGGACTATCAACTTGAGGTGCTATCGGAAGCTAGTCCCTTACGCGCTTCACAGGGTAGTCCGCAAATAAGCACTGACAGTGCTGCTACGATTACAACTCAATCACCGTCACTTAGAGTTGGGTTTCGTCAGATAAAGGGCTTCTCGAAGCCTTCCGCGGATGAAATTACCAGTCGCCGGTTGAAGCAGCTGATTAGCGGGGCGAACGACGCTAAAAAGCGCTGTAAAATTGCCTCCGATCAACTTGAGAAATTGATTGCTGCCGGAGCCTTTAATCAACTGGATGGCAACAAACATCTTAGCCATTGGTTAGTTCAAGGGGTCTCTGAAGCAGTTCTCACTCATGACAACATTGAACGGACTAAGGTTAGCCTAGCGGAACCCTCACCATGGGACCAACTAGCAGATGACTACCAACATACTGGAATTACCCTGAATCAACACCCGTTATGGCTACTACAGGAAACCAACCCGATTAATCAGTGTACCAACGCACAGGATTGTTTTTCACTTCATCAAGGTAGATGGGTGCAGATTGCTGGCATCGTTAGCTGTCGGCAAAGACCTAGCACAGCCTCCGGCCTAGTGTTTTTAACACTCGAAGATCACACAGGTAATCATAATGTTATTGTCGAAAAAGCGGTACAAGAGCGCTGCCGAAAGGCACTGCTTGCTGGTCAATTACTACATATTAAAGGGGTGATTGAGCGAGTTGATCCGCCCAAGCTCCAAGCCCACGGTGAGACTTCAACGCTTATTCATATCAAGGCAGGACATATTGAGGACATTAGTCACTTATTGAACTCAGAGCACCAATCTAGAGATTTTCACTGAGTTTCAAGCGTAATATGAGCAGCACTAACCACAGCGGAATTACTATTTGGCGAAGAAGGTTAATCTGGGGCAAAAGCTTCATCGCTACACTCTGCAAGCGTAGCCGTCATCTCAATAATGACGGCACGCTATGAGCGAGTACTTAAAGCTGGATTGCCTTCACCTCTATAAATTCATGCATCGCTTCACGCCCCCACTCCCTACCATTGCCAGATTGCTTGTAGCCACCAAACGGCGCCAGAAAGTTATACTCCCCGCCATTCACATAAACCTGACCAGCACGAAGCTTCCGAGCAATAGCTAAGCCGGCGTCTTTAGACCCCGCCCAAACTGCGGAACTCAGGCCATACGGAGTATCGTTCGCAACGGTGATTGCTTCCGCCAAATTTTGGTAAGGCAGGATACAGGTTACAGGACCGAATATCTCTTCGCGAGCAATACGCATCTGGTTGTTAACCTGAGAGAAAACCGTTGGCGAAACGTAATAACCCTGCGAGAAACCTGCTGGCCGCTCAACACCACCGCTTACCAGTTCGGCGCCTTCGTCGATGCCTATCTGAATGTAATTCAACACCGTATTACGCTGTTGCGCAGAACTCATTGGGCCGAGGAATGCCTCTTCGTCACCCGGTTCGCCAACTTTCAGACCTTCAACATACGCTTTCGCCACTGCATTCGCTTCGGCGAGACGATAAGCAGGAACCAACAGGCGCGTTAACGCTGTGCAAGTCTGACCACTGTTGAACATTACGTCACCCATGGCGTACTCAACCGCCGTCGCAAACTCCTCCGCGCTAAGGTCCTCGGTAATAATCATGGGTGACTTACCACCAAGCTCTTGGCAAACTCGTTTTACTGATGGGGCAGCCAGCTCCGCAATGCGAACCCCTGCTCGGGTGGAACCCGTGAAAGACACCATATCTACTTCAGGATGGACGCACATTGCCTCACCCACCACTGGTCCCAAACCTGAAACAAGGTTAAAGACACCTGCAGGTACGCCGGCCTCGTCCATGATTTCTGCAAGAATGAAGGCATTAAGCGGCGTTACTTCCGACGGCTTCACTACCATGGTACATCCTGCGGCCAGCGCTGGAGCTACCTTTCCTACAATCTGGAGTAGCGGGTAATTCCACGGATTGATAAAGGAACAGACACCAATCGCCTCTTTAACGATTAGACTATTACCCTCTTCCTGATCTTCATCCATCATTGAGCAGAAGTCAGCGTACATGCGCATTCCCTCGATTGGCTCTTCGCTCTGTACTGCTTTAGCGTGCGCAATGGGGGATCCAAGCTCTGCAGAAATGACCGCTGCAATCTCATCAACCCGTTGTTCCAGCAGGTCGGAGACTCGGCGAATGATGTCTGCTCGTTCAGCTGATGGCGTATTCGACCAGCTTTCGAAAGCGGCACGTGCCGCCATGACTGCATCATCTACATCTTGAGCATTTCCCTCTGGTACCGTGGCGATCTGCGCTTCCGTTGCTGGGTTGATAACAGAAGTGAGCGTACTGGAATGTGAATCAACCCAACCACCATTGATGTAAAACTGACTATAACTCTTCATAAATCAACACCTAATAAACTTTCTACCAAGCAAAATATGCTGCCATTAATACTAAATATCGCCCGCACTTGGCTACGGCGACTAACAATATGGTTTGCCAAAATGGGAGCTTAAACCACCCGGCCAAGCCAGGGAAGGCGTCTCCAATTAGAGGGACCCACGAGAATAATAATGTCCACTTACCAAAGCGATTATAAAACGCTGAGGCCTTAGCCGAACTAGGTTTAGCTTTAAAGCCAAGTTTACCTTCACGAGCAAGGCGCGCTAGCCACCAGGTGAGCAGTGCCCCAAGCGTATTCCCCAGAGTGCCAACAGCTAGAACAATGACAGGATTAAGCCCCTCGTCAAGCGCCGCAATGAAGACCACTTCTGAAGCAAACGGGAAAATACTCGCTGAAATAAACGCACTAAAAAAAAGACTGAGTAACAGCATAAAAAACGGCCGCCTTAGCGACCGTTTCTTGAACCAACCACGACCGATAGGTCGCGTATCGTACGAATCTATAATTAAGCAGGTACTACACTTTCTGCTTGAGGGCCTTTGGCGCCGTTAGTAACCGTCATAGTTACTGGCTGTCCCTCGGTAAGTGTACGACGACCTGTCCCTTCGATCGAGCTGTAGTGTACGAAAACATCTTTCTCGCCCTCACGCTCGATAAAACCAAATCCCTTTTCATCATTAAACCACTTAACAGTGCCTGTTAGCTGCTCCGCCATACTCTTGATATCCTTATTTTTTTTGCCCTAAAACGGGTGTTCTTAAATCCATGGGCACCTACCCAAATCTCTGTAGGTAATTACTACTTACATTAATAAAAAGACTATCTAAAAAATGGTGCTTAAACAACAATTCGAAACGAAATTATGTGCGAAACAAGAAAAAACACTCCAAATTGTGCAGATAATATACAACCCGTAATAGCAAACTGTCATGAAGCTGTAACAAAGCGGTAACGAAGTTGTCACGATCAGTACGGCGGCGCGAATTCCCGTTACAATGTAGTAACCAAATAGCGAGGTACACGACTGTGAAAACACCACTTGAGGCCACTAAATGCTGGTTAGAAGACGCCGTTATCGGACATAATTTCTGCCCGTTCGCACGCCGAGAATTTGTCGCCAACAGAATTAAGTTTACCGTTGTCGAAACAAAGGTAGGTCTAGAAGAAGCGCTAGAGCGTTTAGTGGATGAACTGCGTGACTTGGATAATAGCGACGTAGAAACCACCTTGTTAGTCTTCGCAGCGGACTTCAAACACTTCGATGACTTTATTGATCTAATGGAGTTAGGCGATCAGCTCATTGATGCACTTGAGTACCGAGGTACCTATCAGCTTGCTCACTTCCACCCTATGTACCTCTTTGATGGAGAGGAGCCCGACTCGGCTAGTCACTACACTAACCGCGCACCCTATCCAACATTACATCTTCTTCGCGAAGCAAGCTTAGCTCGCGTTTTGAAGGATAAAACGGAAAGTGACGACATCGTTGCTACGAATATCGCCACCTGCGAACGCCTCGGTAACGCGTTGTTACAAAATGCACTTCATCGCTACAGGGATAGCTAAGGTAAGCGCATAGCGCCATCTATTCTAAGTGTTGCGCCATTCATGAGGCGATTGCCAATTAAAAACGCCACCGCGTCGGCGAATTCAGCCGGAGCACCTAAACGCTTAGGAAACTGGGTAACCGCCAATAACGGCGCGAGTACTTTTTCGTCGGCCTCCATTAGCATTGGTGTAGCCATAACGCCTGGCGCTACCGTGTTCACACGAATTCCAACGCTTGCTAGGTCTCTCGCTGCAGGCAACGCTAGCGAGACAATGGCTCCCTTACTCGCTGAATAGGCCGTTTGACCTTTTTGTCCATCAAAAGCCGCTACGCTTGCTGTATTAATCACCACACCGCGCTCGCCATCCATCAACGGCTCATAGTTGGTCATTCGAGCAGCGGCCAAACGCATGACATTAACCGTCCCTAACAAATTGATGTCGATAACTCGCTGAAACGCCTGCAACTCGTATGGACCTTTTCGCCCTACAAGTTTTGCCGCGCCAATAATCCCAGCACAATTTACGACTCCACGTACCTCACCAGCAAAGGCTTCTGCCATGTCTAGGGCATTGTTGACCGAGCCCTCATCACATACATCACAACTAAAGCCCTTCACGCTGCCTGGAAACCGCTCTGACAACTCTGCTAGTGCCTGCTCATTAATGTCGAAACCACTAACTTTAGCGCCATCAGCAACTAAGCGCTCCACCGTTGCTAAACCTAGCCCACTGGCCGCGCCCGTGACCACAAAATGTTTGCTCTGAATAATCATTCGCCCACCCTCTTGATTAAGGTAGCATTCGCCGTGCCGCCGCTCTCGCAGATGGCTACTAGACCATAGCGAGCTTTACGACGTTCAAGTTCGCACAACAGGGTTGAAATGAGCTTAGTACCCGTTGCTCCAAGCGGGTGACCAAGTGCTACCCCGCCGCCATTAACATTAAGTTTGTCCAGTGAGGCATTAAGTTCACGTAACCACACCAATGGAACCGGTGCAAAAGCTTCATTGACCTCATAAAGGTCAATATCTTGAATGGACATTCCAGCCTTAGCCAACAGCTTCTTGGTAGCCGGAATAGGGCCGGTTAGCATTTTAATTGGGTCATCTCCAGCAATGGCCATAGTATGCACCACAGCACGAGGCTTAAGCCCAAAGCGCTTAACTGCCGCTTCTGACATGACCAGCACGGCGGAAGCTCCATCGGTAATTTGCGACGCATTACCCGCTGTGATTGCGCCATTACTAATAGGTTTGAGATTCGCTAGCCCCTCGGCGCTGCAGCTATCACGAATCCCTTCATCCTGCTGGAGATCAATGCTTTCGGCATCATCAACATAAGGGACAATTTCCCGATTGAAATAGCCCGCATCACGAGCTTTCATCGCGCGTTGATGAGAGAGTACGGCAAATGCATCAATCTCTTCGCGTGTTAAGCCCCAATGCTCAACAATCAACTCCGCGCCAATGGTTTGATGAAACCAATCAACGCCATAGTTGGTATTGATACCCGTCGCGCTGTACGGTTGCCCGTGTCCAGCCGCTTTGCCATCGGCAACATTTGCACCAATGGACACAAGGGACATTGATTCAACGCCACCTGCGATGACGATATCCTGGGTACCAGACATGACCGCTTGAGCGGCGAAGTGCAACGCCTGTTGCGACGAGCCACATTGACGATCAACGGTTACCGCTGGAACACTTTCAGGGATACGCTTACTAGCTAAAACAGCGTTGCGCGCTAAGTTATTGGCCTGCGCACCAACTTGGGTCACGCAACCAAAGATAACATCATCAATGTCCTCAGCGCTAAACCCATTGCGATCTACTAGGGCGTCAAGCACAAACGCGCCGAGATCAACAGGATGAACAGATGAGAGTGAGCCGTTGCGCTTCCCGCCTGGGGTACGAATTGCATCGACAATATAAGCTTTTGACATAAAAAATACCTTGTTGTTTTTATTTGCGCATATATTAGCTTTACTATTGCAATCCAGTGTAATTCCTAAATGTTCATAGGTAAAGATTCTCAGTCATTTCATTCCACGTTTGCAGACCAAGCAGCCAAAAAAATACCGCTTCAACGAGCGGTATCTTTAACAAAGGAGTTTGAATTAACAGCGCCGAGTCAGTCGGCATCTAACTCCATCCAGCGTTCTAACGCCTCATCAAGTTTGGCCTGAACGGTACTGATAAGCTCGAACTGTGAAGTTTGCTCAGCCACATCCCGCTCATAGAATGCCGGATCCGCCACTACCGATTCCAGCGCTGCAATCTCGGCTTCAAGCGCTTCAATGATACCGGGTAGCTGCTCCAGTTCGCGTTGGACCTTGTAGCTTAACTTCTTGCTAGGCTTCGCCTTAGATTTAGCCTCTTCAGCAGGCTTAGCAGCAGCTGATTTTGCTGGTCGTTGCTTCGCCACACTCAAAGTTCCGCCCTGGCGAATCCAATCATCATAGCCACCAACGTACTCACGTACCCTGCCGCTTCCGTCAAGGGAAATGGTTGAAGTAATGACATTGTTCATAAAGGCACGATCGTGAGAAACGAGTAGCAGTGTACCTTCGAAATTTAGCAGAATTTCCTCAAGTAACTCCAAGGTTTCTAAGTCTAAATCATTGGTAGGTTCATCAAGCACTAAAAGGTTTGCGGGCTTGGAGAAAAGCTTGGCCAAGATAGCCCTATTCTGCTCACCGCCACTTAGCGCTCCTACCGGAATGCGAAGACGCTCCGGTGAGAACAGGAAGTCAGAGAGGTAACTAATGCCATGACGCTTGTGCCCATTAATCTCAATGAAATCGCGACCCTCACAAACGTTTTCAACCAAGTTCTTGGTAGGGTCTAAACTCTCTCGAAGTTGGTCGAAGTACGCTACCTCTATCTTAGTCCCTAACTTAACAGAACCCGACGTTGGCTGAATCTTCCCGAGCAACAGCTTTATTAGCGTTGATTTACCCGCACCATTGGCACCAATGATGCCAATCTTATCGCCACGCATAATGACGGTACTAAAATTGTCAATAATCGTTCGTTCATCATAACGAAGACTTACCTGTTCTAGCTCACTAACGATCTTACCGGAGCGATCTGCACCCTCAACGGAGAAAGTGGCTGAGCCCTGTCGTTCACGGCGTTGCATACGCTCGTCACGCATTGCTTTCAGCGCCCTAACGCGCCCTTCGTTACGGGTCCGTCGAGCCTTGATGCCCTGACGAATCCACACCTCTTCTTGAGCCAACTTTTTGTCGAACAATTCATTGGCGCGTTCCTCGGCAGCAAGCTCCGCCTCTTTATGATTCAAAAACCCCTGATAACTGCCTTCCCAAGCAATCAGACTACCCCTATCCAATTCAATAATATTGTTGGCGATTTGCTGTAGGAATTGACGATCGTGGGTAACGAAAAGCATCGCGCCACGGAAATTTTGCAATTGCTCTTCTAGCCATTTAATGGCTTCGATATCTAAGTGGTTAGTGGGTTCGTCAAGAATTAGGATATCGGGTTCCACCACCAGGGCCTGACCCAGCGCTACCCGGCGGCGCCAACCACCGGACAATTCTTTCATTAAGCTGTCGGCGTTTAATTCCAATTGCGAGAGCACAGTACTCACTCGCGTCTCAACGGACCAACCATCTAGGCTATCAATCTGCGACTGCACCTTGGCTAATTCGTCAAAGTTGATATCGTCCTGCGAGGTAAGGCGATGAAATTGAGCCAGAAGATCACCGACTGGATGAAGCCCTTCGGCAACAACTTCGTAGACAGTTTTGTCATCCGCGTTCGGCAACTCCTGCGACAAGGTGGCAATCTTTGTGCCTGGACGAACCCAATACTCACCAGAATCAATGGTGTTGGTGCCGTTGATAATCTTAAGCAAACTAGATTTTCCAGCACCGTTGCGCCCCAGCAAGCCAATTTTTTGGCCACGAAATAGCTGAAGATCAACATGATCGAGAAGAACGTGAGTACCGTAAGCAAGCGAGGCTTGGTCTAGGCGAAGTAAGGGCATAGTTACCTACAAAACGAATTTAGTTGAGACGCGACGCTAAAAAGCTGAGGGTACGATTCCAAGAATCAGCTGCGTATTCACTATTATAGTGGTTACTCCAGCCCTGAGTATCTTTAACGTCGAAGCCATGGGCGGCACCTGCATATGGGACTATGTCAATAAACTGGGCGGAACTCTGAGCCCCAAACAAATCATAGCAAGGTTCGATGGCGGTGATTGTATCAGACTCAGCAAGGAACACGAGCAAATCGCTTTGTTTCTGCCAATCTGAGCGCGCTCGGTTGGGAAATTCACAAAATGGGTAATAAGCTACCACTGCGGCGGGTGATCGGCTTTGCGGCCAATGCCCAGTGAATGTCTCCAACGCAGCCCAGGCGCCATGAGAGAAACCTATCACCGCAAAGCGGCTTAGATCAGCACGGGGATCCTCGGCAACAATATCCATGGCTGCCGCCAAGTCATGCAATCTTTCACCCGCCCAAAGTTGACGCCCACTACAGACTTTATCTACTTCAACATCTCGGGCGCCGAAGCTATCTATCGCCACCGCAAAGTAGCCTGCGTTACTGAGCCGCGCGAGGCGTTCTTCACGCAACCACTCCTTTTCACCACCACAGCCATGCATAAGAAAGACGACGGGAACACCTTCATCAGTTTCTACCTGTGTATGAATGTGCGGTCTCATGGCCTCAATCCAACTAGTGGCATCATATTTAGCGGGAAACAATGCCGCATATAAATAGGCCACAGCTAACACCGCAAAACCCAGTAACAACAACACCGAAAAGAGAATTACTCGCTTTGCCATTATCCAACCAACTCTCGAGCTGCCAGAACACGCTCTACCGTGTTAACAATAGCTTGGGTTTGTCGATCGATCTCGATATTGGTGAGCCGGCCGACTTCAAGTGCGCCATGGGTGGTCTTGGTAAGTGTGTCCGGTATGTACGCCACGCTAAAACGATCATCCTCCACATCAACTAGGGTTAAGCTACAGCCGTCCAACGCAACAAAGCCCTTTACGAACAGATACTTCTTTAGTGGCTCTGACATGGCGTACCAGACCTTCACCGCATTCTGTTGTTGGTCAACCCTAAGGACTTCTACCGATGCGTCTACGTGGCCAGACACCACATGACCACCTAGTTCCTGGCCCATTTTAAAGCTTCGCTCAGTATTGACGCGATCATCAATTTTAAGTGATCCAAGATTAGTTAGCCGCAGCGTCTCCTCAATGGCATCAAAGACCACGCCTTTGTCATCCCAAGACACCACACTCAAACAAACGCCATTGACGGCTACCGAAGCACCTTGCTCCAAGCCCTTACGATTGCTGAGCTCGACAGTAAATCGGTAAACCCGATCAATCACTTCTATATCAACAATTCGGTCATAGCCCGATACAATTCCGCTAAACACTTAACACCACCTAAAACTGGATAAATACGAATTTTAGCTTATCGTCATTTAGAGCTAATTTAAATGCCAATGGCGTCATAAACGACCATGTTTAGGTATTTTTCGCAAAACTGACGAATGACCAATTATGGACGGCAGGTCACAAATAAAGTTGACCGTAGGCGACAAAACCTTAGACTGCGCAAGCAAATAATAGCACCACCCTAGTGGTACAAAGGGAGAAGATCACTATGAATATGAAGAAAATCTCAGCCGCAATTGCGCTGACAACAATGAGCTCAGGCACGCTTGCCGCTGGTTTCCAATTAGCAGAACACTCTGCTGCAGGCCTTGGTAGAGCATTCGCTGGTGAAGGCGCAGTGGCCGACAACGCCGCCGTTATCGCTCGTAACCCTGCAGCAATGTCATTATTCAAAACAGTATCGCTAAGTGGTGGTATTTCTTATGTTGATCCTAACATCAACATTGAAGGCACAAACACCTACATGACGGCCACTGGTCCACAGACTATTGCTGCCAACGCAGAAGATGTTGCACCAACCGCTATCATCCCTAATGGCTACATCATTGTGCCATTAAATGATAAGTGGGCTTTTGGTCTTGCACTCAACTCACACTTCGGTCTGAAGACTGACTACCCAACTGATTTCGCAGCTTCGGAATCTGCTGGCGTTGCAGACATCGCAACCTACAACATCAACCCACAGGTTTCTTACCGCATTAATGACATGATCACCTTGGGTGCTGGCGTTAGCGTAATCTACGGTCACGCAGAGTTTGGTGTATCGAACTCACAAGCATCACAGGCGAACATCAGTGGTGGCATCTACCAAAGCACTTACGCAGCAGGTATTGCACAGGGCCTAACGCCTGCACAGGCCGCCGCGCAAGCAGCTGCTGTGGCAGGTGCCGCAACACCAGCTGTTGGTACTAAGCTTGCTCACGTTGAAGGTGACGGTTGGACTTGGGGTTATAACCTTGGCGCTATGTTTGAACTCAGCGAGAGCACTCGTATTGGTTTGACCTATCGTTCAGAGATCGACATGGAATTCGACGGTGATCTGGATGGCTGGTCACCAACTAAGCTTGATCCAAGTGTTGGCGATTTTGACGGTTCATACTCTTCGCCAGGCTCAGCGCAAACTGACTTACCTAGCATGCTTGAGTTGTCGTTGCACACTTACTTAACTGATACCATCAGCATGCAGGCTAGCTGGCAGCGTATTGGTTGGAGCAGCTTTGAAACACTAGAAGTTGAGCTGGACAATGGTGATCCAAACCTAGTTCTTGCTAAGAACTACTGGGATGACACTAACCGCTACGCCGTTGGTTTTGGCTACGACCTGAATAGCGCGTTGACTTTCCGTGTTGGTTACGCGCTTGACGAAAGCCCAGTAAGTGACACTTACCGCAACCTTTCTATCCCTGACGCTGAGCGTACTTGGATCACAGCAGGTATGACTTGGAACATTTCGAACAACTCATCAATGGATGTAGGTTTCGCACGTGTTTCCGGTGATGACGCTACGATCAACTACACTAGCTCTACTTCAACCGTATTCAACGGTGAAATCGCTAAGGGCGACGCGAACATCGCGGCCGTTTCTTACAACTACAGCTTCTAAGCTGAAGTAGCGTTAAATCAAGAAGGCGGCCCTCGGGTCGCCTTTTTTATGTGGGTACCAGTTAGCCAATATCAACGGACTACCGCCCACCTTCACCTTCACCCTCACACTTCACCCTCACACTTCACCCTCAGGTTGCACACATCGCTCTTAACGACTCTCGCTTAGCCTCAAAGCTGGGTAGCATAGAAGATGACACTGAGACCGAAACGTTCAGTCGAATCTATATTCTTTGAGGCAAAAAAATGCCCCACTAAGTAGCGAGGCATTTATCAACACAAACGAGTTAAGGCGAAAGATTAGCTAGACGCTAACGCTTCCTCTTCTTCCTTAACTTCCTCGTGCCAGTTGAAGATGTTCAATTCAATCATGAAGAAACCTAGCAACCATAGGAAGGCATCCCAGAAGTCTAAGAAATCTCCGTAGAAGCCCCAGTAGGCAGCACAAGCAAACAAGGTGGCGTAGAGAACGCCCTTAATGATGTAACCAACGCGCATGCCGTGATCGGTAAGCTTGTTTGCCAACTGAAGGCGAACATCCACCTCCAAGACAACAACAATAGCAACCCAAGTAGCTGCATTGATTACATCAATACCTGCTAGCTTGATTGCATCGGCAAAGGTAAGCTCCGGCGCAATAATAGACGTACCATTGATTTGCAGCAGATTACTATTGGCAATCGCCCCACAGGTCTCAGCCGTTAGCGTGGTGTACTCATCTAAGTCAGTCATAATCGAGAAGTTTTGACCAATCAGTGAGCATGCATTAGCAATTTCGAATGGTGAAGTGTTTAAGAGGTAAAGGGCTTTAGCAATATAACCCCAACATGAGTAAACAATGAAGCCGTAACAGAGCGCTTTGACTGCGATCAAAATGACTTTGTAGCGTTTGACTCGCTCGTCACTCATTAAAAAGGTCTCTGCCTCAAAGAGATAAAGCAAAAGTACCCACGCTGCGGTATCAATCGTCGCCGTGAAGGCCTCAATTAACTGCGATGCACTGCTTAGCTCTCCACCAAATGTGTGGTGGAACGCCGCCCATTCTTCTAGGAAGAAAGCGTAAACGTTATAGGTTAATGCCGCATAGATTAAGTATTTAAAACACTGGTAGAGCAACCTTCCAGGGCTCATTGTAGACTTCGTTGTCATCATTGGTTCACTCATAGTATTTCGCAATTAGATTGCGCCTCTCAAACAGTTGTTACTTTATTATTAAAAATATAAAGCCCAAGCTGTAACATCGCTTGGGCTTCAAAATTAAACGCTCAACAGCAGGTATTCACGCTCCCATGAACTAATAACTTGCTGAAATGCTTCGAATTCAGTCATCTTGACCGAATGATACGCTTTACAGAATGACTTTCCGAACACACCTTTAACTTCTTCACATTCGTCAAGCAAACGCAGCGCCTCTTCCAAACTACGCGGTAAGCCGATAGGTTCATCGTAGGCATTACCTACGTATGCGTCGGTAGTCTTAAGCTTCTCTTCCATTCCTAACAGGCCTGCCGTTAAGGTAGCCGCGATTGCTAGATATGGATTTGCATCGGCGCCTGGGAAGCGGTTTTCAATACGACGTGCCTCGGGGCCAGATAGTGGTACGCGAAGACCTACTGTTCGGTTATCGTAACCCCAGTGCAAACTCGTTGGCGCTGAGATTTCCGGAGCAATTCGGCGATAGCTGTTCACATTCGGTGCGAAGAACGGCATCAATGCAGGGCTATATTTTTGTAGACCAGCAATATAGTGATGAAACAGCTCGGTTTCTTCGCCATTCTCGTCAGAGAAAACGTTCTGCCCAGTTTCAACATCTAATAAACTCTGGTGGAAATGCAATGCCGAACCAGGTTCATTCTTCATTGGCTTAGCCATGAAGGTTGCGTAGATGTCGTGGCGCATTGCCGCTTCACGCATAATACGCTTAAACATGAACACCTGATCCGCGGCGCGAAGCGCATCACCGTGAAGGAAGTTGATTTCCATCTGTGCGGCGCCACTCTCGTGAATTAGAGCGTCTACATCAATCCCCTGAGCTTCACAGTAATCGTACATGACCTCAAATACTGGATCGAACTCATTCACTGCGTCAATGCTGTAACTTTGACGTGCGGTTTCTGGGCGACCAGAACGACCCACCGGCGGCTTCAGTTCAAAATCAGGGTTACTTTCCTTCGCCACCAGATAGAACTCAACCTCAGGCGCCACAACCGGGCGAAGTCCGAGCTCTTCATAACGCTTGAGTACGCGACGGAGCACCGAGCGGACGGCCAATGGGTGAAGCTCACCTTCTGGCGTGTAGGCATCATGGATGACCTGTGCAGTTGGCTCTTGGTCCCACCATGGAACAAGGCAAAGCGTATCAGGATCTGGACGCATGATCATATCGCGATCAGTTGGGTCAACCAGTTCCCAGTAGTCGTCGCTCCACTCTCCGTGAACGGCTTGAATAAGAATACCTTCCGGTAGTTTCATCTCTTCACGTTCAAACTTTGACGCTGGCATTACCTTGCCGCGAGCGTTACCCGTAATGTCAGGCATTAAACACTCTACTTCGGTAATACGATTTTCTTCAATCCACTTAGTTATAGATGTCATTGGAAACTCTCACTTATTGCTTGTCTGGTATGCGCTGACAGCTTGGCTAAAAGCACTAAATATTGCTGTATAAAACGCATTTTCTTTAACTCGGTATTCGGGATGGAATTGCAGCGCCAAACAAAACTGATCGTCACTATCTAAACGAATAGCTTCAATTAGTCCGTCGGGCGCTCGTCCCTCGATGAGTAGACCCTGCCCTAAGTCTTTGATTCCCTGCTCATGAATTGAGTTAACCTGCACAGTTTGACCAAGCCCAAAGCTTGCCAACAAACCGCCTTCAGTTAATTCAAGATCATGAGTTGGGGCGTATTGCTCTGCAAACGTCAGTGACTTGTCGTCACGATGATCGAGCATACCCGCTTCATTGTGAACGGCCTGGTGAAGTGTACCGCCGTAAACAACATTTAACTCTTGAAACCCTCGACAGATACAAAGTACTGGCATCTTTCTAGCAATCGCACCCTTGATAAGCGACATACTCATAGCATCACGAGCGGGATCAATGAGCGTCCCGGGCTGAAGTGCTGGGCCATCATAATGATGAGGTTCTAACATGGAGTACGAACCGGTAATCATGACGCCATCTAGGCGATCGAGGAGTTTTTCGACATCGATTTCGTTAGGTAACGCCGGAATAATCACCGGTAAACCGTTTACGCCATCGACAATAGATTTGACATATTTTTCACCAACTTGGTGAAGGTGGTGAGGAGCCTCATTACTTCTATCTGAGGTAACACCGATTAGTGGTAAAGCATCACGCATAAAGTCCTTACGCTGGTCCAACACAGAGTGAAGGCCAACTGAAATTGCTAATTATTATTACTGCGATTTGAAGTTACTACTGCCGTAAATTTTTTTCAACACTTTCCGTTGAATATTTAGCGATTTCTAGTCAAATAATTGAAAGACTAGTCAAGTTTATCACTCAAACCTTCGCGATATAGCTTATCTCGCTTTAGCGACCTCACCATGGAGTGTAATGACTTAGATCTAAACTCACGCCTATATAATACTAAAACTACAATAATCGCTCCACCCAGCATAGCGTAGGGCGAAATGAACCACCCGCAAAATGCTAGTGCAAAGTACCAAGCGCGCAAGCCAAAATTAAAGGCGTGGCCCGCCCGATCAGCAAGACGAGCTAGGTCATCTGCCATGGCTTCAACCTCCTCCTCGGAATACGCCGGCAGCTCCTCGGGCATGGGCGCGCTCCCTACTAACACCGAGAAGAAGCTATATTGTCTAACCGCCCAGGTAAATTGGAAGAATGCATGAATAAAGATGAGCAAGACACAAACCATCTTGAATTCGCGAGGAACGCCCAAGTAAGCATCGAACGCTTGAATGCTGAGCATTGACACCTGAACCATTCCCTCGCCAAAGAGGACGGTTAACATGGCACCAATAACAAGCACCGTAGAGGACGCGAAAAAGATAACGCTGTGTTCAATCCCCCGCAGCACACCCACATCAGCTACGCGGTTATCGCGCTTTAGCAACCGCTTAATCCAATACAGCCGCTGGGTATGAAGGGCGCGCGACACACTAAAACTCGTTCGCGCTCTGCGCTTTGCAAATCGTGCGTAGCCAACCCAAAGAAACAGCACTAGCACCGCACAAATTACATCCAACATAACTGCATTCACAGGAGTATCCACCATTCAAATCAGCAATTCTTAGCTAACTATCATACGCCCCTAGCATTAACATTCCATGACGAAGGCCAGTAAATATGCACGTTAGCAGCCGTAATATTAGCTTAAGTCAGGAGCTGTTCACGGCGTGTTAAAAAAAAGCGCAAATCAGGTGTAAAAGATATTGAACACTAAACCAAAAATGATTATGGTAGCTGTCAAATAAATCAAACACTTGAATCAACATTATGAACACCCCCCACTACTAAAGTGGTTCGTGCTCATTTGTATTTTGGAGAGAGATATGGCCGTAAATCTAAGCCGCGAGGAAATGGAATCCTTCTGGATGCCGTTCACCGCTAACACTACCTTTAAAGCAGATCCTCGCTTACTCACCCATGCCGACGGAATGCACTATACAACGCATGATGATCGTCAAATTCTTGACGGCACAGCTGGCCTTTGGTGTTGTAACGCGGGACACAATCGCAGCAAGATCACCGAAGCGGTTACTAAGCAGCTCAGCACGCTTGATTTCGCACCAACTTTTCAGATGGGCCACCCCATAGGGTTTGAACTCGCTAATCGCTTGACCGAAATCAGCCCTAAAGGTTTAGATAGCGTCTTCTTTACTAACTCCGGCTCCGAATCTGTTGAGACGGCGTTGAAAATCGCTCGCGCCTACTGGCGCATTAAAGGTAAGCCTGGCAAAGCCAAGCTAGTTGGCCGTATCAAAGGGTATCATGGTGTGAACTTTGGCGGCATCTCCGTTGGCGGCTTGGTGATGAACCGTAAGCACTTCGGCCAAACACTTGATGTTGACCACCTACCTCACACGCTTCTTGAGAAGAACCGTTTCTCCAAGGGCCTGCCAGACTACGGTACCGAGCTTGCTGACAACCTAGAAGATCTAGTAGGTCTACACGATGCAGAGAATATTGCAGCGGTAATTGTTGAACCTATCTCTGGTTCGGCTGGGGTTATTCTTCCACCTAAAGGCTACCTAAAGCGCTTACGTGAATTGTGTGACAAGCACGACATCCTGTTGATTTTTGATGAGGTCATTACCGGTTACGGTCGTGTTGGTGCAGCCTTTGCCGCCGACGAGTTCGATGTAACGCCAGATTTGATTACTACCGCGAAAGGACTTACCAACGGCGTCATCCCAATGGGCGCGGTGTTCGTACGTAAAGATATTAACGAAGCATTCTTAGCCGCCGGTAACGGTGCTATTGAGTTATTCCACGGTTACACTTACTCTGCGCACCCAGTAGCCTGTGCCGCGGCTATCGCCACACTAGACGTCTACAAAGAAGATGATCTATTTGCTCGTGCGAAGTCACTACACCACTACTTTGAAGACGCCGTTCATAGCTTGAAGGGCCATAAGAATGTTATCGACATCCGTAATTACGGCCTTGTTGGCGCAGTTGAGCTGCAGCCGCGTGAAGGCAAACCGGGTGCGCGTGCATACGAAGTTTTCAAAAAGGTTTATGAAACCGGTGCACTAGTTCGTCAAACTGGTGACATCATTGCAATCTCGCCTCCGCTTATCATTGAGAAAGAGCAGATTGACCGCATTATCAACCTACTTGGCGACGCAATTAACGCCGTCGACTAACACATACATAAGCGGCTACGGCCGCTGACTTGAGGTATTTATGTCTACTATTGGTCACTTTATTAACGGCGAACATGTTGCCGACAACAATCAGCCAAAGCCGGTAACCAACCCCGCTACTGGCCAGGTTATTCACGACGTTGCAATGGCAACCGTTGAAACGGTTGAGACCGCCATCAACAATGCTTACGACGCCTTCCCAGCATGGCGTGACACCACTCCGCTTAACCGCGCGCGGGTGATGTTCAAGTTCAAGACGCTTATCGAGCGTGATGCCGACAAGATCGTTGCCTTGATTACTGAGGAACACGGCAAGGTTAAGTCTGATGCAGCGGGTGAACTAACACGTGGTCTTGAGATCGTTGAGTTCGCTACCGGCATCCCACACCTCCAAAAAGGTGAGCACTCTAGCCAAGTTGGTCGTGGTATCGACAGCTGGAGCGAAATGCAGCCTTTAGGTGTTGTTGCCGGTATTACTCCGTTCAACTTCCCTGCCATGGTACCTATGTGGATGTTCCCTATCGCAATTGCGTCAGGTAACACCTTCGTACTTAAGCCATCGGAAAAGAACCCTTCGGTAGCATTGAAGCTAGCGGAGCTGCTTAAAGAAGCTGGCCTCCCTGATGGCGTATTCAACGTGGTTAACGGTGATAAGGTTGCCGTTGATACGCTATTGACGCATCAGAAAATTGAAGCCGTTAGCTTCGTTGGCTCAACGCCAATCGCCGAGTACATCTACGCAACCGCGAGTGCACACGGCAAACGTGTACAGGCACTAGGTGGCGCTAAGAACCACATGGTTATCATGCCTGACGCAGACGTTGACTCAGCGGCTAACGCACTAATGGGCGCAGCCTACGGTTCGGCCGGCGAACGCTGCATGGCAATCTCTGTTGCAGTATGTGTGGGCGATGAAGCGGCTGAAGAGCTTAAGGCTAAATTGTTGCCGAAGATCGAAGCGATGACCGTTGGTAACGGTGTGAACGATCCAGACATGGGCCCGCTTGTTTCAGCAGACCACTACGCCAAAGTACGCTCTTACGTTGACCTAGGTGTTGAAGAAGGCGCGGATCTTGTTGTTGACGGTCGCGATCTTAGCATCGAAGGCTACGAAGACGGTTTCTTCCTAGGCGCATGTTTGTTCGATAACGTCACTGACGAAATGCGTATTTACAAAGAAGAGATCTTTGGTCCAGTTCTTTGTATCGTTCGTGTTCCTGACTTCGAGACTGCGTGCCGTTTAATCAACGACCACGAATACGGTAATGGCACCACCATCTTTACTCGCAACGGTGATGCAGCGCGTAAGTTCACACACTACATCCAAGTTGGCATGGTTGGTGTAAACGTTCCCATCCCAGTACCTATGGCATTCCATAGCTTCGGTGGTTGGAAGCGTTCATTGTTCGGCCCACTGCACATGCACGGTAAGGACGGCGTTCGCTTCTACACCAAGATGAAGACCATCACTCAGCGTTGGCCTTCTGATATGCCAAGCGTTGCTGAATTCTCAATGCCTACATTGAAGTAATTCAAAACGTTTAGTAACGGGCCGCAATCATCTGATTAGCGGCCCGTTTTGTTTCCCCTTCTAATCGTCAGCTTTTCATTTAGCTGCTTGACCCGCCAACCACGAAGTGGCTATATTCCCCTATCAATCGAGAACCAAGCTGCCCAACAACTATGAAGCTAATCATCGCCGAAAAGCCCAGCCTAGCCCGAGCTATTGCCGATGCCCTGCCAGGTAAGAGCAGCAAGCAGAAAGGATATATTGAGGTTGGCGACACCACCGTTAGCTGGTGTATTGGACACCTGTTGGAGCAGGCGCCGCCAGACTACTACGACGACAGCCTTAAGCGCTGGAGCCGTGAAACGCTTCCGATTATTCCAAACCCATGGGCTTACGTACCCAAGGCAAGTGCACGGGGTCAACTCAGCATCTTAAGAAAGCTTCTAAAAAAGGCATCTTTGGTGATTCACGCCGGCGACCCGGATCGCGAGGGACAGCTACTTGTGGATGAAGTGCTCCACCATCTGAAGTGGCGCGGCCCAACACAGCGGCTGCTCGTGGCCGATATGAATCTTAAGGCAGTTCGCAGATCGCTGGCCAAGCTGGAGGATAACAAGGACTTCGCCTCGCTAAGCACCTCCGCGCTCGCTCGCGCTAGAGCCGACTGGCTTTATGGTATGAACCTAACCAGAGCCTGGACACTCATTGGTCGCAAACAGGGCTTACAGTCAGTGCTATCTATAGGCCGAGTTCAAACACCCATTCTTGGCTTAATTGTGAAGCGCGATAACGAGATCAAGGAATTTGAATCTCATGAGTACTTTGAGCTCACCGCGCGAATCACCGACCGAGTGAATGATCAGGTAGAGGCGCAGTGGATTCATCATCAACACAGCAAACTAAGTGTAGATAGTCATGGCCATGCAATAGATAAACTCCAGGTTGATAACTTCGTTAATCAGGCTGCGGCTCAACCGGTACAACTGCTTAAGAACACCTCACAACAGCAGGCAAAAAGCGCGCCACTACCTTTTAATTTATCTCGGCTTCAAGTCTACGCGGGATCCCGCTTCAAACTCAGCGCGAAGGCGGTACTAGACGCCTGTCAGTCCTTGTATGAAAAGCATCGCTTGCTTACCTACCCGCGCTCCGACTGTCAGTATCTCCCTGTTGATCAGCACCAGCAGGCACCCGATACCCTAGACGCTATTAAAAGATCCCTTGGCTCACGAGAATGGTTCGCCAAGTTAGATACCGCCATCAAGAGCAAAGCCTTTAATGACAAAAAAATTAGCGCTCACCATGCCATTATTCCCACTGAGAAACCGGCTAACTTTGACCTGCTCACCTCAACAGAGCGAAATATCTACACGGTTGTTGCCGAGCACTACGCCGCTCAATTCCTGGGGGCTTATGAATACACGGACAACGTGCAGCTGTTCAGCTGCCTAGACGAACACTTCCAAGCTAAAGCTCGGGCCGTTCATAAGTTGGGTTGGCGTGAGGCGCTCCCCGCTAAAGATGATGTAACGCGTGTACTGGCTGATTGGCAGCCCCAAACACCGCTCTGGGTTAACCGAATCATGAGCGAAGCTAAACGAACGAGGCCTCCCAATCACTACACCGATGCAACCCTCATCCAAGCGATGTCTAATATTGCCCGCTTTGTGGAGGACAAAGCCTTAGCAAAGGTGCTTCGTGATACCGACGGAATTGGCACTGAAGCAACGCGAGCAAGCATGATTGAGACCCTAGAGAAGCGCGGGTATATCATTCGAAGCCAGCGACTATTACTTCCCACCGAGCTTGGTCATTGCTTAGTTAAGAGCCTACCTGCGCAAGCCGTTTCTGCCGACTTAACTGCGCAGTGGGAGCGCCAACTCGATGACATCGTCAACGAGAAAGGCGGCTATCAGGCGTTTATGAACACCCTACTTCGCGGCGTTGATGAATTACTTATCGATAGCGATCATCGCCAGCTGTTGGATTTACCTAAAAAATATCAAGCGCCCAAATGCCCAAAATGTCACCACACGCTGCGGCGGGCTAAGAGTAAACGTGGCTGGTTCTGGAGTTGTACCGGAAAAGACTGTGACTATACCGCCACTGATCGCAATGGCATGCCCGGCGGACCACGACGCACTGCAGCGAAAAGCCCCGCAAAGAAGACCCAAATCAAGTGCACAGCGTGTGACGGGTTCATGATGCTAAGAAAGAGTAAACGCGGCGAATTTCTTGGCTGTGAAAACTATCCTAAGTGTAAGGGCACACAAAAGCTCAAACCTACAAGTTCCGCCGCTCGTTAGCTTAACGATGTTACGCCATTAAGTAGTAGTTCGCAGACGCTAATACCTACTCTTTTAACCTAGTTTTTACTCTCGCTCCCGAATATCCGTTCACTGAGCTTCGCGTTTACAGTGAACCTGCTATTTGTGCGCTGAGCCTAGTGCTTGTTCGCGCAGTCTGGCGTCTCAGGACTAACCCCCTGCTGTTCCCATTCAGCGGGCGTGTAGGTGTAAAGAGCAAGAGCGTGAACCTGTCCCGCGAGCTCTTCACTCAATACTGAGTAGATAGCTCGATGACGAGCAACCTTCATTTTCCCCTCAAACTCCGTGCTAACCAAGGTGACTTTGAAATGCATCTCGGCTGCAGCACCCGCACTATGTTTGTCTCCCTCATTTTCCACTTCAAGGTGGTGACAATTAAACGCTGTTTGAAGCTTAGTGATAATGTTTTGCTGCATTGGGCCCATAAAAAAAGTCCTTCTACTAATATCGTTCCATTGTACGACAGAATCGGGTGCTGAGTCGTCCCACCGTGGGCTTAGCGAGTTAATATTTAGTCCAAAAAAAAGGGTAGCAATGCTACCCAAGTGTTTCAGCGTATTCTTAATTAGCCGAAGGCTTTGACCACGGCGATCATAACGCCTGCCGCCACGGCAGACCCGATGACACCAGCAACGTTCGGCCCCATGGCATGCATAAGCAGGAAGTTGTGAGGATTTGACTCCAAACCCACCTTATTCGCCACCCGCGCAGCCATTGGAACGGCGGAGACCCCTGCCGCACCAATCAGAGGATTAACCTTCTGTTTCGCAAACACGTTCATTAGCTTAGCCATTAGGACACCAGCGGCGGTACCAATAGCAAAGGCCACAATCCCTAGCGCCAAAATACCCAGCGTCTTCGGATCCAAAAACTTATCGGCAGCGAGTTTAGAACCTACCGAAAGCCCAAGAAAGATAGTCGTGATGTTGATCAGCGCGTTCTGGGCTGTATCGGATAAGCGATCAACCACACCGCTTTCTTTCATTAAATTACCCAAGCAGAACATACCTAAGAGTGGTGCCGCGTCGGGAATAAAGAAGCCAACAAGTATTAGCACAATTACTGGGAAGGCAATTTTCTCTCGCTTCGACACAGTACGAAGCTGCGTCATCACAATTTGACGTTCTGCTTCGGTTGTCAGTGCCCGCATAATAGGAGGCTGGATTAGAGGTACCAGCGCCATGTAGCTATAGGCCGCCACTGCGATAGCACCCAATAGATCTGGCGCTAGCATGCTGGCAACATAAATAGCGGTTGGTCCGTCGGCACCACCGATGATTCCGATTGCGGCCGCTTCGGCAATGCTGAAGTCCATAATCCCGAAGTAGGTCATCCCCACCGCACCGAGGACGGTAGCAAAAATACCAAACTGCGCAGCGGCACCCAACAACAAGGTCTTTGGATTCGCGAGTAGCGGCCCAAAGTCCGTCATGGCACCTACACCAAGAAAGATTACCAACGGCGCTACACCAGAAGCGATGGCTACCGAGTAAAAGTTGTAGAGTGCACCATTGTTGTACCCTGCATCTTGAGCAACGGCCGAAAGCTGAGCGTGAATTGAGTAGGCACTGTTGTCGATGGCATGAAGTACCGCATCAATATGCGCTACGGGCATTTCGAACAACTCTCTAGCAGCGCCTATAACCATTGGGTCCTGTGCGTAGAGGGCCAATTCCAACGCCGAGCTAGCTAACCCAGCGCCAGGAATGTTGGCCATAATGCCCCCGAAACCAATTGGGACAAGTAACAGCGGTTCGAACTTCTTTCGTATTGCTAAGAACAATAGCGCCAAGCCAACAAGGATCATGATGGCTTGATTCATTTGAATCTGAGCTAATCCCGAGGCTAACCATAAATTTTCCATGCTAACTCCCGCTTAAGCCAGTTCGAGTAGGCTATCGCCAACCGCTACTGAATCGCCTTCTTTGACTTGAATAGCTACCACCTGCCCTGCGCTGGTAGCGCGGACTTCCGTCTCCATCTTCATAGCTTCTAACACTAAGACGAGGTCACCGGCTGCTACTTGATCACCCGGTTTAACCAGTACCTTAACAATGTTACCAGCTAGCGGAGCGGGTAGCGGCGCGCCCGACGAAGCTTTCATCGGTGCTGACGAAGAATCTGAATGACGAACATTAAGATCTGAAATGCCAGTGATATCACCGCCATCATTAACCGCCACGGTGTAGCTTTCGCCGTTCAGGGTAACCGTGTAAACCTCGTCGCCCTGTTCGTCGGTGACCGCAGGCTCTAAGCCCGGCGCAGGTTCAAACGCACTCGCATCACCGCGATGCTTAAGGAACTTAGCACCAACTTGAGGGAATAAGGCATAGATAAGCGCGTCGTCGACACCCTGATCGCCGTCACGAAGACTAAAGCCTTCATCTTTTGCAAGAGTGTTTACATCACTCACCAGTTGATCTAGTTCTGGCGCCAATAGATCGGCAGGACGTACAGTAACCTCTTCGTCTCCGTTCAGGGCACGCTTCATCAGCTCTGCATCTTTAGCCGCTGGCGTTGCACCGTACTCACCACGGAGTACGCCCTGTGCTTCTTTGGAGAGCACTTTGTAGCGCTCACCCGCAATAACGTTAAGTACTGCTTGGGTGCCAACGATCTGACTTGTTGGGGTTACTAGCGGCAACATACCTAAGTCAGCACGTACCTTCGGGATCTCGGTGAGCACTTCGTCAAACTTATCCGCTGCGCCTTGCTCCTTTAGTTGGCTTTCCATATTCGTGAGCATACCGCCAGGCACCTGGGCCACTAGAATGCGGGCATCAACCCCCCTCAACGACCCTTCAAACTTAGCGTACTTCTTTCGTACCTCACGGAAGTAAGCGGCAATAGAATCTAGCTGCTGGATATCAAGGCCCGTATCCCATTCAGTGCCCTGCAACATCGCTACTACTGACTCAGTAGCACTATGCCCGTAGGTCATAGACATTGATGAGATAGAGGTATCTACGTTATCGATACCCGCTTCAATACACTTAAGAATGGTAGTGGTGGATAAGCCCGTTGTAGCATGAGCATGAAGCTGTAATGGAATATCAACCGCAGACTTAAGCGCCTTAACTAATTCATAACCTTCATAAGGACGCAGTAGGCCAGCCATGTCCTTGATAACAATGGAGTTTGCTCCCATATCCTCAAGACGACGGGCTAAATCCACCCAAGTCTTGGTGTTATGCACCGGGCTTGTGGTGTAGCTTAAGGTACCCTGCGCATGCTTGCCCATCTGGTTAACAGCTTTGAGTGCTGTCTCAAGATTGCGAACATCATTCATTGCATCGAATACGCGGAAGACATCAATACCGTTAATGGCTGCACGCTCAACGAACTTGGTTACCACGTCATCTGCGTAGTGACGGTAACCGAGAATGTTCTGGCCACGGAATAGCATCTGCTGTGGCGTATTAGGCATCGCTTTCTTAAGCTCGCGAATACGATCCCACGGATCTTCGCCTAGAAAACGGATACAGGAATCAAAGGTCGCGCCACCCCAACTTTCAAGGGACCAATAGCCCACTTTATCTAGTTCAGCGGCAATGGGGAGCATATCATCGATACGCATACGCGTTGCGAACAGTGATTGATGGGCATCTCTTAGAACAACGTCAGTAATACCAACGGCTTTTTTAACTGTAGTCATAGTTACCTCTCTACTCTGCGCTCGCGCGGCCCTTGGCCACACGATGCTGGGCAATGGCTTGCTTAATAATCGACAAGGTCTTTGAATTAATCTCGGTTGATGGCGCTGGCTTGCGAGCCACTGGCTCAGCCTCTACTTCCGGTAACCATCGATTGATAAACCACGACATAGCTGTCGTTGCTACCACCAAAACGCTTAAAAAAACGAACACCGACCCCATGCCAAGCATGAGTAGATCAGCGCCCTGTTGAAGAATGTCATTTGATGACATAGCACCCCCTGTTGCTATAACAACTGCCCTAAGCTTTGGTGAATATCCGCTTAAAGTAGTTCTGGCATACCTAAAACTAATACGTAGACGCACGTAGTGAATTAGCCACTAACCGCATTATATGAAGCAGAATTCAAGAAAGATAATTCATTCGCGGAATAGTACCAATTACAAAAACGACACACCCTGCCTAGCTGTAACCCTTGTGACATCTAGTTTCCAGCGAAACCAACCTTGTTAGTTACGAGAAAACAGTGCCTTTGCACTAGCTATACGGCGCTCCTAAATGTCCTTAGAAGACACTTTACAGTGACTGCCAGCAAAACTTGTTTATTACTTTACTCAACACCTTTGCAAACGACATTACGGTTACTTAGCGCGAAGGTTTCAATGACCATAGCCTAGACCGCGCAACCCGAATAACCCCTCATCAAAACCATACAGAGATCTTATGGTGCTTTGACCTAGCGCCAAAATGAGCAAGATTCGCGCTACCCATATATAGAAGCGTCTAACCATTGCAATCCGGCCGCTGACCTATCTAAACAACTAATAAACAAAAAGAGAATATATTGATCGCTCCCCTAGGGTTACTTGCTGGTGTTTCAACCAAGCAATACGGTCAGGACAGCAGCAATCGCGAACCCGCCACGCTGATCATTGGGTTAAAGCCTATAACTCACCCATAAGAGCTATAACTAATCCGCAAAACGAGCTAAATCTCGGTAAATACCTAAGGAAAACAAAAGCACTTTAACCTTCTCAGCCAATTATTGAACAACCCTCACAAACTGCTTAATTTTTGTACGCACTACTGACCACTTAGTCACAAAAAAAATACCATTTATCACCTATTTAATGATTTTGAGTGGAATATTCACTTGCATTCTATTTTCCAAATCCGTAATCTGAGAGAAGTTTTAGTAATCCAAGGTCCGTATCTTGGTTGGATTTCTGTGATGCGAGTCACAATTTCCAGCTCCTTAGGACAGAGAATTTTAAATTATCAGAGCAGTCGCTCTAAGGGGAACGAAATGATTTTACGTAAACTTGCAGCAGCAACAATTGCTTCTTCGGTTTTGGCTTCGGGTGCAGTCGCACAAGTATATGGTGACAGCGCCACATCCGATGTAACTTTAGAAATCTTAGAAAGAGCCCAAGTTACCATTGATGACATTGCGTTCACCGACGGTTCAACGAACGGCGCTACTCAAACAGCGAACCTCTGCGTATGGACCTCCACAACTGATTACGCATTAACTTTCGCTAGCGATTCGAACTGGGAACTACGTCATACCACCCAATACGCCGGAGCCGCTGTCAAAGATAATTACCGCATTACTTACTCACTTAGTCAATCAGACGCAGGGGTCTTAGCTGACTCAACCACTTACAACAAAGCGAATTTTGGTAGCTACGAAAGCAGTGTAGAGTGCCTCGACGGCTCTACAACACCAGACTTCGAAGCGCTTACTGCTACAATTACTGAGCAAACCGCATCCAAAGTTACTGGTAGCTACAGCGACACCATAACAGTTTCGGTATCAGCGATTTAAGCAAGTAGTTAGCAGAAGCAGCTAGCAATTTTCTTAGCGGGCCGCCAGCAATGCTGACGGCTTTTTTTCGAGTTAGCTTCGCTCAAGAAAAGAATATTCGAGCTCGAGACGAAGACATCTTACTATTTGTATAAACATTGGGGAACGTAAACATGAAGTTTCCCACTACCGCCTCGATTTTTGCACTAGCGATTACTGCATCAATCAATTCCTTCGCAGACACTGCGACCGGTGATGTCACCGTTACGCTAGACTTACCTACCACCGCTGAACTCCGGCTTGGGGGAAGTCCCACCTCCACTTCTGCCGCCATTGAATTACTTTGGAACGGAACGGCTACAGGAAACACCACTGATTCGGTTGACGTCTGCATTTTCAGCGGAAGTCTACCCTACACCCTCACGATCACTGGTGACGAGCGGTTAGAATACGATGGCAGCCAAATTGCCTATGACGTATGGTTTGATGACGAAGATGAGAATCAAAACTTCAATGTGAATGGTGGCGTAGTCGCTATCGATGAAGCGGATGAGATTTCAGAGACTTCCAGATGCTCTTTAACACCCGACCAAGTGAGTGACGCACTCGTTTTTCGCGTTAGCAATGCGGCAATAGCCGCCGCACCGAGCGGCATCTATTCGGATACGGTTAACCTTCTCTTATCTGTTGATTATTCACAGCGTAAATTGAGCTAGAAGAGTAAAAACACCTCTATGACGAGGTGTTTTTTTTGCCTCACCTAAAACACAATCACGCCAAAACCTAGACAGCTCAATCCGCTTCATCTGAATACTGAACCTAGCTAATCGAAGTAACTCTGCCAAAAAAGGCAATCAGATCGAAAAAATACGGATCATCGCTGCTAAAAGTAATTTTAGACTACTCACACTGTAAGCTACCCAGTGAGGCGACACCCGCTCTACCTCTATACTCTGGCACAGCCACTGTGCACGAATACTCCCGAGTTTGGAATGTCAGCTCACTCGTCCCCTGCTTCATCTCCGCCTGGAACAAGCCATATTCGTCGGTCACCGAGAAGCCAGGGATACCACCAACTACTGCGTTGGCTACTGGTTCGCCGTTAGGCAAGCTTACCTGACCAAAGACAACGTCAACCATCGCTACATCCCAACTTAAATCCACGACGTTACCCGGGTATAGCGTGACCGAACGGACATCGCCCTGAACATCAGCAAAACCATTACCGCGCGCTCTGAGCTCAATCTCATAGGTCTCGAAGGGGCGCAAGGTAACAACGGTAGCCGTGCCGGCAATCGCATAGGCCACGGGACGCTTATCTACCAATACATCAAACCAGACGCCCTCTAATTGGCCATCCAAATTAATCACCACCGCAGACTGACTTTGCTGTTGCCCACCTACCGCCACATTCTCATCCGTAACAATGAACGAGGTTGAAGCGTTTAGGTTGAAACTATCCGTTTTCTGACCATTTCGATCAATATGCTCCACTTCCGAGCGTATGCGTCCATAGCGGAAGGAATGATCGTAACCGAGGGAAACACCGGAAATATCAGGCCGTGCGAAAGCGTTCGCATTCAAACGCAAATCCGAGATAAATCGGTCACCATCCTGCCAATCGGCATTAAGCTCTAAGCTTGGCTCATCTTCATAATCATCGGTATCGGCAATGTAGTCTTGGCGATAGCCTGGCTCAACGCGGTAACTGAAATTGCCGTCATCAATACGAAGCGTAACCGTAAACAACGCCAACCAATCATCATTTTCTTTACTCAACTCTACTCGCCCGTATAAGTCCGAGCCGAAAAAGTCGTAGGCGGGCGCAGTGTAACGGAAGGTATAGGTCTTCAATTCCTCTTGAGCAAAACGATCATTATATCTTGCCTGCAACGAGAAATAGCCAAAGTCAGTGGAGCGCTGCAGAGAGAGACTTCCCTGTGTTAACGAATTCCCCAGTAAGGAACGGGTGAGATCTGGGTTGATATCATTGTCATAGTGAGCGTTATCAACATACCGAAGGTTAGCGGCCATGGACCAACGATCAACACTAAAGTTGGAGTTTAGATTTACACCGTAGGCGTCATTATCCGAATAGGCGATAGACGTTTGAAGCTCATGGTAGCGACCGATATTAAACAGATCGAACTCAGCCATTGTTTCATCTTTGTGGGCAGCCAAACCGCCGCCAATACCTATAGTGTCAGACAAGCGGGTTGAATAACCTCCCCGAGTAATCCAATCACCGTCAGGTTGACGCAGCACTTCGTCCGCAATCGCCTCCGTTGCCTCCCCTAATTCGAAGTACCATTCAGACTCATCTTTAGGCGGCAAGCGCGAAGACTTAACGTAAAATCGAGTTTCTACGGTAGAACGACCTGATGCGTCAGTAATCTCGATGTCAATATCGTAGCTACCGCCTGGAAGCGCTGTGGTATCAATAATCTGATTACCGGCGTCATAATTCTGCGCTGATACCAAACGGCCGTCTTTGTATATAGCTACACGTGAGCGAGATGATAAGAACACGGTTATCTCGTTACCGGCGGATTGCCGTAAATCGGTACGTGTATCAATACTCGTCCCCATACTGATACCCCTCATGCTGCCGCCATAGCCAAAGCTAAGCAGCGAACTATCAGTATTGAAATAACCCGCACGATAACTAAGCCCTTCATAATCCCGCTGAAGCGCAAACTCATCAATATCTAGGTCATCGTCCGAATAATTCAGATCTGTGACCAAACGATTTTCACGCCAGGCAATTGTATTGGTGCCGGCTAAGGAATATACCGCGGCAGGATCACTCACATCTCCCGACATCGCTAAGTATAGACTCTGCATCATCGACCACTGCGCAGAACTAGGCGGTAAGAACTTTTGAACACCTGCTGAACGAACGGCTAGCTGCTCAGGGCTAACAAATACGTCTACACGAAAGCGTGATTCATCAAAGATCACTGCCGCGACGGTTGGTGTTGGCTGAAGCTCACCACAACCCATGGTCCCGCGGAGCCCGCAGGCGAATACTGAGTTAGGATCTAATGCCCCACTCAAGGACTGCATAACGCGGGCTGGCTCCAGAAGGTCTGGTAGGCGCTCCACAATGAGCTCAGGGTTTTGAAATTCAACTCGGTCAGGCGTATAGATCAACATGTAAGAGCCAATACGCCTGCCACCGAAAAAGACATCAGCGCGCGTGACTTGTGGCTCTAATAATGATTCAAAACCGGGTGGAACCCATGCAGTAACTGCTACTGGTGCATCTTCTAGCGGTTGATTTAGAATTTCTGCGTCATTAAAGCCAAAGCGACGGGAGCGCTCAAGCCAGTTGAAAGCAATGGGAAGTGGTACCTCTGCTGAACGAAGGCAACTTAAGGGCGATTTGCCGCCGATATCAAGATACCAACCATATAGCGCAGCGATACTATCACGCTGTGCTTCAACAACATCTTTTTGAAGCGAGCAAAAGAACTGTACACGGACATTTTGATCACTGAAGTACTCACCACCTGGCGCAGTAGCAACATAGTCATTAGCATTCTGCGCCATAAGACTAACAGCCAGAAAACTGCAGCACGCAAAGATTACGGCGCGATACACAAGCTACTCCCGTACTCAGGTTGAAAATCGTCTTTCGATACGATTCTTATAGTTATTATCCTAATCCCACCGCGTTACCACGTTACGGTACGACTACCCGCGAACGTAGTTAGGCGATAGGAAGCCACAACATCACTACTTTCTAACTCAACTTCCCAGCTATTACCCGCATAAAGACGAGTAGTAGGTAAATTCGAGCAATTCTCGGTAATGCACTGTTGACCGTCAGCTAATAAAACGTAGCTATTACCACGGTTTTCGAATTTAAGAACGTTGCCATCGCGAGTAACTACTAGGTCCTCACGAGGATTCTCTGGAAGGACTAACACGAGTAATTGATAGGCTACCACCACGCGAACTACCGATGCCTCGGTGTCTGCGAGAGGAGGTAGAATTGGCGTAACGTTCACACGGTAGACTTGATCAACCTCTCCCGGTTCCGCCAACGCCACTAAACGTACAGCGCGCTCACCCTGCGGAGGAAGCACAAACTGCTTTGGCGTTGCAAGCAGAGTCATATCGGCCAGATTAGTCACCGCTTCACGGGTTTCTTCGTTGGTACCCGGCTGGAGAACGTCTAGTACCTCTACTTGAACGTACATCTGATCATTACCGCGATTGCTCACCCGAATATCCTGTTGAGGCGCCTGCCCGGCTACGAACTCAACAATAGAGCGATCCACAAACATATTGGCGCTTGCTGCGCTGGAAACGAGTAATGCGAGCAAACCCGATGAAATAACCTTAAGCATTTAGATGTTCCTTTATAATTTTACTGAGTAGCCACAGTCAGTGAAACAGCGCCTGAAAATAAACCGGCTGGAGAAAGAATAAGATCTTCGCTCCTAAACGTTACCGAGAATCGAGCATTTGGGGAACCATTACAATCTATACCAACATTCTCTAACTCATAGGGTGCAGATTCAATACCAGACTCTAGCGGAACATCCACTGGTTGAGCGAGGTCACCGTTAAAACTGAATTCGTAGGGAAGCACAGTATTATCTTCTCCTACAAGTTCAAAAGGCGATCCCTCACCTGCTGCGCCGGACGCGATTAACACATAATCAGCATTCGTATTCCCAACCACGCAAAACTCCTGAGTAAACACCACATCCTGAGTACGATCATTAATATCTAAAACAATATCTGTCACGTCCGTAATTAGAATGTTAGGCAAAATACTGATCTGAATTGTGGTATAAGCCGTTGAAGTTTCGCCCCACTCTCCCTGCTCCGCAGCATAAATGCTCGAAACACTAAACAGAAGTGGTAACAAAAAATAGTTTACATTTAAACGAGGCACAGAATTTCCCTCAACGTATAAAAAAATAGGCAATATGTGAAGTGTGCCACAGAAATGGGCTAATGAGTAGTAGATTGGACAACCAATACCAACCTAGATCCCGCTAATGGTTACCCAGGTATTGGCATCCAATTCATCTACTAGCAAGTCATTAGCTTTGGCAATTGTCGATGCAGCAGAAGCCTCCAAGCTAAACAGCCTACTCAAGAAAGTAGCCTGCTGAGAAGCACCTGCCGACGGAAGCTCATCGCTAAAGGTTAGCATCGCCGCCATCAGCGCGAGCTCCGTTTGCCCATTAGCATCTTGCTCAAGAACTTGAGTCCCTGCCTGAGGAAGAACACCTTCTGTAGAATCATCCTCTACAGTCGCCGCAGCTGAGTTCGCAGACGTTGATAGGGACTGCTTCACCCTTAACTCCTCGCAGGCCGGATAGTCTCGGTATTTGGCTCGCTTGCAAAGCTCAATCCGCATTGCGCTAGCTTCGTCGCCGATAGCCAAGAGGTTAACCGTGATCTGAATGCTTTTAGAGTCTTGCAGGTCCGCTTTTGCACTCATGGCACAAAAAAAGCATGCTACTATGACAACAAATATCCATTTCACGGCACTACCTCCATATAAATTGAGGATAGTTCATTTTTAAGATATAACGAGAGTTCGATTGACCACTTATCTAGATAAAGCCACCGAAAACCATTCAGGAATCAAATTTAGCTTGGCACCAATGGAGGGAGTCGTAGATGCCACGATGCGGCATATATTGACGCGCGTCGCCAACGTAGATCTTTGCGTTACTGAATTCCTCAGAGTGACAACGCAACTCTACCCTCCGAAGGTATTCTTTAAGAACTGCCCGGAGCTACTGAGCGGAAGTCACACCCAGAGCGGCGTACCCGTAGTCCTCCAGCTACTTGGCGGGCAACCAACGCCCATGGCAGACAACGCAGCACGGGCAGTAGAGCTTGGCGCCATAGGCATTGATCTAAACTTTGGCTGCCCAGCCAAGACGGTGAATAACTCGGACGGCGGTGCCGCACTGCTGCAATATACAGATCGGCTTTACAACATCGTTAGCGCGGTTCGCGGTGCTGTACCGGAGCACATACCCGTCACAGCAAAGATGAGACTTGGATTCAATGACAGATCTCAGATGCACGAGAACGCCAGCGCTATACAATCAGGTGGCGCCGAAAAACTCACCGTGCATGGTCGAACGAAAAAAGACGGCTATAAACCACCTGCGGATTGGGAAGCCATCAAAGAGATTGCTGATGGGCTCCGAATCCCCGTAGTGCCAAATGGTGACATCTCAAGTGTTGCTGCCTTTGAAGCCTGCCATGCCATAAACGGCGCATCAGAATATATGCTTGGCCGCGGACTGCTTGCTAACCCAGGGTTAATTAGAGAACTTCGAAGCGATAGTGGCGAATTCAGCTGGGGCGAGCTCCTCCCCTTCATACTTGAATTTCAGTATGCTGAAATGACCATAGGCCTCCGCAAGCACCAGGGCCACCGCCTAAAACAATGGCTGGCCTACCTGAAAACTCACTATGCCGAAGCGGCTACCTTCTTTGAGCAGATTAAACGACTTAAAGATCCTGAACTGCTTGAAGCAGCCCTCTTAGAAGAGATTGGCCGTTATCCCGCCTAACATAAGCACGCTCATAGTCAGTCATCCCTGGCGGTGGCCACACACCCCTATTGAGACTCTCTGGTTATCAGCTCATCCTTAATTGGCTTTTTTTAAAATAACTGTTATTCGTTAGAGATAACGGTATAAAATTATTAGTTGGCCGTTGTAGTACTACTGGTGCAGCTGGGTCAGCGAAATGTTTCAATGGAGAATGGAAAGCAGGTATAAAAGATATAACAGCTCTAGAAACTAAATTCAGTAGAAGATATAGAAGCTAAATTCAGTAGAAGATATAGAAGCTAAAATAGCAGCAGCTGCAGAAGGTGAAATACAAGCAACTAAAACAAGGTCTGATTCATCTTGAAGTGAAAGGCCTGTTGGGCCATCAGAACGCATATTCCAGATACAAAAAAGGCCTACCAAATGGTAAGCCTTTTTTGTTTGATATGGCGCGCTCGGGAGGATTCGAACCTCCGACCGCCTGGTTCGTAGCCAGGTACTCTATCCAGCTGAGCTACGAGCGCGTTGTTCTCAAGTGGGGCGAACTATACGGTTTCAAATGGGTTCCGTCAACACTAAGAATGAAAAAAATCATGAAAAAACAACAACCTATGAGTAACCCCCTACTTGGTGTTCAAGAAACCACCAACAGTTGTTCAATATGCCATCAATTTACTCAATGAAACCTTTGTTCGAACCGAAAAGCTGAGAATAGTAATGAATAGCTAATGATGCAAATATGATGGGAGCTGAATGACTCCAAGTAGGCTAGTACTGAAGATAAAAGCTCTCTCACAGCAATATTTTCAAGCACCAAACAAAAAAGGGCTTACCCGTTAAGGTAAGCCCTTTTTCTTAAGATGGCGCGCTCGGGAGGATTCGAACCTCCGACCGCCTGGTTCGTAGCCAGGTACTCTATCCAGCTGAGCTACGAGCGCGCAATTGCGTTTCATCTTTTAAAATAAAAGATGGCGGAGAGAGAGGGATTCGAACCCTCGATCCAGTTTCCCAGATATACCCTTAGCAGGGGCACGCCTTCAGCCACTCGGCCACCTCTCCAACGCGGAAAGAATAATACCATAACGTTTTTAAAATCAAAGCCCCGAAAGCTAAAAAAATGAAAATATTTAATAAAAACAATGAATTAAGTAGCTTGACAAAACTAAACGACACAAAAAAAGCGGCTAAAGCCGCTTTTTATCATTAAAATCAGTAGCTTAGCCTACTAACTACTCTTTAGATCCACTTAACTCAAAGGCCGAATGCAGCGCACGAACCGCCAACTCCATGTACCTTTCTTCAATGACCACACTGGTTTTGATCTCAGAGGTGGTGATAAGCTCAATATTAATATTGTCATGCGCTAGTGCACTAAACATTTTCGCTGCAACGCCGGCGTGCGAACGCATACCAACACCCACAATTGAAACCTTGGCAATTCTATCATCGGTTTCCACTTGCTTGGCCCCTAAACGCTCTACAACCCCTCCTAATACCTCTAGGGTTCTCGCTAAATCGCCACGAGAGACCGTAAACGTTAAATCCGTTGTATTATCAACGCCTGAGTTTTGTACAATCACATCCACTTCAATATTTGCTTCACTCACGGGCACTAGCACGCGTGCAGCCACACCGGGTTGATCTGGCACACCGCGAACAACCACTTTCGCTTCATCACGAGTGAACGCAATGCCTGAAACTATAGCTCTTTCCATATCTTCCTCTTGATCTAGCGTGATCAGCGTTCCAGGACCATCCTTAAAGGATGATAGGACGCGCAGTGGGACATTGTACTTCCCAGCAAACTCTACTGATCGAATTTGTAGTACCTTTGAACCCTGACTTGCTAACTCCAGCATTTCTTCAAAGGTAATCTTTTCTAGTCGGCGCGCGCCCTCACAAATACGGGGATCGGTGGTGTAAACACCATCTACATCCGTATAGATCTGACATTCATCAGCGCGTAACGCCGCTGCCAAGGCAACTGCGGTAGTGTCCGAACCACCACGGCCAAGCGTTGTGATATTGCCTTTTTCATCAGCACCTTGGAAGCCAGCCACCACGACCACCCTTCCCTGAGAAAGCTCACCATTTATGCGCTCGCAATCAATGTGCTCAATGCGGGCTTTCGAATGCGACTCATCGGTTAGAATACGCACCTGAGAGCCGGTAAAGGAAATAGCCGGCACACCACGCTTATGAAGCGCAATAGAGAGCAAAGCAATCGTGACCTGTTCGCCTGTTGATAGCAGAACATCCATTTCACGTGTTGATGGTCGGTCCGATAGCTCAGTTGCTAAACCGAGAAGACGGTTCGTTTCACCGCTCATTGCTGAGACCACTACCACCACATCATTACCCGCCTGCTGGGTTGCCGCAACGCGGTCAGCTACCGCTTCAATACGTTCAACCGTGCCAACCGAGGTGCCACCATACTTTTGTACCAATAAACTCATTAACTTATATTTCCACTTCTTCGCTCTAAATGAGTCGATCAGTTATTTAGGAAGTCTGTTCCTCAACCCAAGTTGGAATCCCCGCGAGAACCTGTGGGAGCTTCGCGAGTCCGGTACCGCCACCCTGAGCCATGTCAGGTCGACCGCCACCCTTGCCATCTAGCTGAGGGGCTACGAATCTCATTAAGTCACCCGCTTTTAGCTTCGCAGTGAGATCCTTCGTTACACCTGCGACTAAAGCAATTTTGTCACCGTCGTTCGCAGCAAGTAGCAGCACGCCGCTACCTAATTTTTCTTTTAATTTATCACTCAATTCACGCAGAGCATCCGCTGGCGTACCTTCAACATGAATTGCCAATACCTTGATGCCGCCCACTTCCACGGCGCGGTTAACCAGCTCACCACTAGAGGCTGCCGCAAGTTTAGCTTTGGCGCCAGCTAACTCTTTCTCAACTCGCTTGGCACCCTGTAACACTTGATCAAGTTTATCCAACAGGTTCGCCGGCTGTGCTTTGAGCTGGTCTGCTAGCTGCGCCAACAAGGATTCTTGCGCCGCTACGAGGTCATAGGCTGCCTTCCCAGTTACCGCTTCGATACGGCGAACACCCGAAGCGACACCCTGCTCATTAACAATTTTGAACAGCGCAATATCCCCAGTTCGATCAACGTGCGTACCACCACACAACTCAACGGAGAAGTTATCAATACCCATTGACAGTACGCGAACCTCGTCACCGTACTTCTCGCCAAATAACGCCATAGCACCTTCAGCTTTGGCTTCATCCATGGACATTGATTTAGAGCGAACTGGGGTATTGGCACGAATATGCTGATTTACAATGGCCTCTACCTTACGAAGTGTTACTGGCGAAAGCGCTTCATTGTTAGCAAAGTCAAATCGCAGTCGATCTGGGTTGACCATAGAACCTTTCTGCATCACGTGTTCGCCGAGCTCAGCACGAAGGGTGGCGTGTAAAAGGTGAGTAGCGGAGTGATTCAGCGCCGTTGCCCGCCGCTTAATTGAATCCACCTCTGCCGTTAACTCGTCGCCTACCTTAACGCCGCCAGTCTTAACGTGAATATGGTGAAGCTGGTTCGCGGAGGCGAGCGTTGTGTTGTTTACGATCAATTCAGCTGAATCTGAGAACAGGCGACCGGTATCGCCCACCTGCCCACCTGATTCACCGTAAAACGGTGTGACGTCGAGGACGACGATACCGTCGTCACCGTTTGAAAGTGATGCAACTTGTTCGCCATCCTTCAACACCGCAACAACCTTAGCCGTTGAAGCCAATGCGTCGTAACCACAAAATTCGGTTTCACTATCCAATTTAATGGCGTCAGTGTAATCAACCTTAAAGGAACCGGCGGCACGTGCGCGCTCACGCTGGGCGTTCATCGCCTGCTCGTAACCATCAAGATCGAGGCTGAGTCCACGCTCACGAGCCAAATCGTTGGTAAGGTCCGTAGGGAATCCATAGGTATCATATAGCTGGAAGATTACATCGCCGGGAATGACCGTACCCTCAAGCTTATCAAGCGCAGCGTCGAGCACCGAAAGGCCCTTCTCCAACGTGCGCGCAAACTGCTCTTCTTCCGCTTTGAGCGCCGCAGCGATCTTGTCGTGCTGGTCATTTAACTCTGGATAGGCATCGCCCATTTGCTCAGCTAGCGCATCAATTAATGTATAAAAGAACGGCTTAGACTGCCCTAATTGATAACCGTGGCGAACTGCGCGACGAATGATGCGACGTAGCACATAGCCCCTACCTTCATTCGAAGGCATAACGCCATCACAAATTAGGAAGCTACAGGACCGGATGTGATCAGCGATAACACGCAAGGACTTATTCGTCAGATCCTCACAACCGGTTGCCTTAGCTGCCGCCTTGAGCAACCCTTGGAAAATATCAATATCGTAATTATTGTGAACGCCCTGCATTACCGCAGCGATACGCTCAAGCCCCATACCGGTATCGATAGAAGGGTTTGGTAATTCCACTAACTCACCAGACGCCTGACGTTCGTACTGCATGAATACCAAGTTCCAAATTTCAATATAACGATCTAAATCGTCATTTTCGCTTCCTGGCGGACCACCTGGTACATCTTCACCATGGTCATAAAAGATCTCTGAGCTTGGACCACAGGGACCGGTATCACCCATCTGCCAGAAGTTATCTTCATCTAGGCGAGAGAAACGCGACTTATCAATGCCAATCTCGTTAAACCAGATATCTGCCGCTTCGTCATCCGATACGTGGACGGTGACCCAAAGTTTTTCTTCGGGTAGGCGGAGTTCTTTAGTCAGAAAATCCCAAGCGAAACGGATAGCATCTTGTTTGAAGTAGTCGCCGAAGCTGAAATTGCCCAGCATTTCAAAGAAGGTGTGGTGTCGAGCCGTATAACCTACGTTCTCGAGATCGTTGTGTTTGCCACCGGCACGCACACAGCGTTGCGAGCTCGTGGCGCGACGGTAACCACGCTGTTCATCGCCCAAAAAGACATCTTTAAAGGGAACCATCCCGGCATTGGTAAACAACAACGTAGGATCGTTGCCAGGAATAAGCGAGCTGCTTGGCACCACTTGGTGCGATTTAGCTGCGAAGTAATCTAAGAAAGCTTGACGGATATCGGCACTTTTCATTTTGAGAAAAACCACTCTTTTCTATATCAATGGAGTATAGCGACGCACACGCCGCCAAACTATTGCTATTGCTCATAGCAATCATAAATTTTGAGCTTGATTAAAGCCCCTGCTCGCTAAGCGTTTGGCCACCGAGCACGTGTATGTGAAGATGGAAGACGGTTTGCCCACCAGCTGCACCGTTATTAACAATAAAACGACAACCCTCGGCGATACCGAGCTCTCTAGCTTGCTGAGCCGCTACCAACATCAAATGCCCTAACAGGGCTTCATCGCTTGCGGTGGTTTCGGTCAGCATGGTAATTGGCTGTTTTGGAATCACAAGTACGTGTACAGGTGCCTGCGGCGCAATGTCATTGATCACAATGCAATGCTCGTCCTCATAAATTTTTGGTGCGGGAATTTCTCCGCTAATAATCTTGGCGAAAATAGTGGTACTCATTCGGCGCCTGCACTCATTTCACTGGCGTCAATACGACGAGCTTCCGCTTCTAACATAACTGGAATGCCATCGCGAATGGGATAGGCCAACCCTGCAGCTTTCGAAACGAGCTCCGCACGCTCGCGATCGTAAACTAACGAGGTCTTGGTTACTGGGCAAACTAAAATACTCAATAATTTCTCATCAATCATAATATTCTTTCACTCTTCTATTGAACGACTGCCGGTATTCGGCCAGCTCGTTTCCAGTAATAATTGGGTATCTACGCGTTGATTCATCCAGTTCATGCGCCAGTCTAAATGTGGACCTGTCGCGCGCCCTGTGGCACCGATGGCGCCAATTACCTGCCCCTGCTCAATCACGTCACCCACTTCAACACTCACCGCTGAAAGATGTAAGAAGCTGGAGGTGAGATTAGCACCATGGGCTATGATAATCGTCCCGCCTGAATAGAACAAATCGGATTCCGCTAAAACTACCACGCCAGCTATAGGCGCCTTAACCTGGGTCCCCGTTGGGGCGGCGATATCTAAGCCATAATGTGGCCTACCCGGCGTACCATTATAGACTCGTTGACTACCGTATACACCCGATATACGCCCGGGCGCGGGCGAGATGGCTGGAGCGCGCCAGTATTCACCACTAACTGGGGTTAGCTTAGCCGCTGCCACCAGCGCCCCCTCAGCCCGAATTCGTGCCAAATCCTCTGCACTCGGCGTCACCGTTCGCTGAGGAACACCCTCAATTATCGATACGCTATATTCTCGCTCATGGACTTGGATAACCGCGACCGGCTCTTCCTGCGCCGAACTTGTCCGCCAAAGGGTATACTCGCCAACGATATCGCGGCCCACACCAATGACAAACAGACCCTTTTCATCTGCCACGAAGGACTGGTCTAGGAACATTAGCGTATCACCCGGACAGCTCTCTCCAGACAACAGTGCACCCGAAACTGTTTTGCTGCTGATTGTCACCGGCTGGTCACAAGCCCACGTGATGGGAGCCAGAAACGCTGCGACAACTAAGACGAATTTTAACATTGCATTCCTCGTGCTTTACGTAGAGATCGTTGATCAATTACTGATACAATAACACCACTCCAACGGAACCACGAAACGATGTTAAATATTGTACTTTTCGAACCCGAAATACCGCCGAATACCGGCAACATTATTCGCTTAGCCGCCAACACCGGCTGCTATCTGCATTTGGTGGAGCCGCTAGGCTTCGAACTCGATGACAAGCGACTCCGACGAGCAGGATTGGATTACCACGAGTTTAGCGATGTTAAGATTCACGCCAACTGGGATGCCTGTTTGGCAGCGCTAGGGGAAACTCGCCTTTTCATGCTGACAACCAAAGGCTCATCACGACCCGACCAAGCGGGCTTTATCGAAGGCGACACCCTGGTGTTCGGCCCCGAGTCCCGAGGACTCCCCGAAACCGTTAGAAACTCCGTCCCCGCTGCGCAGCGCTTGCGACTTCCTATGATGCCAAATAGTCGCAGTTTAAACCTTTCAAACGCCACCGCTATCATGGTTTATGAAGCATGGCGTCAACTTAATTTCCAAGGAGCCGAGTAATCATGGCTAAAGTACTCGTCGCCGTTGCTAGCGTGACTGGCACCGCCCGTGATATCGCCAACGACCTCATCAACGCTAATGAACACCTTAGCGAAGTAGAAGAACCCGAAATTATCAGCCGTTGGTGTGAAGATGAAGACAGTATTCTTCTGCTGGTCACTTCTACCACCGGCGCGGGCGACATCCCTATTCCATTAAATCGTTTTCATCAATTACTCACCACGGAATTTCCACGTATCGCGGGCAAGCGATTTGCGCTGATCGCCCTCGGCGATAGCAGCTACAGCACCTTTGCTGAAGCCGGTAATGCCCTTGAACTCGCACTTGAGGATATTGGCGCACAAGTTGTTTGTCCAAGGTTGACCTTGGATGCCACCGAGCACTTTGAACCTAATGAGGAAGCAATGAGCTGGTTTAACCAGGAGCTTGCGCAGTATGTCAGCTGATCTAATTGGACTCTTCTACGGTTCAAGTACCTGTTACACCGAAATGACCGCTGAAAAGATCCAGCAAGCCCTCGGGAATCGCGTTGTGCTCCATAACGTAGCCGAGGACGACGTCCAGCAGATGGAAGGCTATCGCTTTCTGATTGTCGGCATACCCACCTGGGACTATGGAGAACTGCAGGAAGACTGGGAAAATGTCTGGGATGAACTTAGTGACTTAGATCTTAGTAACAGCCTAGTCGCCTGCTTTGGCCAAGGCGATCAAATTGGTTATCCGCAGTGGTACCAAGATGCGCTAGGCTATCTTCATGATAAGCTCGCACTCGCAGGCGCTAAGATGGTTGGCTATACCACCACCAGCGGCCATACCTTCGAGGAATCTCAGGGATTAACGGATGACAGCTCTCAATTCTTAGGTCTGGCGCTGGATGACGAAAATCAGTTTGAGCTGAGCGAAGCGCGTTTAAGTAATTGGCTGAAACAGCTTGAGCACGAGTTTTCAAGCTAAGCTTTTAGTCAGCCAACGGGAGTCTAGTGCAAATGGAATGGCGTAATGGAGCTCCATTTAATCCTCAGTTTGACGATGTCTACTTCAACACCGAAGGTGGTATTGAGGAGTCCGATTACGTCTTTATTCAGGGAAACGACCTTCCTCGACGCTTCAGCGCGCTGGAGCGAGGTAGCTTCAACGTTTTAGAAACAGGCTTTGGTACTGGCTTAAACTTCCTAGGATGCGCTCATCAATTTCTAGCGAATAACCAGTGTGCACATCTAAACTTCATTAGTATTGAGGCCTTTCCGCTCACTCGCGATGAACTCGCGGCCGCCCACCAGTCACTTGAACACTATCAGCGCGAAGCTAAATGGCTTCAGCAGGCCTGGCCAAGCGCCTGCGACGATACTCAGACCATGATCATTCACCCGCGCATCACCTTGACGGTCATTTTCATGCCGGTGGAGCAGGCACTTGAACAACTTATCGTCTGTGCTCAGCCCCAAACGCAAGCGTGGGTGCAACCCTGCTTTGATGCCATTATGTTGGACGGCTTTAGTCCCGCAAAGAACCCGGACATGTGGTCCAAAGAGGTTATGCAACAGCTTGCGGTGCTTAGTCACTCCAACACCACGCTTGCTACCTTTAGTTGTGCTCGTATGGTGCGAGACCACCTACAAAGCGCAGGCTTTAGCTTAAGCAAACGCCGTGGTATTAATAGCAAACGTGAAGTACTTGCGGCTAAGGCGGGAGAAAAATTAGCGCAGCCTATTAGCCCCGCTACCACTCGGAGTTCTCAGCACGAAGCGCCCTGGTGGAGCTTTCCCTCACAACCTCTTCCTCAACGTGTCGCCGTTATTGGTGCGGGACTTGCCGGCTGCCAAACTGCAGCGCGCTTAGCGGCCCGCGGCATTGCCGTGAGTCTCTTTGATCGTCATGCCGCGCCGGCGCAAGCCGCTTCGGGAAATCCCCAGGGCGTGCTCTATACCAAGTTTTCGCATCGCAAAGAGCCGCTTAGTGATTTGGCACTGCAGTGCTATCAGTTCGCCCAGCATTACTATCGCCACCAGCTTGACATCAGCGCGCCCTGGAGCGGTGTGCTGCAACTCCCGAAGAACGATAAGGACGCAACGCTGCAGCGCCTTGTGGGTCAGCGATTCATCCAGCAACCGGAATTAGTGCAACTGGTCGATCAAGCAGAAGCCTCTAAATTGTCGGGAATGACTATTCGCTCCAACGCATTGTGGTTTCCCCAGGGCACTTGGATGACGCCACCTGAAGTTTGCCGGCAGCTTATCGCCAATCAGCGCTTGATAACCACCCACTTCAATACCACAGTGGCACAACTCGACTTTTGTTCTGATCGACAACAATGGGCACTGCAGAGCCAGCCAACGCTGGACAGCCCGCACTTCGATCAAGTAGTGCTTTGTACAGCCTACGACGCCCACGCGTTATTAGACCCTCTACTCCCACTAAAAACTCGAACTATTCGCGGACAAATAGACCGAGTTCAAGGGGATATTGTCCGCCAGCTTCGTACTACCCTCACTGGCGAAGGCTATATAGCCGCCGATGGCGACGGTACCGCCACTATCGGCGCGAGTTTCGTGGTAGACGATCTTGACCCAGCGCATCGCCTTGAGGAGTCCGCTCACAACCGCCACCTCGTGGCTCAACTCTCGCCCCAACTGCAAGCTGAGCACGCCAACCTCACTCAACTCGACGCCCGCGTTGCTTTTCGCTGTGCATCAGCGGATTACCTGCCCATTGCAGGGCCTGTGCCGCAATACCGTGAAATGGTTGAAACCTTTGCCCCACTGCGTAAGAATCGACGCATGGATATACGCAACTATGGACACTACCAACCTGGCCTATGGCTTAACATCGCCCACGGTTCAAAGGGCTTAAACAGCACGCCCATGGTAGCGGAAATGATTAGTTCAATGATCTGTAACGCACCCTCGCCGCTGAGTCAGCGTTTGCAACGGGCGATTCATCCCGCCCGCTTCCTGATGCGTGATATTTTTCGCGGAGTGAGTTTATGAAACGGGTTAAGCTAGCACCATTGATGATCGCACTCGTGGCTTTCACCCACTACCAGCTAGTGATAGCACAGGATACTACGCCACCGAACTGGCAGGTGATTGCTGAGTACCCTCACCCCAGCCATGCCTTCACCCAGGGATTAAACTATGTTAACGGGGAACTCGTAGAAACCACCGGTAAGCATGGTTTGTCTCGGGTACTCCGCTATGCGCCAGGTGAACTTCCCAGCGGCTCCGTTGCCACCCTACCAAAACAGTACTTTGGCGAGGGTTCCGTGGTCATTGGCGACCAACTCCTGTGGCTGAGCTGGCAGCGCGGGCAAGCTTTTTGGATAGACCTCAATACCGGCAATCGCCGCAACGCCTTCCGCTACGACCATGAAGGCTGGGGGTTGGCGCTCAGCCCAGACCAATCAGAAATTGTGGTCTCCGATGGCTCGGACTCGCTGCGAATATGGAATCACCAGGGCGAATTACAGCGGACTATTTCGGTTCGCCAAGGCGTGTACAGTTGGCACTATCTGAACGAATTGGAGTGGGTAGGTAACACCATTTTTGCCTTTGTCTGGATGAACGAGAAATTACTCGCCATAAATGCCAACAGCGGTGAAGTAATGCAAAGCTATGACTTAGCAGGCCTGAGAGATATCCAGGGCGAACAACAGCGTATTACACGCCATCACACCCTCAACGGTATCGCCTTCGATCCGGAGGATGGCCACTTCTTTGTTACTGGGAAGAACTGGTCAACCCTATACAAGTTGAAGCTTGAGGGCTGGGAATGAAGCAATGGTGTCAACGGTGCCAGGGCTTTCGCTGTATCTGCCAACTCGCCACTCAGGCTGACTCAGCGTTGCAATGGCAAATATTACAGCACCCCACTGAGGCTAAGCACGCCAAGAACACGGGTCGCTTGTTGGCCACTAGTCTTGGGGTACGGCCAGTTATTGGCGAAGACTTTAGCGATCACTCTGCGTTGCAGAGTTTAGTTCACGACGGGACTCCCCAGGCCCTACTCTTCGTTCAGCACCCACTGGTTAATAACCCCATCGTTGACAATACAACGCACGCACTCAATTCGCTGCAGCGCATATGGGTCATTGACGCTACCTGGCGCAAAGCGCTCAAGATGCTTTTGAATAGCTCGTTACTCCAACAACTTCCTATTCTCACCGTTAATAGCACCACAAAGTGGTCCGTTAGATCAGCTCCTAGCGAACAACACTTAGCCACCATTGAGGCTGCAGCGGCTGCGTGCCAACTACTAGGCGAACCAGAAACTGGCGCAACACTGACGCGAAATTTTCATAATTGGCAGGAAGAATTATCCCGTTTCCGCCCTGATTGAGCGTATCTTTTGCGCTGAAGCTTAACTACAATATGTGTTACATCTAAATCATTCCAATAGGCATCTATGAACCATCATCCAGCGTTTGAACTTGTTCGCGAACAGCACCTTGATTCGCTAAACATCACCGTCCAAGAGTTTACCCATCTTAGTACTGGGGCTCAGCATATTCACATCCAAGCAGATAGTGATGAGAATGTGTTTTTGGTCGCGCTGAGAACGGTCCCCACAGACTCCACGGGTGTTGCCCATATCCTCGAACATACCGCATTATGCGGGAGTGAAAAGTACCCGGTCCGTGACCCGTTTTTTATGATGATTCGTCGTTCACTGAACACCTTCATGAACGCCTTCACCTCATCAGACTGGACCGCTTACCCCTTCGCCAGTACCAACACCAAGGACTTTAATAACCTCCTTGATGTCTATCTCGACGCCGTCTTCTTCTCGCGTCTAGACGAACTTGATTTTCTCCAGGAAGGCCACCGATTAGAATTCGAAAAATGGGATGACCCAAGCTCACCGCTACAATTCAAAGGGGTGGTGTATAATGAGATGAAAGGCGCTATGAGCTCAGTCCCTTCACAGCTTTGGCAGTCTCTCTGTAAGCACCTCCATCCCAGCAACACCTATCATTTCAACAGCGGCGGTGACCCGGTAGAAATCCCCGACTTAAGTTACCAGCAGCTCAAACAGTTCTACCGCACTCACTATCACCCAAGTAATGCCATCTTTATGACCTTTGGCTCACTTCCTGTCAGTGAGCTTCAGCAGCGCTTCGAAGATCAGGCGCTATGTCGTTTCGATCGTCTTGATGAGACTATCAAGGTCGACAGTGAAAAACCCTTCACAGCACCATTAACCGTTAACGATGTCTACACCGCTGAAAATGATGAAGATAAGAGTCATGTGGTGGTTGCGTGGTTATTAGGCGAGTCCACTGATCCCGTGGAAGCACTGCGTGCTCAGCTCATGGCAAGTTTACTTTATGAGAATAGTGCTAGCCCGTTGCAGCAACTCTTAGAGACCTCAGCGCTTGGTAAGTCGCCCTCACCGCTCAACGGTATTGAGGACAGCCAGAAACAGATTATCTTTGTCGCCGGCATGGAAGGCTGTGAGGCAACGGATCGGGATGCCATTGAAAGCGAAATTCTCGCCACAATTCAGCAGGCCATCAGCGAAGGTTTTGCCCCCGAGCGTATTAACGCCTGTATCGATCAACTCGAACTCCAACAACGTGAAGTGGGCGGAGACGGCTACCCCTACGGACTCCAACTTATCCTGACCTCGCTTGGCAGCGCTACCCATCGTGGCGATCCCGTTGCGGTATTAGATTTGGACCGCTCGCTCAATCAGCTTCGCGAAGACCTTAAGGATCCCAACTTTGTTGGCGAGACCTTGCAACGACTCTTCATTGACAATACGCATCGATTAACGCTTTGCGTTGAACCAGATACCAAGTTGGCCGAAGCGCAAAATGCCGCCGAGCAAACGCGTCTCGATGAGATTGCCGCCGCGTTAAGCGAGCAAGAGGTTACGGCAATTGTGGAACAGTCACAACGCCTTCAAGACCGCCAGAACGCTGAAGATGATCCCGGCACGCTTCCTAAGGTTGGCATCGCCGACGTACCCGCTAGCATCCATGAGCCTGCGCGCCTTGAATATCAAGGTAAGAGCGTCACCGCCTATGAATACGAAGCCGGCACCAATGGCCTTGTCTATCTTCAGGCTATTATTGCGCTGCCCGAGCTCACCGAATCGGAACGTCAGATATTACCCTTCCTCTGTAACATCCTTTCCGAACTTGGCTTAGGTAACGATGACTATCTGCATGTACAGAACCTGCATACCGCTTGCAGCGGTGGCCTTCATGCCTTCACTAGCATTCGCAATAACGCCTTTGACGAACAGGCTTCATCCGCCTACCTCGTCCTCTCTGGAAAAGGGCTTCGTCGCTACGTTAACGAGCTCACTACACTAATGCAGCGTACCCTCACTGAGGTTCGTTTTGACGAACACGAGCGAGTTCGCGATCTGATGTCACAAACGCGCTCGCGCAAGGAATCAAGCGTTGCTGGCAATGGCCATGCCTATGCTATGGGCGCGGCGTCGGCGACAGCAAATGGTCTAGCGGCCATGCAATTCGCCACCTCGGGACTAGCAGGAATCAAAGCGACAAAGCTGCTCGACGAGCGCTTAGCCGATGCCGCTGAATTGGCGTTATTCTGCCAAGAGCTTCAACACCTCTACCAAAAACTCACCGCGGTCACACCAGTGGTTGCAGTGGTGGGCGAACAGCAATACTTAGCGGCGTACCGCGAGGCGCTCGCTAACTTCCAGATTGCCAGCGAACAACAACACGCTAGCGAGTGGTCGTTACCGAAAGTCAGAACCGTGAATTCCAGCTTCTGGGCCGTCAACGCGCAGGTGAATTTCTGTGCCCTGGCCTTCCCAACCGTCACTTCTGCACACCAAGACGCTGCGGCCTTAACGGTACTTGGCGGCGTGCTGCGAAATGGCTTCCTGCATCGCGCACTGCGTGAACAAGGCGGCGCGTATGGCGGTGGAGCAAACCAAGATAATGCGAACGCGGTATTTAAATTCTTCAGCTATCGGGACCCACGCACCCAAGAAACACTGGACGACTTCTATGCCTCCATTGAATGGCTGATTGATACGGAACTTAGCTTCGATAAAGTCGAAGAGTCAATCCTGGGGGTTATTAGCTCGCTCGACAAACCAGCGTCGCCCGCGGGCGAAGCCAAACAGGCGCTATCACAGTATTTACATGGTCGTTCACCGGAGCATCGCGAAGCGTTTCGAACGAATGTGCTCAATGTGACCGCCGCGGAGCTTAAGCGCGTTGCAACGAAGTACCTAAAGGACACGAAACCGTCAGTAGCTATTGTTGGACCAAAATCCAGCTACGAAGGTTTCGAAGACACTCTGGAATTCTTCAGCTTATAATCATTAGCGCTTTGCGCGAGTGCGTCAGCGGTTCAGTTCGCTGACGCCTCGTTTAGTTGCTAGCCGGCCTTGCAATCTTCTGCTCGTGACGCATGGCTGGTCATTGCTGCGGCGAAACGATCCAGCAATTGCATGGGTAGATCGTGCCCCATTCCCTCAATCACCATGGGCGCCACGCCTAAGGCCTTTGCCGTACGTAAACCGCCCTTCAACGGTACCAATAGATCGCAATCTCCATGGATAACCAATCCCGGCACGCTACTCTGCTGTAAGGATTTGAAGCGCGGTGGGCTAGCGATAATTGCCGCCAACTGACGCATTGTTCCGTCTGGATAGAAGCCCCTATCGTAGTTAGCGGCTAAGCGCTGACGTAATAGCTCCTCATCCGTTGGAAATGCTGGCGAACCGATCACTTGCCAAAACTTCAATGCCTGCTCAATCCGCCCTTCTCTATCCGTTGGCTGAGGTGCGATGACGGCGCGTCTAACCGCCGCCTTAGGCACGCTATATCGTCGTTCGCCAGTGGTAGACATAATGGAACACAGGGACAGCACCCGTGATGGATAGTTGATGGCAACCGTCTGAGCGATCATTCCGCCCATTGAGACGCCCGCAATATGGAATTCCTTGATGCCTAGCTCATCACAACAGCCAACCACGTCTGCAGCCATCTCCGCTAAGGTATAGGCACTAGAACCCGCCTGGAGACCAATGAGCTTTCGCATAATCATTTTGGCAACATTGGGTGAGCCGTGGTGATGCAAAACAGTTGACAGCCCACAGTCTCGATTATCGAGTAATAGTACCGAGAATCCGGCATCGATAATGGCGTCCACCAGCTCACGGTGCCAAGATAGAGATGGCAATCCAAGACCTTGGACTAGCACCATGACTGGCTTAGTTCGATCACCGATAAGTTCATGGAATAAAGTAATTTCGTTATTGCTCATACGCTCTCCTTGATGTGACTACTTTAAGGCATTGAGTTGTTGAGCTCCAGTGTTGAGAAGTGGCGAACTTTAAAAAAATGACGCACGAACGAAGGGGGATTGGGTGGTTTCACATTACTACCCGTGCCAGCTGACAGGGACTGAAGTGGTAACTGGTGAATGACTACGAAGAGTAATGAAGAGGCCCTTCGGGATAATGAAGACGCCCTTAGGAATAATGGTAGAAAGGTACCTGGAGATAGAGAATATAAAGGAGCCTGGAGCTAAAGAATACAAAGCGGTTTAGATGCGAGCGAGACGATTGGGCCTGGAGACGAAAATAGAGCAAGCAAAGGTGAAGCTCTTTATACCGAAGGTACGATTGAGATAACTGAGATAACTGAGATAATTGAGATAACTGAGATAACTGAGATAACTGAGATAACTGAGATAATTGAGATAATTGAGACGACTAGGCAAGTTGGGCGTAGCGTGCACGAATTTGACGACTGGAGCGTTCCAGTTCATCAAGACCGATACGACTCGTCTTTCCCTGGGTTATTCGGCGACTAAAGCGAATGGCCTTATAACCTGCCAGCAATTGAAAATGAGCGATCATTCGAAAACCGCTTGCCATCAATTCACGGACAGCATCACTACGCGGGCTAATCTGAAGATAAAGGTCTTGAGGAAGTGCCAAGGTTAAATTGGCATTATCTTCGAGGTTTTCACGCGCAGCACGCAAATGCGCTTCGAGGTCAACCAGTGACTCTGAGAAACACAGTACACTGCTAACCTTCTCCTGCCCGGTAGCCAACTTAACCCCTTTAGGGAGTTCATTGGCATCAATCGTTAGGCCTGTTGGTACAAAGAGTGCCCGGAAAAGGCCTCCGTCTTGTACGCGCAGCTTTTGGATCACCTCACGATTCATAACCACCCACCCAATATTGGCATTAGTTTAAGAAGATAATTTATACAACTACCTTAATAGACTCATTTCAATTGAGCGACCCGTGGCTGACGTTTTTTGGACCCAAAAATCATTTTTGTGACCGAGTAGATAGTTACTCAGTGAACGAAGCGCTTAATCCTCGACTGATTGAGTAAGAAAGAGCTCGCTAAATTCGAGGGAAATCTGCTCGCACCACTGATTAATGCGCTGACAACTCATTTCCTCCTGCTGATCCTCATCAAGCGCCAGTCCGACAAAACGCAGGCCGTCTTCCGTCAACGCCTTTGAGGCTTCAAAATCGTATCCCTCCACCGACCAATGGCCTACCATGGTGGCACCTCTAGCGATAATGACGTCGTGGAGCATACCCATCGCATCGAGGAAATAGTCACCGTAACCAAATTGATCGCCCAGCCCGAAGAGTGCCACTTCCTTCCCAGTGAAGTCGACTTCACTAACATCGTCCCAAAACTCTTCCCAGTCCGACTGAATTTGTCCGAAATCCCATGTTGGAATTCCTAAAATTATGGTCTCATAGTGCGAGAACTCGAGCTGAGACACATCGGCAATATCGAATATATCAACCACATCATCTTCAAAACGTGCGGCAATACGCGCGGCAACCGCCTCGGTATTACCTTCGTCACTGCCGAAAAACAAGCCAATCTTGGACACGAAACACCTTTAAAATAGAAATTAACTCGTCGCAATTATCTCAGACAGCCTCTATAGAGCCAAGCAAATCCTTTGGCTTCTGAGCAAATGTTAACGCAATGCTTGAATGGTAATGGCGATACTTGTGTTGTGGATTAATGCGATGCAGAGTAAAAGCAACAGCTTAAAACTTTGGCCTACAAATAAATACCATGCATTACCAACCCATAACCTCTCGCACGAATGGTATCGTGAGCAGCCGCTTCTGCTCAAGCGTAAGTGAATCGAGCCGCTCTAACACAGCGAAAATCACATTGGCATCGCGCGGGGCGCGGTGGATAATATAGGTGGCGATTTCATCACTGAGCTTCATGCCTCGGTTACTACAACGTTGCTGAAGCGCACTAGCAAGCTCTTCGTCCGTTAACTTCTCTAAGTGAAAGATCCCTCCCCAGGTTAACCGCGACTTCAAATCAGCAATCGCGGTATTTAGGTGGCGAGGCGACGCGTCTGCGGTAACCAACAATCGTCTACCGGTATCGCGAAGCCAATTGTAGATTTCAAACAACGCCGATTCGATTGTTTCGGAGCCTAAGTAATGCTGAAGGTCATCGATGATAACCAGTTCATGGGGCTGCTGCTCAATGTACGCAGCATAGGCGACAATGTCTTCTGACGAGCGCAGAAACGCCGCTGATCGGCCCTCTTTCGCGAAGGCATTGGCTGACGCTTGCGCCAAATGACTCTTCCCTACCCCTGCCGGCCCCCACAAATAAATGAGAAAGTCACCGATTGGGGTAGGTTGTTGACGAACACTCTGGACGGCAATTCCACGAGTCTGGCTAGCACCGATAAAAAAGTTATCGAGCGTGGGCTCATCATTAAGATTAACGTCCAGCGCAAGTTGCTGAGGGCGTTCATTCCACATTCATCGCAACCCACTGGTAATGTTCATCGTCAATTCGCTGTAACTTTCCGTCGCGCTGCAGTCGTTGGCGAAACTTACTGAGCTCATCAACGAGAGAGAGTTCTACTTGAAGTCCGGCAGGAGAGATGGATTGAATCCGATAGCTTTGTACCTGAAGCAGTTCATCCAGATAGCTACGCAGCGCTGTCACTGAGGGATAATCCTGAAGCCCAGCCACGGCAACCGAGAGTGCTTGTGGCTCACCACTGAGATCCACCGCTTGCTGCGCTACCAACTGACTCACAACGAGATTGCGCCCTTGATTAGCTGCGCCCTCAACATCCAAAGCGCCCAACTGCCTACGGCGAAATTCTCCAGCGCAGTCTAACGACCAACTAATACGATAGCGCGCTTGCGAATCTAGGTACGCGGCCCCGGTTAAAACGCAACTAGCGCCATACTTAGTCGCCAAGTCTACCGCCCGCTCCCGATCATGCGCCCAAATCTGTTGAGGACTAACAATGATACGATCCTCGAGATCCCAAATTGGGGTGATCATCTCTAGGTCATAGCGTATGAAAGCGTCATTCATCGAAGCCATCAACGGCTCATCATCACCTAAGTACTGCGGCGATCGGTTAGCGGTAGTGACTTGCGCTAACAGGACGAGCGTCTTTGACCGCTGATCAGGCCAATAGGCTACATTCGCTTCGACCAACGCCTGTCGCAGTTTTCGCTCCTGAAAGCGAATATCAAGCTGAGTAAACCCTTCTTCATTCGTTGAGTACGCGTAGTTGTCAACAAATTGACTACTACGAGTTAATAGCGCCGCTAAGGACTCATCCAACATGCCCGTGTTACCGGTCCGAGATCTCAGCACCTGTTCAAAGGCCTGAGTGATCGCCTCGGCTCGGACCCGCTGACTCCGATCTTCAACAATGACACTGGTATCAACCACAGCCGCTTGGCTCGTTGACATTAACCCCAGCGTTAACCCTGCCACAATAATTGCAGTTATGAATGCTTTCACAGCAAAACTTCCTTATTCATCATGCCGGTAGTTTAGCAAGCTTTAAATCAAGGCAACAGCTCGTAAACTCCCTAAAGCCCGACTTTTCTCACAGTTTATGCGGTGATTCATGTATCGCGGTAGTATTACCCAATCACTTCAATATTGCTTATCTCACGTTAAACTTTGCGCCATTAATCATATTTTGCTGCGCCTAAGTTGCGCACTTCACACGGAAATAGCTATGTCAAACAAGACCCCTTTAAGTTATCGCGATGCCGGTGTAGACATTGACGCTGGCAATCAGCTCGTCGATCGTATCAAAGCTACCTGCGCAGCCACATCTCGCCCAGAAGTACTGGGTGGTCTTGGTGGATTTGGTGGTGCCTTCGCCCTGCCCGAAGGCTACCGCAAGCCAGTATTAATCTCCGGTACCGATGGCGTCGGCACCAAGCTCCGTCTTGCCATTGATGCCAAGCGTTACGACGGTATTGGCATCGACTTAGTGGCGATGTGTGTTAATGATGTGGTAGTTGCCGGTGCAGAACCACTCTACTTCCTCGACTACTACGCTACCGCAAAGCTAGACCTTGATGTGGCTGAACAGGTGGTGAAAAGTATCGCCGAGGGCTGCATCCAAGCAGGCTGCGCACTGATTGGTGGAGAAACTGCCGAGATGCCGGGTATGTATGATGGCGATGATTTCGACCTCGCCGGTTTCACTACCGGTATCGTAGAGCGCGATGAAGTCATCGATGGTAGCCGTGTTGCCGCGGGTGATGTCATTATCGGCCTCAACTCATCAGGCCCTCACTCCAATGGCTATTCACTTATCCGCAAAGTGCTTGAACGCAGTGCTATGACGCTTGATTCTGAGTTCGATGGCGCCACCCTTGCTGACGCCTTGCTGGCGCCAACCCGTATCTACGTTAAAGCACTCCTTCAAGCGCATCGTGAGCAGCCATTTAAGGCTCTGGCTCACATTACCGGTGGTGGTCTATTAGAGAATATCCCGCGAGTTCTACCTGAAGGCACTCAAGCCGTCATCGACTGTAGCAGCTGGACGCTTCCTCCGGTGTTTGAATGGCTCCAACGTGAAGGCAACATTGAAGCTACCGAACTCTACCGCACCTTCAATTGTGGTATCGGCATGACCGTTGTGGTGGGTGCCGATGAGGCGGACAAGGCGCTAGCACTTCTCGCGGCTGCAGGTGAACCCGGTACCATTATCGGCCGAATCACCACCGATGCGGCAAGCGAAGTGGTGCTGGAGAACGTTTGATGAAACGAATCATCGTATTGGCGTCAGGTAGCGGAACTAACTTGCAGGCTATTATTGACGCCGACCAACGCAATGCGTTTGCTGGGAATGTTGTGGGCGTTATTTCTAACGTCCCAACTGCCCGCTGCTTAACGCGAGCTGAGGAGCATGGAATTAAGAGTGTTGCGATTGACCACACTCAGTTTGGATCGCGCGAAGAGTTTGAAGCGCAACTTTCCGAAGCCGTAGATGCCTTTGCGCCTGACCTCATTATTCTCGCGGGTTTTATGCGTATTTTGACGCCGGTATTCGTCGACAAATATCTTGGCAAGCTGATAAACATTCATCCGAGCCTGCTGCCCAAGTATCCCGGATTAAACACCCATCAGCGTGCGATCGACGCCGGTGATGAGTTTGCTGGCGCTACCGTCCATTACGTTACCGCTGAGCTCGACGGTGGCCCACCAATCATTCAGGGTAAAACACCCATCGACCCTGATATGACCGCCAAGAGCCTTGCGGAGCGTATTCTATTTGACGTAGAGCATCACATTTTCCCGGTGGCCGTGTCCTGGTTCTGTGATAATCGCTTGCGTTATGAGAACGGCCGCGCTTTACTCGATAATAAAGTCATCGATAATTCGGGAATTCTATGGAAAACCTCAGAACAGGTATCACAAAGCTAGCTAGACCAACCCTTCTTTTGGCCCTGCTCTGGAACGTACCTATTAGCGCTGCTGAATCAAGACAGCCCTATGAAGCGACCTATCAGGGTCGCTACTCGGGGCTTGAGATCACCGCCACGCGGAGTTTTTCTTGCGAGCATCAAGACACCGACACTAAGCTTAACAACTGCTCACTCTCTACCGTACTAGAGGCCGCACTTGGAACCATCGCGGAGGAGTCATTATTTCGAGTTGAAGATCGGAATATTGAAGCCCAGAGTTACCGCTATGACCAACGCTTCTTTCTTTCGCGGCGCAGTCGCTCTATTGATTTCAATACGCCGGGCGCGGTGATCTATGAAGACCGACATGGTGCAAAAACCATTCCAATTGAGCAACCCTACCTTGATAACCTCTCCTATCAGTATGCGCTGAGTCTAGCCGCCATTAACGGCGACGACACCGTCGAGATCCCCATCATTCGTCGTGGAAAAACGGACCTATTACGATTTGTTCGCGAGGGTTCTAGCGAGCAACAGATTAACGGGGAAACTATCTCCACCGTGCGCTTCATTCAGCGACGCGAAGACAAGGACAAAACCATTGAGGTTTGGCTTGCGCCAGCCCTGGCCGGCGTAATGACGAGCATTCGCTATACCGAGGACGATAGTAGCTATTCGCTCAACATTAGCTCGCTGAAGTTCCTGTAACGGCAAGTACGAAGACTCTGCCGTTAATTCACCTCAGCTTCACGCTTAGCTCAGTCATCTAGCAAGACAAATTCTGGCATTGAAGCCAAGGGCATCATCGCCACTTCCTCACCGCAACGGAGCGCTAGGGCTTGGTATGCTTGCTGTTCTGCTCCGCTACTAGCCATGAGATTCTCACCTGCATCAGCCGACTGCCTGATTGCTAAGGAAAGAGGCAGCTTAGCCAGCAACTTCGCGTCATAGGTGGCAGCCAGACGTTCACCGCCATCACTACCAAAGATAGCCTCCTGATGACCGCAAGCGGAACAGGTGTGAATACTCATATTTTCAACGAGACCAACGATTGGAATGTTAACTTTGGCGAACATTTCAATTGCCTTCTTGGCATCCAACAACGCGATATCCTGAGGAGTGGTGACAATTACTGCCCCCGAGACCGCCATCTTCTGAGCAACAGTTAGTTGAATATCACCAGTTCCTGGTGGCATATCAACAATAAGGTAGTCCAGATCATCCCAGAGCGTTTGTTCCAATATCTGCATCAACGCGCCGCTCGCCATAGGACCGCGCCACACCGCTGGCGTCTTCTCCGTGGTAAGATATCCAAGACTCATGGTTTGCAGACCCGCTGCGACGACCGGTTCGAAATGCTTGGACGCTTGCACCTTTGGCCGAGTCCCCTCGGCAACGCCCAACATTGTTGGGATACTAGGCCCATAGATATCAGCATCTAATACGCCAACTTTCGCGCCTTCCGCCTGCAGTGCCAGGGCCAGATTTACAGTGGTCGTTGATTTACCCACTCCGCCTTTTCCCGAAGCCACCAGAATAATATTCTTCACACCCGCTACTAACGGTCGCTCCGCTTTAATCGCCAGCTGCGGTACGCTAATTGCAAATTCAATCGTCAAATCCCGATGTTCAACGAGTTCATCAATCGCTACGGCAATTCGCTGACTTAAGCCTTCCCACTGTGATTTACATGGCCAAGGGAAACTAAAGACTAATCGGCAAGCGGTATCGCTAAGTTCGGTCTCAGAAAGCCAGTTGACTAGCGGTTGTTGATGGGTTCCAAATTGGAGTTTTGAAAGGGCCTCAGTAAGTTTTTCGCGGCTAATCATAGGGCGCTCCGTGGAGAAATTGTAGTGACTTCCGCCATAATGGCGTTGTGGAGCGAAATTTCAACCTTTAAAACCGCTAGTTTAGTTTCAAGGAGCGAGCAATTAGGCTAAAATCTCGCTTAAATTGTCCTGCCCTTTTATCGAATGGAGTTACCCGAACGCATGTCAACGTTACCTCGTAAAATCCTCGTCACGAGTGCCCTACCCTACGCCAACGGTTCGATTCACCTAGGCCACTTGGTTGAGTACATTCAAACGGACATTTGGGTACGTTTTCAGAAAATGCGCGGGAACGGCTGTACCTACGTTTGCGCTGACGATGCTCACGGCACCGCAATTATGCTTAAAGCAGAGCAACTTGGTCGTAGCGCCGAGGAACAGATTGCCGCGGTGAAAGCGGAACACGAACAGGACTTCGCTGACTTTCATATTGGCTTTGATAATTTTCATTCTACCCATTCTAATGAAAACAAAGCGCTTTCCGAGGAGATTTATCTAGCGCTTGAAGCGAACGGGCATATTACCCGTAAAACCATCACCCAAGCGTTTGACCCAGAGCGAAATATTTTTCTCGCTGATCGTTATATCAAAGGTACTTGCCCAAGCTGTAAAGCCGAAGATCAATACGGCGATAATTGTGAGAGCTGCGGCGCTACCTATTCGCCTACGGATTTAATCAATGCCGTGTCAACGCTCTCAGGTGCAACGCCCGTTGAAAAAGAGTCCGAACATTTCTTTTTTGACCTGCCTCAGTTCAGCGATTTTCTAAAACACTGGACTCGCTCTGGCACCCTGCAAACCGAAGTGGCTAACAAGCTGTCTGAATGGTTGGACAGTGGCCTTCAGGCCTGGGATATCTCTCGCGACGCACCCTATTTCGGCTTCGAAATCCCCGGAGCGCCAGGCAAGTACTTCTATGTTTGGTTGGACGCGCCAATTGGCTACATGGCAAGTTTCAAAAACCTCTGTGATCAGCGCAGTGATCTATCCTTCGATGAGTACTGGTCAGCGGACGCCACAACTGAACTCTATCACTTCATTGGCAAGGATATTGTCAACTTCCACGCTCTGTTTTGGCCAGCAATGTTGCACTCGGCTAACTACCGTTTACCCACTGGCGTTAATGTCCATGGATTCTTGACGGTGAATGGTAAAAAAATGTCTAAGTCTCGTGGGACCTTTATTAACGCTCGCAGTTACTTAAATCACATGAACCCCGAATACCTTCGCTACTACTTTGCCGCGAAGTTATCTGCTGGCGTAGATGATATTGACCTTAACCTTGAAGATTTTATGCAGCGAGTCAATTCTGACCTCGTTGGTAAGGTGGTCAACATCGCCAGTCGTACGGCCAAATTTGTCCACAAACTGGGCGCTGGAAAACTTAGCGGTGCACCCCACGATACCTCGCTCTGGGAACAATTCACCACTGCTGACAGTTCCATTGCCGCGCACTACGAAGCTCGCGAATATGGTAAGGCCATGCGGGAAATTATGGCATTAGCCGATCTCGCCAACCAATATATCGCCCAACACCAACCCTGGTCTTTAGCAAAGTCTGAAGCAACTCAGGCTGAGGCCCTAGCGGTTTGCGTCCAGTCACTCAACATGTTCGCTGCACTGTCAACTTGGTTGGCACCGGTGCTCCCAGTGACGGCGGAGAAGATAGGCGAATTCTTGCAACGCCCTAGCTGTTGGAAAACGGGGCCCGTTTGGCTCGCTGACCATGAAATTGCCACCTTCAGCCCGCTGTTAAAACGTTTAGAACAGCCGGCCATTGATGCCATGATGGATGATGCTAAGGCCGCACTCGAAGCACTCCAACCTGCACCCGAAGTTGAGACACTCGCCAGCAATGGTCAACTCGATGCTGATCCACTTGCCGAAGAAATTAGCTTTGATGATTTTGCTAAAGTCGATCTTCGCGTTGCAAAAATTGTGGCGGCTGAGTCCGTTAAAGGCGCCGATAAGCTATTACAACTTACCCTCGACCTCGGTGGTGAACAGCGTAATGTCTTCGCCGGGATCAAATCGGCCTATAACGCCGAAGTCCTGGTTGGCCGGTTGACCGTATTGGTAGCAAATTTGGCGCCGCGGAAGATGCGCTTCGGAGTCTCGGAAGGCATGGTTGCCGCCGCCGGCCCGGGTGGCGACGAAATCTACCTATTGAGCCCCGATAGCGGTGCCATCCCAGGCATGCGAATTAAGTGATCGCTAGATAGTAAATAGTTATAAGGCAATACCTTTTATATTATTGCTAGGCATAAGGCTAGGCGCTAAACTTAGCGCCATTAACCGCAGAATCTAACAGGGACTTATGGCAGACTTTTTCGTCATCTTAATTGGTGCCATCTTAGTTAACAATTTCGTACTTGTGCAGTTTTTGGGACTGTGCCCGTTTATGGGCGTGTCTAATAAGCTCGAAACTGCGATAGGCATGGGTGGCGCAACAACCTTCGTACTCACGCTTGCCGCAATCTGTTCCTATGCGGTGAACACCTGGCTACTTATTCCGCTAGAACTTGAGTACCTGCAAACCATTGCCTTCATCGTGGTTATCGCAGGTGTCGTTCAGTTTACCAAGCTGTTCGTTGAAAAGACCTCGCCATTGCTCTACCGTGTACTGGGTGTATTTCTTCCGTTAATCACCTCCAACTGTGCGGTACTAGGTGTGGCGTTACAAAACACTCAGAAGGCGCACACCTTCTTGGAGTCAACGCTATACGGCTTTGGTGCGGCGGTTGGTTTCTCCCTAGTGCTGGTACTCTTTAGTGCGATGCGTGAGAGGCTTGCCGTTGCCGACGTGCCAGCACCATTCCAAGGTGCCGCCATTGGCATGATTACCGCCGGTTTGATGTCGCTAGCCTTCATGGGCTTCGCGGGTATGGTGTAATCATGTTCGATTTACTCACCCAATCAACCATCTCAAGCTCGCTGTTTGCACTCTCTCTTCTGGCAGTATTGTTCGGGCTTGTACTGGGCTATGCCGTAGTTAAATTTAAAGTCGATGGCGACCCTATCGTGGATCAGATTGATAATTTATTGCCACAAACTCAATGCGGGCAGTGCGGATTCCCTGGTTGCAAACCCTATGCCGAGTCAATTGCTAATGGAGATGCCATTAACAAATGTCCGCCAGGTGGTCAGACAACCGTCAACCAACTAGCAGAGCTACTGGGTGTTGAAGCACCCGAGCTTGACGAGAGTCACGGAGAGGAAAAGGATAAGCGTGTAATTGCCTACATCCGAGAAGATGAATGCATTGGTTGTACTAAGTGCATACAAGCCTGTCCGGTAGATGCAATCCTCGGTGCGGCCAAACAAATGCATACTGTGATCGTAGATGAGTGCACGGGTTGTGATCTCTGCGTAGAACCTTGTCCAGTTGACTGTATCGACTTGCTAGAAATTGATGAAGATATTAATACCTGGAGTTGGAAGCAACCGGATCTTATCGCCACCGACAAACGGGGAGTCATTAGCTAATGCGAATTATTCATGATATCCCTGGCGGCGTCTTCCCGCCGGAGCAAAAGTCGCTCTCGAATCAGCAGGAGATCCAGTCACTACCCATTTTTAGCGAGTATATTATCCCGCTTAAGCAACATATAGGTGTGGCCGCAACCGTGTGCGTCGAGATTGGCGACAAGGTACTTAAAGGCCAGGTGATCGGCGTTTCCACGGGATTTATGTCAACCTCCGTTCACGCGCCAACGTCTGGCACCATTAAGGAAATTGACTACCACCCTGTTAGCCACCCCAGTGGGCTCAAGGATATCGCCGTCATACTGGAGGCGGATGGTCTCGACACCCAAATAACCACCAAGCGAAGAACAGACTGGCAGTCATTAGGAAAGCGCGAACTACTTGATATCATTCGTAGCGCGGGCATTGCTGGTTTAGGTGGCGCAAGCTTCCCTACAGCGGTCAAACTGGACGGTCAACGTCCCATCAACACGCTAATCATCAACGGTACTGAGTGTGAGCCATACATTACCGCCGATGACATGCTGATGCGCGAAAAGGCCGACGAGATTCGCACCGGCGTTGAAATACTCGCGCACCTGCTCGGCAATCCCGCGACGGTTGTCATTGGTATTGAAGACAACAAGCCTGAAGCACTTTCGCTAATGAGAATCGCCTGCGCAGGGACCAAAATTGAGGTAGCCTCTTTCCCTACGAAATACCCGTCCGGCGGCGAAAAGCAACTGATACAGATTTTAACGGGGCAAGAAGTCCCCAGCGGCGATATTCCAGCGGCGCTGGGTATTGTCATGCAAAATGTTGGTACTGCTCGGGCCATCAAACAAGCGGTCATAGACGACTTACCTCTTATTGAGCGTGTCACCACCGTCACCGGTGAAGGGATTGAGCAGCGAGGCAACTTTTTTACCCGAATTGGCACCAAGGTCGAAGATCTACTCGCTCACCTAAATTTCCGCTCCGATGACGACAAAGTCATCATGGGCGGCCCTATGATGGGCTTTGAATTACCATCGCTGAACGTGCCTGTCGTCAAAGCTACCAACTGTCTATTAATACCTGGTTACGACGCCCTCAACGCTAGCTCAGAATGTATCCGTTGTGGTCTCTGTGCCGAAGCCTGCCCCGCGCAACTTTTACCACAACAGCTGTATTGGTATAGCAAAGCGGACGATCACGATAAACTGGACGCTTATCACCTGAGCGATTGTATCGAGTGTGGCGCCTGCGCCTACGTCTGCCCAAGTAAGTTGCCATTAGTACAGCATTATCGAGCCGCTAAAGCGTCCATTAAGCACGCCGCTGAAGATCAACTCCGATCCGACCGAGCTCGCGCCCGCTTTGAATTCAGAAAGCAGCGAATGGATGCCGCGGAAGCAGAGAAAGAAGCCAAGCGTTTGGCTCGCAAGGCCGCTGCCGAGAAAGCCAAATTAGCCAAGCAACAACAGTCAGCTACGCCTTCTGTTGCCTCGTTCAAGCCCGTTAACGCAAATGCCGATAGCCCTGACCCACTCGCCGCGGCACGAGCTAAACTAAAGCAGACCAAAGCAAGTGAAGCTGATCAGCAAAGCGAGCGGCTGCACAAACAGTTGAAGAGCATTGCTCAGCGAATCGAATTTATTGATCAGCAAATTGCTGAGACCATCGCCGAACACGGCGAGGACGCTAGTCTTATTCCGCAGTTACAATCTAAGCGCGCGGCAAGCGTTCTTAAACAAACACAACTACAAACTAAGTTAGCGGACGTAAGTGGGCTTCCCCAAACCGCCAACGCCGCCGAGGCTCTGCCTACAACGAAGCAGGTCAATACCGACGGCAATAACGCAGCGCAAGGACAGAGCAATATTGAACGGGCTGAAAATGCCCTGAATGCGCTGACTGCCGCTCGCTCAAGTCGGTCGCCCCAGGAACGACAGCGTGAAGCGCTACAACGCATCGAAGACAACATCGCTCGCTCTCAGCAACAACTTAATGAAAGCGATGACGAGCTGCTCCGTGAAAAGTTGCACCGTCGCATCGAACAGTTAACCGCTAAACAGCAGGAAACACTCGCTAGCGACGCATTTTCACCGGCAGTACAATCTGTTCACAACGATAAGGCGTTAGAGGCCATTGAACGGGCCAAGCAAACCGCCGCAGCCCAAGCAAGTCTTACCCCAGCGGAAAAGCGGCAACAACAGCATGCAAGTCTTCAAGCCCGGCTAGACAAAGCCAAGGCAAGACTGAGTAAAGCTGAAGCAGAGAACAATGAACACCTCGAAGCATTCAGAAATGCCGTAACGAAAATCGAAGTTAAGCTCGCAGAATGGACCCGTGATCATGACGAAAACTAGCCCTCATCTTCAGTCGTCACTATCAACGCCTCAGCTCATGCGACTGGTTATCTTTGCCTGTATCCCGGCAACAGTGGCTATGACCATGCTTTACGGTATGGGCACACTTGTTAATCTCGCCTTGGCAACTATCGGAGCCTTATTTGCGGAGGCGGTAATCTTGGCGCTACGAGGACGCCCCTTGCGCAGTGCATTACAGGACTATTCGGCGGTACTAACAGCCGTGCTACTCGCGCTGGCTATCCCGCCCTTCGCCGCCTGGTGGCTACCATTTTTTGGAGCCATCATCGCCATTGTATTTGCCAAGCAACTCTTTGGTGGCTTGGGAATGAACCCTTTCAATCCCGCCATGGTCGCTTATGTTGTTTTACTCATTTCCTTTCCGTTGGCGATGTCTAGCTGGCCCGAGGCTCAGCAGCTCTCTTCCGCTATTCCCAATGAGGTCGCATTGGCGGCGATTTTCGGTGGTCAGTCTATTGACGGTTACACCGCCGCTACGCCACTTGATATTGTCCGAAATCTTCAGGGTCAGACCTACACTGAGGCCGTGGCAAGCAATCTCGAACTCGCCCGCGGTAAAGTCGCAGGCTATGCCAGTGAAATCATTAACGTGGCGTTTTTGATGGGCGGTCTCTACCTACTCAAACGCAAACTTTTTAGCTGGCATGCCCCAGTGGCGATGCTGATAAGCTTAGGTCTTATGGCACTAGTATTCTGGACGGGTGATGGCTCTGATAGCCGCGGCTCACCGCTGTTTCACTGGTTTAGCGGTGCCACGATGATGGGCGCATTCTTCATCATCACAGACCCTGTTAGCGGTGCAACCAGTAATCGTGGTCGGTTTATTTTTGGCGCTCTCGTCGGCGTAATGATTTATCTGATTAGAGCCTTCGGTAATTATCCCGATGGCGTAGCTTTCGCTGTCCTAATCGCCAACCTCGCGGCACCGTTTATTGACTACTACACGGTACCGCGCTCTTACGGTCGTGAGAAAGCCACATCGATTATTGCTAAGGAGTCGGATTGATGAAAACCACACGCTCCATTCTCGATGCGGTCCTCCGACTTCTTGGTTTTGGCATTGCTACTGCGTTGCTGCTGGGCGGTACCTATAGCTTCACCAAGGATAAGATTTCCACCCAGCAAGAGCTCGCAGCACAACGTTTATATAGCCAGCTCATTGATACCAACAGCTATACCAACAACTTGAACGAGACTGCTATCGATACACCGGCATTCCTCGCAACGGTAACGCATTCAGATGCGCCAGTACTCCTCGCCACTAACCACGATGAATTGGCGGCCGTACTCATTCCTACTGACGCACTCGACGGCTATTCGGGGCGAATTAAACTTTTGATAGCCATTGATAAGCACGGCAATCTCCTCGCCGTGCGTGTTTTGGCGCATAGGGAAACGCCAGGTTTAGGTGACGCAATCGAAGTGAGTAAAAGTGATTGGATCCTTGGCTTCAACAACCTTCCGTATTCTCTTGAGGACAGAGCCGGTTGGGATGTGGCGAAGTATGGCGGTGACTTCGATCAATTTACTGGTGCCACCGTGACTCCCCGAGCAGTAGTCCGTCAAGTAGAGCGAACCTTAAACGCCATTGCCGAAGAATCCACTTGGCTAAAGGAGCTACAGACTCATGAGTAAGCCTGCATTCAGCGATATTAGCCTCGATGGGCTTTGGCGTAATAACCCCGCTCTTGTTCAGCTCCTTGGGCTCTGTCCATTACTGGCCGTAACGGGCTCAGTTGTAAACGCCCTTGGGCTTGGCCTAGCCACGCTCTTTGTACTGTGTGGGTCGAATATTGCGGTGAGTCTTTTCCGCCGTCAGGCTACCGAGGCCATTCGTCTGCCTGCATTCGTTATGATCATTGCGAGTTTCACTACCTGTATCCAGCTATTAATGCAGGCCTATACCTACGAACTCTACGAGATCCTCGGCATCTTCATTCCGCTGATTGTAACCAACTGTGCGATCCTTGGCAGAGCAGACGCCTTCGCAAGTAAGCATGGTGTGGTAAGAAGTGCGGCCGATGGATTAGCGATGGGGCTGGGCTTTCTAGTTGTTTTGGTTGTGTTGGGTGGATTGAGAGAGCTCCTCGCCTACGGCACCCTCTTCCATAATATGCACCTGCTTTTGGGTAGTGTAGCGGAAAACTCAACACTTCAAGTGTTCCCAGAAAGCTATCCTGGTTTTCTTCTGGCCGCCCTCCCCCCTGGCGCCTTTATTATCACCGGCTTACTTATCGCCACTAAGAATTTCATCGATATTCGACTAAATGCGCGGAGATTGGCAAATACATCTAGCGAAAAAGGCATTAAGCGCGTTCGTACTACTGGGGTGATCAACTAAACGGGCAGTAAGCGCGTTCGTACTACTGGGGTGATCAACTAAACGGGCAGTAAGCGCGTTCGTGCTACTGCGCTAATCAGTTAATGAAGGCTGTAAGCGCCTTCCTACTGCCGGGCTCATCAGTTAATTAGGCTGTAAGCGCCTTCCTACTGCCGAGCTCATCAGTTAATTAGGCTGTAAGCGCGTTCCTACTGCCGGGCTCATCAGTTGATTAGGCTGTAAGCGCCTTCTCACTATTGGCATCAACAACAAAAAGCCCAGTAAAAACTGGGCTTTTTTAGTGATCATTAACCTAAGACTCGCTACGGTTTTGAGCTCAGCTTGCGACTAACGAATACTCAAACGCTGAAAGTCTGGCATCGCGAACATATCCCAGAGGATAACCGTTGCACCCATCGTAGCGACTACGGCAACTAAGCCGACAGCAACGATTGCCGTTGCATACATGAAACCACGATCCTCATCGATACGGAGTACCCGAGGAATACCTAAGTAAAGCAAATAGACTGTGTGCGCCGCAGCGAACGTAGCCGCTAGCAGTGCGATCCAAATGACCGGGTAGATGGCAACAACGCCGAGAATGAACAAAGGCGTTGCCGAAAATGCGGCGATCATTACGCCCTTTGAGATGATAGTCGTAGCGCCGTAGGTCTTCGACATCCAGTGAATCATGTAGCCAACGCCCACCACTGCTGCGACCAATGCGGCATAGTAAAGAACGCCAATCTGGAGCGCACTGTCTACGGTCATTAAGAAGAGATCACCACCGCGAGTAATTTGCCAACCGGTTTGTGTTACACCGTAAACAAAGGCAATGGGTGGAAGCATAGCGAGTAAGATGGCATAGGGAAGACAGCGCTTTAGAGCACCCTCATCCAAGTTAGCAATCTTATTCCAAGTAGATTCTGGGTTGGTATAAAAACCCCAAATATAAGCAAACATAAAACACCTCGACTTCTTATTTTTATATAGGTATTGCTGATGTGCATACCCAATATAAATCTAAGAAATCAAGGATACAACCTTTTTTTGGTTGATTTTCCAACGATGTGATTATATTTCAATCAAAATTAACTAGTGGTGATGATGTTGATGACTTTTGTCAACGGTATCGACCGTTAATTTTGCTAACTGCTGAAAAGCATTAAAGGTGCCGAAGAGTATTAGAATCACCGCTAGAAGACGGCGCACATGAGGAGTTTTAAACCAATTCCCTACACTGCCTAGCAACCCCACACCCAGCATCGCCGGCAACGTTCCGAGGCCGAATGCAAGCATGGTTAACGATCCGGAAATGGGCGATGCGCTAGCTGTAGACCAAGCCAATGCTGTGTAAACCATGCCGCAGGGTAATAGCCCCCACAGCGCTCCAGCCATTAGACTAGTGCCATGGTTTCGTATGGGCAAAACCTTTCGCGCTAATGGACGAAGTGGCTGCCAAATTACCTTAGCTCCCAACTTTTCTAGCCAACCTAGCACCTGCTTAAACCCTAAAAGGTAAACGCCCATCGCAATGAGTAACACGGCGGCAAGCAAACGTAGTGCTAGGCCCGCCTCGGCACTGAAGGCTATCAATTCACCTAAGTAGCCCACAATCAGACCCAATAGTGCATAGCAACTCAATCTACCGAAGTTGTAGCTTAAGGCTAACCAACGATTGGCTCGCTCATGGCCAGCTGTAACCGCCATGGCTATCCCGCCGCACATAGATAGACAGTGCGTAGACCCCGCTAAACCAAATAACAACGCAGCAAGCATCGCTTCATTCATCGCGTTTAGCTTCCTCAATGTCATCGTCAAACAATATTCTACCGCCTTCACGTTCAAGATCGTCGAACTGTCCCGAACGTACCGCCCAGAACAATAAGGCTATGATCAGTGCGAAGATCACTAGCGCGATGGGGATTAACAGGTATAAGCTTTCCATTTATCTACTCAACTTCAACGCATTCAAAACGACGATTAAGCTCGACAAGCTCATTCCAACTGCTGCCGCCCAAGGGGGGACAAATCCCATCACCGCCAGCGGTAACGCGACTAAATTGTAGAGCAACGCCCAACCAAGATTTTGTTTGATGGTGATATTCAAGCGGCGTGCGTTTCGCAGCAAGCCCGCTAAGCCAAAACCTTTCGAGGCATTGAGCACAACGTCCGCGTGGCAACGCGCTAGCGCTGCGCCAGAACTCATCGCCACCGACACATCGGCTCCGCCAATGACTGGAACATCATTCAATCCATCCCCTACCATTAATACTCGCCTTCCTTCGCCTCGATACTGCTGCAAAAGGCGATACTTGTCTTCCGGCTTCTGCGCTGAGAAAAACGTATCAATGCCTGCCGCCTTTGCAACGCTAGCGACTGTATCTTGGTGATCACCTGATACCAACAACACCTCGATGCCTTGCGCCTTTAATTTAGAAATATCATTGAAGATGCCATCGCGCAAGGTATCGGTAATGGTAAATTTAGCGACTAGGCTGTGATTACAGCTAAGTGCCACCACTGGCTCCGAAGTCGCCGCTGGATCACAAAAACTGGGCTTGCCGATGCGCCATTCTTGACCGTCAACTTGAGCCCTTACACCCTCGCCGATAATCACTTCCAAGTTGTCGGGGCTTATGTTGGTAGGACGAGTGTTGAAGGCCGAGGCAATAGGGTGAGAAGATTCGCGCTCAAGCGCAGCGGCAATATCTAACACCAAGTCCTGGGTGAACACCGACGAAAGAATCTCTGCTGACGCGACCCGCAACTCACCGGTGGTGAGGGTACCTGTTTTATCCAGAAATATCGTATCAACCCGATCTAGCGCTTGAAGCGAGCGCGCCTGAGTCACCAAAACCCCCTGCTTCTTGAAGCCAAGAATGGATGAGGTTATTGCTACGGGTGTCGCCAAACTTAAAGCACAGGGACAGGTAACCACTAATACCGACAGAGCAATCCAAAAAGCATCTTGAGGCGCGCTCACCGACCAGTACCAGTAGCTCGCGGCGGCTATGATCAACACGCTGGCAATAAAGCCGCCGGCGATACGGTCAACGAGTTGTGTAATGGGTGGTTTCTCGTTAGCGGCGGCGCCCAGAAGTTCATTGATCTTAGCTGCCTGAGACTGCTCTGTTGGCGTATCCATGCGATAGCTAAAGCTTTCACCCGTGTTAATCGTTCCCGCGAAGACCCGGTCACCTGGGTGCTTTCTAACCGCTAGGTGTTCGCCGGTTAATAGTGACTCATCCATATGGGCTGAATCGGATGACAGTACACCGTCGGCTGGTGCCGTTTCGCCTTTGAGCACTTGAAGTAGATCACCTTCCCGAATCGCCATGGTGGGAACCCACTGGAAGCCACCGTCTACGAAGCGCAATGCCGAGCTCGGCAACCAAGCGGCTAAAGAAAAGAGGGTTTGTCGTTCGCGATGCTGCGCACGATGCTCTAAATATCGACCTGAAAGTAGAAAGAAGACGAACATCACCACCGAGTCGAAGTAAACTTCGCCTGAGTTAGTGAAAGTGGCCACAATACTGGCACCCCACGCTAAGCTAATGGCGATAGCAACGGGTACCTCCATCGTCAACGAACGACCCTTGAGCGCTCTGTATGCGCCGCTGAAGAATGGTTCAGCCGAATAGAAAACCACTGGAATTGAAATGGCTAGGCTAAACCATCGCATCAGCGAGCGATGTGAGTCATCAATTCCGCTCATTTCACCGGCGTAGAGTGCTACAGCAAACATCATTACCTGAAGAAAGGCTATACCAGCCAAGCCCACCTTGAAGAGTAATGATCGGAGTTCAACGGCAAAATGCTCCGCTGCGTTCTCCTCGTTCCAGGGACGCACACGATACCCCAAGGCACTGAGCGCTTGTAAAATAGTACTTAGCTTTGAACGACTAGGATCCCAAGTAAAACGCAGGCGATGGCTAGCGGTGATAACCTGGGAATTGGCTGCGCCCTGCGTTTGTGACAGCCGCTTTTCAATTAGCCAGGCACAGGCCGAACACGTAATACCTTCAACCAGCAAGTCAACGCGAGTCGTCCCATCTTCTATTTGGCGACAAAAATCCTTCTGAAAGGCAGCGTCGTCGAAGATAGCCCAATCGAAACGATGTTCATCTGGGCGAATGGCCGGCTCGTCTCTATGTTTATAATAGGCGGCGAAGCCATCGTCAAGAATCATCTCTGCCACCGCTTGGCAACCGGCACAGCAGACCGGTTGTGAGACGTTATCAAAGGTCACAAAAAGATCGGTGCCTGGCGGGACGGCTTCGTTACAGTGGAAGCAACTAGTTGCCATTGGCCTCAAGTCGCACGCTATTTCTTACGGAGAGGTCTAACTCACCAGTGAGCAGCCATGATGAACGCGCCAGCGGCTCAATTTGAACATACCAACGGTGGATAAGATTCCCTTCACCTAATCCTTCAAAGCGGAGGCTATCGCCCACTCGCTGAACAATAAACTGTTGGTCCAAATCTTCCGAAACCGGGTGAATTAAACGTAAAATCAAGGTGTCAGCTTGCTCCGGATTCAGATTTAGATCAACCACTACTTCAACCACCTCATCCAGCTGATCGAAAGTGATGTTCGCCTCCAAACCTAGTGCCTGAGCCTCGTCAGCCTTGGCAATTCGTTCATTAATGGCCAAGCCTTCCTTATAATAATCACTGACTACAACGTCGTCAGCACCGCTAATGGAACGACCAACGAAGATGAGCGCGAAGACCACGTCAACCAAGAGGATCCCTAAAACAAAAAGCGCCCAAGGTTGTTTGAACCAGCGTGTGTCTTCATGTGTAGCATTCACATTTGAATCAGTCATTAGCGTACCTGTGGCGCCATAAAGCGCGTTTCAATGATCTTCACTAAGCTCGGATCTTCGATAGCTCTAACCTCTACTTCGATGTCGTAGCGAAGGCGATTGATGTCGGCAGGATCAACCGTAATTAAAATGATCCCTTCCTTAACGTCACCACCCTCAACTTCTATTGATGTGTCTCCCGACAAGATAAATTGATCGTTATCCAATATACGTAATTCATAACGATGTGTATCACCAAGCATATTGACAATCTTGACTCGGTACGGGTTTTCGATCTGGCCAGCGTTATTGATACGATGCATCACATTTCGATCACGCTCGATATCGGCCTCCATCGGGACCCGTTGAACCAAAGTTGTCACGAGTGCACCTGCCATAAGTAGGATAAAGAACACGTAGCCAATCAAACGAGGCCGTAGAAATTTAGTCTTGCCACCCGCTATATTATTCTCGGTGGTAAAGCTAATGAGTCCGCGCTCATAGCCCATTTTGTCCATGATTGAATCACAGGCATCTACACATAACCCACAGTTGATACACTCGTATTGCAAGCCATCACGAATATCGATATCTACCGGGCAAACCTGCACGCACCAAGTACAATCGATACAATCTCCAAGGCCTTGTTCCCGGTAATCCACCTTGGGTTTACGTGGACCGCGTTTCTCACCTCGCTGCTCGTTATAGGTCACAACAAGAGTGTTGGCATCATACATGACTGACTGAAAACGCGCGTAAGGGCACATGTACTTACAGACTTGCTCGCGGAGAAAGCCCGCATTTGCGTAGGTCGCAACCAAGAAGAACATCACCCAGAAAACTGCCGATGGCGCGGCATTAAAGGTGGCGAGATCAACCACTAGCTCCCGAATTGGCGTGAAATAGCCAACGAAAGTTAAACCCGTTAAGAAGCCTACCAGAATCCAAGATCCGTGCTTAGCACCCTTACGAGCAACCTTTTCAACATTCCAAGGCATTTTGTCGAGCTTCATTCGCTTGCCACGATCACCTTCGGTTTTGTACTCAAGCCACATGAAAATCTGCGTCCAGACAGTCTGCGGACAGGTAAAACCACACCACACTCGACCAAATACATTAGTCACTGCAAACAGCGTGAACGCGGAGATGATTAGTAGGAAGGCTAGCAAAATACCGTCTTGAGGGTAAAAGGTAACCCAAAAGATATGAAATTTTCGTTCCGGCAGATCAAATAAAACAGACTGACGCTCCATTAAATTTAACCAAGGGGTAAGGAAATAGGCTAGCAATAACGGCCAAACGAACAACCGGCGTAACTTCAGAAACTTGCCGTTGGACAAGTGACGATTGTATACCTTGTCATGATCGCCTGCTAAATCGACATAAAGCGTCTCCTCATTCTTGGCAGGTATGCGTTCGCCCATTTTTCTTCACCTCTAAATGATTCACACAATAAAAAGCGGCAGCCTAGGCCACCGCTCTTGAACTAAGCCGTAAGCGCCCTGATCTAGTCTTTCGACAGGCCGTAAACGTAGCCGGCGAGCAAGTGGATCTGTTCTTCACTTAGGCTATGACCGAACTTCGGCATGACGCCATTTCGACCACTACGAAGTGTATGCTTGATCATACCCTCTGAGCCACCGTACAACCAGATATCATCGGTCAAATTAGGAGCGCCTAACATCTGATTGCCTTTAGCATCGGCATTATGACAAGCCGCACAGAACATACCAAACTTCTGTTCGCCTGCAGCCACTGCATCATCATTAGTTGCGCGTCCCGTAAAGGCGAGTAAGTATTGCGTCACCTCGTCAATACCCTCTTCACCCAATGCAGCGCTCCAACCCGGCATCGCTGCAACGCGGCCGTTATTTAGCGTTGCGACGATGTCTGCAGGCTCGCCACCGTATAACCAATCATTATCGGTAAGATTCGGGAAGCCAAAGTTACCTCTTGCGTCTGAACCATGACAAACTGAACAGTTGTTGGCAAACAAACGACTACCGGTTTGTTGGGCGCGCTCGTTATCTACTAACTCTTCTACGCTGTACTGCATGTATTCAGCTAACACCGCACCGTAGCGTTCGTCAGCTGCTTGCTGGCGCTCTTCGAGCTGACCAACTTGCGTCCAACCAAAAACACCTTTGTAGTTACCCATTCCAGGGTAAACTATTAGGTAGGCAATACCGAAGACAAAGGTAGCTACGAACAAACCGAACCACCAGCGCGGCATTTCATTCTCAAGCTCATAAATGCCGTCAAATTCATGCCCAGTAGTTGGGTCATCAGGGTCCTGATTAATCCGCGGGGTCTTGCGATTAGCGAATAAAATCCAAGCTTGGATCACCAAGAAGACGCTAGTCAGAATAATGATCCACCAACTCCAAAAACTATCCATCATTTCTTCCCTTCTTCATTCTCTGGTAACTCGTCAGCGAACGGTAGGTTCGCTGCCTCGTCAAAGTCACGTTTGCGATTCTTGCTGAATGCCCATGCGAAGATGAGAATCATTGCAAGAAAAGCTAAAACAGTGCCGATTCCTTCTAAAGTTCCCGACGACATGATTTAGCGCCTCTCGGTAATTGAAAGACCAAGACCCTGCAGGTAAGCAACCAAAGCGTCAATCTCTGTCTTCCCAGCAACGTCTTCTTGCGCTGAAGCGATCTGCTCATCCGTGTAAGGGACTCCCAACGTACGCATTGCCGCCAACTTTTTAGGCGTCAACTCGCCGGTTAGCACGTTCTCAAACAACCACGGGAACGCCGGCATATTTGACTCTGGAACAACATCACGAGGATTGTACAAATGCGCGCGATGCCATTCATCTGAGTATTTTGCGCCCACTCGAGCTAAATCAGGGCCAGTACGTTTTGAACCCCAGAGGAACGGGAATTCATAAACGTGTTCGCCTGCAACGCTATAATGGCCGTATCGCTCGACTTCACCACGAAGTGGACGAATCATCTGAGAGTGACAGGTATTACAGCCTTCGCGAATGTAGATGTCGCGGCCTTCAAGTTGAAGCGCAGTCCAAGGTTTCAAGCCTTCAACAGGTGTAGTTGTTTCTTCTTGGAAGAACAATGGCACAATTTGCACCAAGCCACCGAAGCTGATCATGACAGTAACAAGAACTACCATCAGCCCGATATTTTTTTCGATAACTGAATGATTCATTTCTCTTAATCCTTACGCTGCAGCCGGCTGAATTACTGGGCGACCATTATCAGCGGGCGTTCCAATCTTAGCGGTTCGATAAACGTTGTAGAGCATGATTAACATACCAGCTAGGAACAATGCTCCACCGACGAAGCGAACAAAGTAGCCTGGGCCGCTTGCGACAACTGAATCTACAAAGCTGTATGTCAATGTTCCGTCATCATTAAATGCACGCCACATTAAGCCTTGGGTAATACCATTCACCCACATTGAGGCGATATAGAGAACCGTACCGATTGTTGCTAACCAGAAATGGCTGTTGATTAGCTGTACCGAGTACATTTCTGTACGGCTATACAGACGAGGGATCAAATGATAAAGCGCGCCAATTGAAACCATTGCTACCCAACCCAAGGCACCGGAATGAACGTGACCGATTGTCCAGTCAGTGTAATGGGAAAGCGCGTTCACGGTCTTGATGGCCATCATTGGGCCTTCGAATGTTGACATTCCATAGAATGAAAGCGATACCACAAGGAAACGAAGTGTCGGATCGGTTCGCAGCTTGTGCCACGCACCGGACAAAGTCATAACACCATTAATCATACCGCCCCAGCTAGGTGCGAGTAGGATCAACGACATCACCATACCAAGCGACTGCGCCCAGTCTGGGAGCGCTGTGTAATGAAGATGATGCGGGCCAGCCCAGATGTAAATACCAACCAGAGCCCAAAAGTGCACCACTGACAAACGGTAGGAGAAAACTGGACGCTCTGCTTGCTTGGGTACGAAGTAGTACATAATCCCAAGGAAGCCTGCAGTTAGGAAGAATCCTACGGCGTTGTGTCCGTACCACCACTGAATCATGGCATCCGTAGCGCCGCTGTAGATTGAATAGGATTTAAAGAGCGAGACCGGCAATTCTAGGTTATTAACAATATGAAGCACTGCAACGGTTAGGATGAATCCACCGAAGAACCAGTTAGCGACATAAATATGAGCAACTTTTCGCTTAACGATTGTTCCGAAGAACACGACGGCATAAGCTACCCAGACAACGGCGATAAGAATATCGATTGGCCATTCGAGTTCAGCATACTCCTTCGAAGAGGTGAAACCCATTGGCAATGTAATAGCCGCTGCAACAATAACCAGTTGCCAGCCCCAAAATACAAACCATGCCAATTTCTCAGCGAATAACTTCACCTGACTGGTCCGCTGAACAACATAAAATGATGTTGCCATCAGAGCACAACCACCAAATGCGAAGATTACCGCGTTGGTATGAAGTGGACGCAAACGCCCGAAGTGCAAGTAAGGACCGATGTTTAACTCAGGCCAGTACAGCTGCGCTGCAATCAACACACCAACGGCCATTCCCACGATACCCCACACCACCGTCATGATGGAAAAGTAGCGAACAATCTTAAAACTGTAATCTACTGTAAGGTTCGATGTTGCTTGAGAAGTACTCATAAAATTTATCCGATCTCAGTAACATTTTGATTATTTAAAAAACCTCTAGAGGTTTTCCGTAACTGCCATTCTAAATAGTAGAAGATAATTTAAATTTAGCCCCCACTAAATAACCACATTTATTTTATGGTTTATATCAAACTCATAATGCCATAAATACGATTCAAAAAAAATGCCTTTAGTGACACAAAGCAAAAAAATTTATGCAGCAACGAAAGAAACGGAAAAGCCCAGTAAAACTGGGCTTTAGGTGATTAAAATTAAACCAACTTTAACTGTGAGAACGCCCTTTTGCCGCGCTAATCTTCAAACGTAGCGCGTTCAATTTAATGAATCCTTCTGCGTCTTTTTGATCATATGCGCCTTCGTCCGCTTCGAAGGTAGCAATTTTTTCGTCAAACAGTGATTGTTCGCTGCGACGCCCAACCACCGATACGCTACCTTTATAGAGCTTCAAGCGCACTTCGCCGTTCACGTACTGCTGGGTTGAATCAATCGCAGCCTGCAGCGCTTCACGCTCCGGTGACCACCAATAGCCGTTATAGATTAGCTTGGCGTATCGTGGCATCAGCTCGTCTTTTAAGTGAGCTGCCTCGCGATCTAAAGTCAGCGATTCAATTGCCCGATGCGCCTTTAACATAATGGTTCCCGCTGGCGTCTCGTAACAGCCGCGAGACTTCATACCAACATAGCGGTTCTCGACAATATCAAGACGACCAATACCATTCGCACCACCCAGCTCATTTAAGCGCTCCATAACCGTCGCCGCGGAACAAGCTTCGCCATCAATCGCAATGACATCACCCTTCTCATAACTTAGGGTTACGTAAGTCGGCGCGTTAGGGGCCTCTTCGGGAGAAACACTCCAACGCCAGATATCCTCTTCCGGCTCCCACCAAGGGTCTTCAAGGTTGCCGCCCTCGTAGGAAATGTGAAGAAGGTTTGCATCCATAGAATAGGGTGACTTCTTGCCACGTTTCATTTCCACTGGGATATTATGTTCAGCGCAATACTGCATCAACAGCTCGCGAGAGTTTAAATCCCACTCACGCCATGGCGCTACAACCTTTAGGCCAGGCATGAGCGCATAGGCACCCAGTTCAAAACGTACCTGGTCATTACCTTTACCCGTAGCACCGTGCGAAATGGCGCCTGCGCCAACCTTCGCAGCAATCTCTACCATACGTTTGGCAATGAGCGGACGAGCAATAGAAGTCCCTAGAAGATATTCACCCTCGTAGATGGCATTCGCGCGAAACATTGGAAAAACATAGTCTTTCGCAAACTCTTCGCGAAGATCTTCAATGAAAATCTCTTTAACACCTAAGGCCTCAGCCTTTGCACGTGCAGGCTCAACTTCTTCGCCCTGCCCAATATCCGCGGTAAAAGTGACCACTTCGTAGTCATAGGTTTCCTGGAGCCACTTAACGATTACGGAGGTATCCAAACCTCCAGAGTATGCTAAAACAATTTTTTGCTTCTCTGACATCTTCCTACCTAAACTCAATTAACAAGTAATCTGCACAATTTAGCGCTCAGACGGCAATAAAGCGAATGAAAAATAGCTGAAGTAGCTATAACCATAAGTTGCAGTAACGCCTCAACCGATTTTTTCGATGCGTAGAATTAATAATGAACATCTGCCAGCCATTAAGCTAAAATAGCGCCAAACAGACTATGGAGCTTGCTCGAATGGAACTTACTATTACGCGCCCGGATGATTGGCACCTTCACTTTCGTGACCACGAAGCCTTGGAACTGACCGTTCCTGACACCGCCAGATATATGGCACGCGCTATCGTCATGCCTAACCTTACTCCTCCGGTGGTCAACGCCGAGCAGGCCAAAGCCTATTTTGACCGCATCACCGCTGCAACGCCAGCTAGCACTCAGTTCAAACCTTTAATGGTATTGTATTTAACCAACGCCACCAGCGTCCAAGACATCATTGATGCTAAAAACAGCGGTGTGGTCGTTGCCGCTAAGCTTTACCCCGCTGGCGCCACCACTAACTCTGACTCTGGCGTGACCGACATTAAAGCGATGTATCCCGTATTCGAAGCGATGGCCGAACAGGGGCTTCGCCTTCTCGTTCATGGCGAAGTAACCCACGTCGACGTTGATATTTTCGATCGCGAGAGTGAGTTCCTAAAGACTTATCTGGCCGATATCGTCGCCACCTTCCCTACCCTAAAAGTGGTACTTGAACATATCACCACTGAAGAGTCAGTGAACTTCGTAGAACAGGGGCCGGACAACCTCGCTGCAACCATTACCGCACACCACCTACTTTACAACCGTAACGACATGTTAGCGGGTGGAATTCGCCCTCACCTTTACTGCTTGCCGATATTAAAGCGTAACACGCACCAACGGGCGCTGCTTCGCGCCGCCACGAGCGGCAACCCAAAGTTCTTCCTAGGTACCGATAGTGCCCCACATGCAAAAGGCGCGAAAGAAGCGGCCTGCGGTTGTGCTGGCTCCTATACGAGTTTTGCAGCCATTGAGCTCTATGCCATGGCATTCGAGCGCGAAGGCGCACTCGACAAACTCGAGGCGTTTGCGAGCCATTTTGGACCGGATTATTACGGACTTCCAAGGAATAGTGACACCATCACCTTGACCAAGAAATCATGGCAAGTCCCTGAATCTTTCTATTTTGGCAAGACTGAGCTGGTGCCTTTAATGGCCCGCGAAGAAATTGAATGGAGTGTTAGCTAATATGTCGATAGCAGAGCGATTCCGCGGTTTCCTCCCTGTTGTCATGGATCTCGAAACTGGCGGCTTCGAAGCCGCCACTGACGCTATTCTAGAGATGGCGTTGGTCACGCTAAAGATGGAAGACGGTAAGCTCGTTAGAGACCAATCCTACGAATATCATATCAAACCGTTCGCCGGCGGCCGACTTGACCCCAAGGCCCTGGAGTTTACCGGGATAGATGTCACGGACCCCAACCGTGAGGCAATTCGTGAAATTGAAGCCTTCAAGGCAGCGTTTGAGATAATTCGTCAAGATGTCAAAGCTAAGGGTTGTAACCGTGCGGTATTGGTTGCCCACAATGCTCACTTCGATTTGGGATTCATTAACCAGGCTATCTCGCGCAACAATATTAAACGCTCACCACTGCATCCATTTTCCTGCATGGATACGGCTACGTTAGCCGGTTTAGCCTACGGACATACAGTACTCGCCAAGGCATGCAAATTATCGGGAATGGAATTTGATGGTAAGCTTGCTCACAGTGCTTTGTACGATACCGAAAAGACCGCCGAGCTATTTTGCCGCATCGTGAACCGCTGGCATGAACTAGGAGGTTGGCCGCTAGCCACCCCCGCTACAGATGAAAGGACAGCAGAAGTTTAACCTTCTGCTCCAATCATGTCAGCATAAGTGGCTTTGAGGAAATCGCTTAGCCACTGCATTTCAGCACTATATCTTCGGTCTGGCGCCATATATAGCCAAAACTTCAATTCCGGCACCACTAAACCAGGCGGCATTCCGATATTAACGATATCGCTCAAGTTTGAACCGGGTAGCTGCATAAGATCCACGCCAGAGTATACACAGTCAGTTCGACGAATAATTTCTACAATCGAGCCAACATCCGGTGTGTCGTATACCACTTTTCGACGCAAATTCTGTGCTGCCAACCACTCATCAACAAGACCGCCTGTATAACGCGTCATAGCGGGAACGAGGTAGCGAACATGAGGAAAACTCAAAAAGCTATCCATCGTCATTTCGGAACGAGTGAGTGGATGACCTTTCTTAACCAGCGTTGCGAATGGGACGGGGCCCAGCGCTTCGCCAGCGGTTGGGCGCGCACCAATCCGAGGCGGAAAAGCGATAATCATATCTAACTCCCCCTGATCCATTCGCCGCCAACTATTGTCCGTCACACCTTCCGAAATAACGCGGATACCGGGCGCAGCTCGTTGTAAGCGCGCAAGGAATTCAGGCATAAGCTGTTGACCAAGATAAGACAACACCGCTAGGCGCAGCTCTATGTCAGCGGTACTCGGATCAAAGGATCTGAGATCAACAAAATCTTCGATTGATTGAAGTAACTGCGGCAGTTCCTTGGATAAGTTTGACGCCAACGGCGTCAGCTGCATTTTTGTACCCACTCGCATGAGCAGCGTGTCATCAAAGAGCTCGCGAAGGTTAGCCAATGTTTTGGACATGGCGGACTGGGTTACGAATAGCTGTTTAGCGGCTTGACTCACCGAGCATGTTGTTAGCAACACCTGAAGCGCTACTAGCTGGTTTAAGTTGATTCGAGATAACTCTACGCGTTTCATATAGTACTCAATGATATTTTTGCCAATCATAGCCTACTGGCAACACCTAACGCAAAAAGGCCTCGCTATCGCGAGGCCTTTTCTCTGATTACTTCAACCAAGCTTTATAGCTTGTCAGAGTTACCAGCTAGGAACGAGGCAACACCTGTTGGTGATGCATCCATACCTTCGTCACCTTCAGTCCAACCAGCAGGACAAACTTCGCCATGCTCTTCGTGGAAAGCTAGCGCGTCAACAAGGCGAATAAGCTCGTCCATGTTACGACCTAGCGGTAGATCGTTAACGATCTGTGAACGAACCACACCGTGCTTATCAATCAAGAAAGCACCACGGAAAGCCATACCGCCTTCAGACTCAACGTCATAATCCTTCGCGATCTGATGCGTCATGTCGGCCGCTAGCGTGTAACGAACTTGACCAATACCACCTTGATCAATTGGCGTGTTACGCCATGCGTTGTGAGTGAAGTGTGAATCAATGGACACACCTACAACCTCTACACCCTTCGCTTTGAACTGATCCATACGGTGATCAAGCGCAATAAGCTCTGAAGGGCATACGAAAGTGAAGTCTAGCGGATAGAAGAATACTAAACCGTACTTGCCTTTGATTGCTTCAGAAAGCGTGAATGAGTCTACGATCTCGCCATTACCAAGTACCGCTGGTACGGTAAAGTCTGGTGCTTGCTTACCTACTAAAACTGCCATGAAAAAGCCTCCATAAAAAATACATTCAACTCTTAGCGAGCTGATCAATAATTCGAGAGCTATTATCTCTCAGAAAATACCATAGTGATATTAAAATAAAACTATAATCCGCAATAGCAAAAAACTATTACAGCAACACCTCGGCCAATCACTCCGCGGTTGCCGCATCCAACAACGTCTTCAACTCACCCGTTTCAGCCATTTCGGCAACAATATCACAGCCGCCCACTAGCTCACCGTTTACCCAAAGCTGCGGAAAGGTCGGCCAATTAGCAAATCCAGGTAGTGTCTGCCGGATTTCAGGATGAGATAGAATATCAACATAGGCGAAACGTTGACCACACGCCATGACATTTTGAACAGTCCGCGCGGAAAAACCACATTGCGGTGCCGTTGGCGAACCCTTCATGTATAAGAGAATGTTATTGGTGCTAATCTGATCTTTGATGGTATCTAATATATCCATTGTTACGTCGTCCAGTTAAAATGCGATGCGACATTTTAGCCCGTTTTTATCCGTGTGTGTACCAACAAAGAGGCAACTAAGTGATAACCACAGAGAATTCCAAAACTATTCAATCGGACGCAATCGCAAATTCCTATGGTCGCCCTGCTCTTAAGTTTACTAGCGCTCATGGCATCCGCCTCACGGACAGTAACGGAGAACAGTGGCTTGATGCACTTTCAGGTATTGGCGTCGCCAATTTAGGACACTGTAATTCGCGCGTCAATGAAGCCTTAGCCAAACAGATGCAGACCTTAGACCATATTTCCAACCTTTACGCTAGCGAACCACAAAATCGCGCTGCCGAAGTACTCTGTCGTGCTGCCAATATGGAGGAGGTGTTCTTCTGTAACTCTGGGACCGAAGCGAATGAGGCAGCTATTAAGCTTGCTCGCCTGCATGGCATGAAGAAGCGTGGCGCCGCTGGACGCATCATTTGTTTCACGGGCGCCTTCCATGGCCGCTCATTGGGGGCACTTTCCGCCACCGCCAAAGAAGCTATTCGCGCTCCATTTTACCCGCTTTTAGACAATATTGAACGCATCTCCTATGGCGCTATAGAGGCCGTTCGCGAGGCTCTAGCATCAGCCCATAACTATGATGCTATTTTACTGGAACCCATTCAGGGTGAGGCGGGCGTCATCTGCCCACCCAGCTCATTTATCCCTGAGCTCGAAAGAATGTGCGAGGAACATGAGCTCCTGCTAATGATTGATGAAGTCCAGTCCGGTAATGGCCGCACCGGCAAGTACTTTGCGTTCCAGCACAGTGCCGTCCAACCGGATGTTGTCACCACCGCCAAAGGTCTCGCAAATGGTTTCCCCGCTGGTGCGACACTACTAGCTGGACGTGCAACGGGGCTATTCACCCCCGGCACTCACGGCTCTACCTACGGCGGCAACCCAATGGCCTGCGCCGCGATTGAAGCAGTTTACGCTACGCTAAGCGAGCCGGGATTCTTGCAAAACGTCACACGAGTCGCCAACGCGCTTCGAGATGAGCTAGCACGACTACTCGGCACCAAACTACAGGGCATAGAAGGAATGGGCTTGATGCTAGGACTTCAACTTGCTGAGCCCAAAGAGGATTTATCGCAACTACTTTTTGACCAAGGTATCCTCGTTAATGTGATCAACAACTCAAGAATCCGCCTGCTACCACCGCTCATAATGTCGGTTGACGAAGCTAAGGAGCTTGCAGCTGCTATTGCACAGGCGATAGACTGAACAAATGATAGAAATAGCGAATTTAAGCAAACGTTACGACGCACTGATGGTTCTCGAGCAGGTAAGCTTGGACATCCACGCCGGCGAAATTGTCGCGCTAGTGGGATCCAGTGGTAGTGGTAAGAGCACTCTGCTAAGAGTCATTGCAGGACTCACAGACATTGACGCGGGTTCAGTGACCATCAACCAAAAGCTTGTGTTAAATGAACAAACCAGTCTACCGCCCGAAGAGCGTAATGTTGGTCTCATCTTCCAAGATCATGCGCTCTTTCCCCACTTGGATGTTTACCATAACATCAGCTTTAGCGGCGTTAGTTCCCAGCAAGAGATCGAAACCATTGCTCGTCAGTTACAAATTGATGGTCTACTAAAGCGCTTCCCTCACGAGCTAAGTGGCGGTCAGCAACAGCGCGTTGCAATAGCCCGTAGCATTGCGGCGAAGCCAAGTGTATTGCTCTTTGATGAACCCTTTGCCAGCCTGGATGAATCTCTGAAGCATGCGCTACTTAGCGAGCTACAACAACTTATAAAGGCCCGAAATATGACGGCGATCTTCGTGACTCACAATCACCGAGAAGCCTTCGCGCTGGCTGACCGAGTCGCGTTTCTTCACCAGGGATCACTGGCGCAGGTGGACACCCCTGAAAAGATATTCACCCAACCCTCAACCGAGGCCTGCGCCGAATTCTTCTCCAGAGGTCATTGGCTTACCGAGACGGAATTGCAGCACCTGGATGGCGGAAGTTACTCTAATGGGCGATATTTTTTGCGTCCCGACGCCCTATCCCTATCAGTCGACGTTGTTGATGGCACCAGAACAACCCCAGTAACAGTGAAGAGTAAGACCTATTTAGCCCCTGGATATCAATATGAAGTAGCGACCGACAATATCGAGATAAAGAATTTGCGAGTGAATAGTCATACTGAGCTGAAGATTGGGCAAGTGGCGCACCTAATAATATTTTCTGAAAGATTACTACCGTTTATCGGCTAATTCTTGCGTTCATCCGCATTATTTGATTAACTGTTTGTGATCACAATCTACACAAACTTAATTAATTTTAAATCGGATTCTTTATGCTCATTATTAGTCGCCGTTGTGGCGAATCCTTTGTCATTGGCGACGACGTCAAAATTACCGTGCTCAGTGTAAAGGGTAACCAGATACGAATCGGCATTGATGCGCCGAAAGAAACTACTATTTTACGTGAAGAAGTTATTGATCGACGTTTAACACCTGCCGTTGAGGAAAATAAGGCCAGTTCAAATTCCTAAGCAACTGGCCTAGCAACGAGCAAATAGAGTGCAAAGCTCACTAATCAGCGAGCATTAAATACCGAATCAGTTCTAGCAGCCATGATAAAATCGTTGCGGTGTAAGCCGCCCATTTCGTGACTCCACCAGGTAACCGTCACTTTACCCCACTCTGTTAGTAGCGCAGGATGGTGACCAACTTCTTCCGCAATTTCGCCCACACTATTGCTAAACGCTAGTGCCTGTTTGAAGTTACGAAACTTATAAACACGCTCAAGTTGCATCACTCCGTCACGAACCTCAGGAGTCCACTCGGGAATCTCTCGAATAAGGGCTGCTAGCTCTTCATCACTCACCTTCGGAGCATCAGCTCTGCAGGCTTCACATTGTTGTTCCGCTAATGACATGATTCATTCTCCATAAAAAAAGCGCCTACAGTTTGCACTGAAGACGCCTCACATGTCCAGTAGTTACAGATGTAACTACCTACCTTTGTGTTATTTTTTGCTAAGTGCCGCTTGATTAATCTTCTCCGCCCAAATCTTAGGACCTGTCTCATGGACCGACTCACCGTTCACATCCACGGCGACTGTTACCGGCATATCTTCGACTTCAAATTCATAGATTGCCTCCATGCCAAGCTCCGGGAAACCAACCACAGTCGCCTTCTTAACAGCTTGCGAGACTAGGTATGCTGATCCACCCACGGCCATTAAATACACCGCTTTGTGACGCTTAATGGTCTCGATGGCTACTGGACCACGCTCGGCCTTCCCCACCATGCCAATTAAGCCCGTTTCCTCAAGCATGGTATCAGTGAATTTATCCATACGTGTCGCGGTAGTAGGTCCTGCTGGCCCTACTACTTCATCGCGTACTGGATCCACCGGACCTACGTAGTAGATGAAGCGGCCACGCATGTCTACCGGCAACTCTTCACCGCGAGCCAGCATATCAACCATTTTCTTGTGGGCCGCATCGCGTCCAGTGAGGAGTTTGCCTGAAAGCAGCACTGTTTCGCCCGGCGCCCAATCAAGTAAATCCTCCGGTTTAACCGTATCGAGATTTACTCTGCGTACGGATTCACCTAATTCCCAAGAAATTTCAGGCCAGTCCTCCAACTTAGGTGCTTGCAACTCAGCCGGTCCGCTGCCATCAAGAGTGAAGTGAGTGTGACGGGTTGCCGCACAATTAGGAATAATCGCCACCGCTTTATTCGCCGCATGAGTTGGATAGTCACTGACTTTTACATCGAGGACGGTAGTCAATCCGCCTAGCCCTTGGGCACCGATACCAAGTTTGTTTACCTTATCAAACAACTCAAGGCGCAGTTCTTCCGCTCGGGTTGAAGCACCTTTTGCTTGCAACTCATGAATATCAATACTGCCCATTAGCGACTCTTTGGCTAACATCATCGCCTTTTCGGCGGTACCGCCGATACCAATTCCTAGCATTCCCGGTGGACACCAGCCCGCCCCCATGCGAGGAACCATGTCTAAAACCCAATCAACCACGGAGTCAGAGGGATTTAGCATCGCAAACTTAGTCTTTGCCTCTGAGCCACCACCCTTAGCGGCTACATCAATTTCAACCTTATCACCAGCAACAATCTCGTAGTGCACTACAGCTGGCGTATTGTCACCGGTATTTTTTCGTGCGCCATCGGGATCAGCGAGCACCGATGCGCGAAGGACATTATCCGGATGAGCGTAGGCTCTACGAACACCTTCATTGACCATATCAGTCACAGTCATTTCAGCATCCCACTGAACTTTCATCCCAACGCGAACGAACACATTAACGATACCCGTATCCTGACAAATCGGTCTACGCCCCATTGCGCACATCCGCGAGTTAATCAAAATTTGCGCCATAGCGTCCTTGGCGGCCTTCGATTCCTCCCGTTCGTAGGCTTCATTGACCGCATCAATGAAATCCTTTGGGTGATAATAAGAAATATACTGTAAAGCGCTTTCGATGCTCTCGATAAAGTCGTCTTGACGGATAGTCGTCACTGCTAGCTCCTTAAAAATCTCAACTGCTCTCAAATTTTGTTCAAAGTGTAGCTTATTGACCAGCTGGAAGCTGATTTCGAAGCTCATTCAATTGTCTATTCACCGTTTGACGATAAGCATCAAAGCCATTCGCAAGGGCTTCAGTCTGTTCAATCCGTCTGCTTAACTCACTATTTGCCAGCGCGTTTTGACGCTCTAAATCTGCGATTCGATCTGACAATTGCTGCATGGTAAATTGCTGCTCTTGGATAACTTCTCCTAACAACAAGGCGCGTTGGTTCGCCTCTGTAACTAATACGTCTTTACTGGCAAGTTCACTTTGTAATCGCTCCACTGCAGAGCCACTCTCTCCCGCTGAACGGGCTGCCTGCTGTACCTGGGATGAGGTAGAAGCCAACGACGTTTCGAGCCTTGCGATAGCTGTGGTATTGGAGGCAATAGCGCTGCGATTTCGATCGTATGCAACGCCCCAAAGCTTACGAATTTCTGAGCTAGCAAACTGGTGTGCTTCTTCCGCCTCTTCAGTTAACGCAGCTGTATTCACCGCTACATCCTGTAACGCTAGACTCAATTCAGCAATCTGAGCCTCAAGTGCTTTGCTGTGCTGTGCCTGTTGATAGAACAAATAAGCGGTGACAACCGCCATAATGACCACCAATACGATTGCAATCAACCCCACGGTATTCGCCAATCCCTTACTAGTGGCCTCGGCGCCACTCGTCTTAGTCTTAGCTGTGTTCGAGACCGACCTTTTAATAGCTGAACGCTGTGGTTTAGTCTGCCCGGCACGGACATCATCTTTATCTAATTTCATGCTGGGAACGACTATTGGGTCATTCATATCGCGATCTGACATTGTTATTATCACCTTGAGGAAATGTCGACTTACAGAGTGCCAATTTTACCCTTTTTAGGGTCGACGAACCAAGTAATTGCGGCACGCTTTGGAAAATTCGTTGCTGGAAACGCGCAATCGCCAAGTCCCCCCCTAGTAGAAACCGTAGTAATCACCGCTATTGGTATTCAAGCGGTGCCATTTTGCCTCACTTTGTTCTACAATCGCGGAATCAATTTACTCACTGAATACTGCAAGGAGTCGACACATGTCACATGTACTTCCAGAACTACCGTACGCAATGGATGCACTTGAGCCACATATCTCAAAAGAAACGCTAGAGTTTCACTACGGCAAGCACCACGCTACTTATGTAACCAAATTGAACGGTCTTATTGACGGCACTGATTTCGCAGGTAAAGACCTCGAAACTATCGTTAAGAGCTCGTCGGCAGGCGTCTTCAACAACGCCGCACAAATTTGGAACCACACTTTTTACTGGAACAGCATGAGCCCTAACGGTGGTGGTGAACCAACTGGTGCTTTAGCAGACGCTATCAACGCTAAGTGGGGCTCGTTCGAAGACTTTAAAGCGGCGTTCAATGATATGGCCGTTAACAACTTCGGTTCCTCTTGGACTTGGTTGGTAAAGAACACTGATGGTTCTCTTGAAATTGTTAACACTAGCAACGCTGCCACCCCTATCACGGGCGACGCTAAGCCATTGTTCACTGTCGACCTATGGGAACACGCCTACTACATTGACTTCCGTAATGTTCGCCCTAACTACTTGGCGGCATTCTGGTCATTAATCAACTGGGAATTTGCTAACGCAAACTTCGCTTAATCGCCAGTTGTCGCGCACTTCGCGCGAATAAAAAGCCGCGTAACGAAAGTTGCGCGGCTTTTTTATTGATGAAAATTCATAGCTAAAGTCATGCCATTTACCTCGGTGAGAAGTAAATGGCTACTTCTTTAGCTAATCACTTAGCCAATAAACTTACGGGCGTTGAGGAACATTTTCATCCAAGCTCCGTTCTCTTCCCAACCCGCTGGCTTGTGCGAATTAGTGATAGTTCGGAACACTCGCTCAGGATGCGGCATCATGATGGTTGCACGACCATCAAGCGACGTTACACCAGTAATTCCCTCTGGAGAGCCGTTAGGGTTGAGTGGATATTGCTCGGTAGCGTTGTCGCTATCATCAATGTATCGAAGACTGCGAGTAACATTCTGCAAAGCTAACTGCGAGGCAAATTTAGCCTGACCTTCACCATGCGCTACCGCCACGGGAATTCGCGTGCCAGCCATACCACTAAGTAAAATACTCGGCGAATCCATAACTTCTACCATTGCTACACGCGCCTCGAACTGCTCACTCGCGTTACGATGGAAAGTTGGCCAATGTTCCGACCCTGGGATCAACTCCTGCAATTGCGCCATCATCTGACAACCATTACATACACCTAGCGAAAAGGATTGTTCGTTCTGGAAGAATGCACTGAATTCATCGTAGGCTCGTGAGTTGTTCAAAATGGTACTCGCCCAACCACGTCCTGCCCCCAACACATCGCCGTAGGAGAAACCCCCACAAGCCGCTAGACCAGACATCTCTGAGAGGCTAACCCGCCCCGACAGAATATCGGACATATGAACATCTATTGCTTGGAACCCTGCACGGTCAAAGGCAGCGGCCATTTCATTCTGACCATTAACACCTTGTTCACGAAGAATCGCTACTTTCGGTTTGGTTTTGCCAATAACTGCAGGAGCCGTTAACTCTGATAGATCAAAACTCAACTCAGCACGAATCCCTCGAGAAGGAGATTTAAGGGCTTCGAATTCTGCCGCGGCACACTCTGGGTTATCACGAAGCGCCTGCATACGATAGGATGTCTCCGCCCACGTTGCTTGCCACTCGTACAGTGAAACCTTCGAAACACGGTTGCCTTGGTGACAAACTTCTAACTGGTCATCGCCTCGTGTAGTTCCCAACTCCACCAGCAACTCGGTTGCTCCAGATTGCTCAACAAGCGCCATAACCGCTGGCATATCTTTGCTGGCAACTTCCAGAACTGCACCCGCTTCTTCGCTGAACAGTCCCGCTAGCAGGTCGTCAGCATCGATATTCACCGACCAACCTATACGACCGGCAAATGCCATTTCGGCCAACGTAGTGATCAATCCACCGTCCGAGCGGTCATGATAGCTGCGGAGTAACCCCGCTTTAAGCAAGCCCTGAACGGTATTGAACAGTGTTTTTACATCAGCACTGCTCACATCGGGCACAATATCGCCAACCTGATTAAAGACCTGAGCGAGCGCTGACGCCGCCAGGCGATCTTTACCTCGGCCGAGATCCAACAGTAAGAGGGTTGAATCGGAGCTCTGCAACTGCGGGGTTACCGCATTACGAACGTCTTCAACCGGCGTAAAGCCTGATACGACCAGTGACAATGGCGCCACAACTGCTTTGTCTTCCTGGCCATCTTTCCACTGAGTACGCATAGACAATGAGTCTTTACCAACAGGAACAGTTAGCCCAAGCTCAGGGCAGAATTCCATACCCACCGTTTTAACTGCCTCAAACAGCGCTTGGTCTTCGCGATTGTGACCCGCGGCACACATCCAGTTAGCAGAAAGTTTAATGTCCGACAGTTGCCCGATTGAGGTTCCCGCCAAATTGGTAATAACTTCTGTGATACTAAGGCGCGCGGCCGCAGCGCCACTAATCAGCGCGACAGGAGCTCGCTCGCCCATCGACATCGCTTCACCTGCGTAGGTGTTATACCCCACGGTAGTCATACCGTAGTCGGCCACAGGAACCTGCCAGGGCCCAACCATTTGATCGCGAACTACTTGTCCAGTAATCGAACGATCGCCAATGGTGATAAGGAACGACTTGCTCGCCACCGTCGGTAAGCTCAACACACGCTTAATTGCTTCGCCCAGTTCAACGCCAGTGAAATCGAGTGCCGAGGTTGTAACCTGCTTAGTTTGAACGTCACGATGAAGCTTGGGTGTCTTTCCGAGTAGCACCTCCAAAGGAAGATCTACTGGTGCTTCGTTAAAGTGCGAATCACTCACCGTTAGGTGACGTGCTTCGATCGCCGTACCAACAGCACTATAAGGGCAGCGCTCACGTTCACAGATCGATTCAAAACGCGCCATCCGCTCAGGATGAATCGCCATAACATATCGCTCCTGCGATTCATTGCACCAAACCGCTAACGGTGTCATGCCTGGCTCGTCAGACGGTATTTTACGCAACTCAAAGTCGCCGCCAACACCTAAGTCATCAACAAGCTCGGGGAAGGCGTTCGATAGGCCACCCGCTCCCACATCGTGGATAAGTGCAATCGGGTTTTCTTCGCCCAATGCGCAACAACGGTCAATCACTTCTTGAGCACGGCGCTCCATCTCAGGGTTCTGACGCTGGACCGAAGCGAAATCAAGTGCTTCGCTTTGGGCTCCTGAGTTGACGCTTGACGCAGCACCGCCACCCAATCCAATCTCCATCGCTGGACCGCCAATCACAACCAGCTTCATCCCCACCTTACCCGGTTGTGAAAGCACATGCTCATCGCGCACGTTACCGTATCCACCAGCAATCATAATGGGCTTGTGATATCCACGAACTTCGCTATCAAGGTTAGTGTCGAAACGCTGCTCGTACGTCCGGAAATAGCCATTAATATTTGGACGACCGAACTCGTTATTAAATGCCGCTCCGCCAATTGGGCCTTCTTGCATAATTTCAAATGCTGAGCAAATTCTTTCTGGCTTGCCGAAGTCTACTTCCCAAGGCTGCGTGAACCCTGGAATACGCAGGTTACTTACTGAGAACCCTGTTAACCCAACCTTTGGCTTAGAACCTCGGCCCACCGCACCTTCGTCACGAATCTCTCCGCCCGAGCCTGTTCCCGCGCCAGGGTGTGGAGCAATCGCGGTTGGGTGGTTATGGGTTTCCACCTTCATTAGCATGTGGACCGGCTCATTCTTGTAGCCATATTCATCACCATCTGGCGACACCCAAAGGCGATCTACAACCGGACCTTTGGTAACCGATGCGTTATCGCTGTAGGCGGACAAAACATTGTCACCCGATACTTTGTAGGTATTACGGATCATGGCGAAAAGCGATAATGGCTGGTCTTCTCCGTCAATTGTCCAGCTCGCATTAAAGATTTTATGACGACAATGTTCGGAGTTTGCCTGGGCGAACATCATTAGCTCGGCATCAACCGGATCACGCCCCAACTCGTTGTATTTAGTCACGAGGTATTCAATTTCATCATCACCGAGGGCTAGACCTAGGTCCCGATTCGCTTGAGCGAGTGCTTCCACGCCATCGTTACCCAGTTCGATGCGCGAGAAGGGTTGTGGCTGCGCATGAGAAAAAACCTGTGAATAATCATTAGGAGAAGCTAAGACCTCTGAGGTCATGGGGTCAAACACTTCGGCCAACAGCGCATTACTAGGTCGAATGGGCTTTCCAGCGGCATCAAAAAATTGCCACGCTTCACCGCGCTCAACTCGCGATAAGCCCGATACACCGCAGTTGCGGAGAATGTCGGTCGCTTTCGATGACCAGGGTGATATGGTCCCAATGCGCGGCACAATAAGCGTTCCCTCAACATCTCGCCCCGTAGTTTGCAACAGACGATCAATTATTTCTTGGCTCGCCACTAAGTCTTCGCCTTCAAGAAGCAATACAAAGTGAGCCGTGACGGAAGCCACACTTGGATCAACGTGCTGTAGACGAGTAAGAATTTGCTGATTTCTAAAGTGTGATAAGCAGGACTGAGCAGCTAATAACATCGCGACAAGGATCTCTATAGATTGAAAAGTTACGTCATTGTACTGCATGAGAGCAGATCTGATAGTTGGAGCGTAATTTTCACATTAATGGTAACTCATCAAGTTAGCCGTATTCACCTCTTGCGATTAGTCATCGAGTTAGCGCAACTAAGCCGAGTAATGAGCAAGCTATTTATCACCATAGCTAAAACTAACTATGGCAAACGGACAGATAGCAGCTAACATTTAGTGATGTTCATCACAGCACTAGTGAGATACGCTGCACATTATGATTATAAATTTAACAATAAGAATTGTATTTGCGTTAACCGCCGTGGCGCTGTGGCTAAACGTTTCAATGGCTTCGGAGGCCAATCATGATGAGCCTTCCACATGGGTTCAGGCCGCTCAATCTCCGCTAATCCCCTTGAAAACATCTCAGCACACCCAGACTCAGAACGCTATTATAATCGGCAGTATCAACAAGCGAAGCACGTGGTATACCGATCACAATGAATTCCGTGGGATAGAGTACTTTTTGGCTACTCAGTTCTCACAATTTGCTAATCGTCCCATAGAGCTGATTGCCTACCCAAGCTTAGGTGAACTCCGCGATGCACTACAACGTGGCGACATTGACGTTGTTGCTGCAGGGGTGAATGATCAATGGATTGACACCACCTCTTTTGTTGCAGGTCCAAACTATCGAACCGTGCTTCCGGTCATTGTAACGCCTCGCTCGAGTTCTCCGGGTATTGACGAAGGTACTCATAGCGGAATACCAGCACCCTCAGAAATCGTAGTTATCGATAATGGCTATTCAGAGCATATCGCCAGACAGCACTTTCAGACTGCCGTCCGAGTTGATCCTCAAGCCAACATGCCAGTGCTGGTTGAATCAGTTAGCAGAGGAATAATTGACGCTGCCGTGATTGATTTACATGCCTTTCAGCATGTCTCAATGCTGTATCCTGATCTACAAGCCCATTCAATAGGTGGAGTTACTCCGAATCATACTTGGCTAACCAGCCACCGCGATCCAACGCTGTCCGCCATGATTCAGCAGTTCTTCCGTGATCATCTTGATTATATTGCACTGGATAACATGATGGCCGCAGAGCTACCGAGAATTACGGAATTCTCTGAAGCCGACGCGCGTTCGTTCCGCTTTCTCATGAGAGCACGCTTACCAGCTTTCTCCCAAACTATCGTGGCCGCGGCAGAAACAGTTAATCTACCAACCAGCCTGATTGCTGCAGTGGGCTTTCAGGAGTCTCATTGGTCCGCAAACGCGACTAGCCCCACAGGGGTCAAGGGATTCATGATGTTAACGCAAACTACGGCAGCCGAACTCGGCGTAGTAGATAGAACTAATGCGTCCGCTTCAATCTTCGGTGGCGCGCGCTATTTGCGAAAGCTCTATAACAACCTTCCTGATCGGCTTTCCTACGATAATCGAATAGCTTTCGCCCTCGCGAGCTACAATATGGGGCGCTCCCACCTTGAGGACGCTCGTATCTTGGCACAGCAAAACGGCTATGATCCCGATCGTTGGGATCATGTAAAGCCCTTTGTCATCATGCTTGAGGATCCAAATATCTACGCGAGCACTAAACGAGGTTATGCCCGCGGTAGAGAGTGTGCAACCTATGTAGACAATGTGCTTCGCTATCAAGCGCTCCTCGATACGACACCCTACCTTGTGGCCAACAGCATACAGCGCCACACCCGATACGCTGTCGCCCCCTAAATATGGCGTGACAATTGAGCTAAATACGACTAAATTAGGCGTTTTAGACACTGGAACAACTACTTGAACGAGCTATCGGACAGCTTTCTGCTGGCGACCCTTGCAATTCTCATTCTCACTTCGGCCTTCTTTTCGGGTTCTGAAACGGGAATGATGGCACTTAATCCCTATAAGCTTAAGCATCGTGTAAACAGTGGCCACAAAGGCGCTAAACGAGCTAGTAGGCTACTAGAAAAGCCTGAAAAGCTAATCGGCATCATACTGATTGGCAACAATCTTGTTAATATTGGGGCGTCCGCAATAGCAACCGTGTTAGCCATGCGTTGGTTTGGCGATGCCGGTGTGCTTATCGCTACGGGCGCTCTAACGATTATCATCCTCATTTTTGCGGAAGTAACGCCAAAGACCCTCGCAGCCCATCGCCCAGAACTGATCGCGATCCCCGCCTCCAGTGTACTGACCCCTTTACTAGTGGTCTTTTCACCGTTTGTATGGCTGGTTAACCACGCCTCAAGAATATTACTTCGGCTATTAGGCTTGAAAACCTCAGGTGGACAGCGTCATATTCTTAGCACCGATGAGTTAAAAACCGTTGTGCAGGAAGGTGGTAAACAGATTTCCCCCACCTACAAGGGAATGTTGCTGAATATTCTTGATCTCGACAAGATGACGGTCGAAGATATTATGGTCCCGCGAAATGAGGTTCAAACGATTGATACCAATGACAGTTTTGCCGAGATTGAACAACAAATTTCACAGAGTGAATATACTCGCATCCCTATTGTGAACGGCGACATTAATGATGTAGTAGGTATCTTGCACCTCAGAAATGCCTTGAACCTCTTTAAAACTGGCGACGCGATCAAAAAAGATCAGCTAATCGCCGCCGCTCACGATGCCTATTTCGTACCTGAAAGCACGCCGCTTTCTACCATGCTAGTAAACTTTCAAAAGCAACAGCGCCGAATTGGCCTAGTGGTTGATGAGTACGGCGATGTGCAGGGGCTCGTTACCCTAGAAGATCTGCTTGAAGAGATTGTCGGCCGCTTTACCACCGACACCAACGACGACGATGATATTATCGTGATCGCTGAAAACAACTTCTCTATTGATGCGACAGCACTTGTGCGAGATGTCAACAAAGCGCTGGACTGGGAGTTGCCTATCGACGGCCCGAAAACTATGAATGGGTTAATTGTAGAGACGCTTGAACAGATTCCCGAAGCTCCGGTTGCCATTCGAATCGGCAACTACATTCTCGAAGCTCAGCTTATCGATAAACAACGAATCAAAACAATTAGTGCCTACCAGTTAATCGACGCAGATTAGAGGCTCATACCCTGAGCCTGAGCTCGCTCATTCGATTCTTTAATACAGGCTATCTGCTCTTCCTCACTGTAGAGCTGCCACTCAGTGATATCATCTGCTGTGCGAAAACAGCCAATACATACGTCGTCATTGTCTAGTGCACAAACACCAATGCAGGGTGAAGCAATACTCATGAAAGTTCCTTTAGCTGGTCAATATAACGCTCTGCATTCTCCACATAGTGATCCGCAGAGGCTTTGAGTAATTCGTAGGTTGATTCGTCTAGCTGACGAACAACTTTCGCTGGTGATCCCATCACGAGCGAGTAATCGGCAATCTCAGTATCCTCAGTAACCAGTGAATTCGCGCCGATGATACAGGATTTGCCAATCTTCGCGCCATTCAAAATAGTAGAATTGATACCAATCAACGAGTAATCCCCTATCTCACAACCGTGCAACATCACCTGATGACCAACGGTAACCCCTCGCCCTACGCGCAGCGGGATGCCTGCATCTGTGTGCAGTACTGAGCCATCCTGAATATTGCTGTCGTGACCCACTTCAATCAATGCGTTATCGGCACGAATGACGGCAGAAAACCACACCGAGGCGCCTGGGTGCAGCACCACCTCACCAATCAACGCGGCCGTGGGCGCAATAAAATGTTGATTACCCAGTATCCGAGGAGATTTGTCTCCGAGTTTGAATAACATCTAAATCTCCTTAAAGTTGATATCGCTATCGAAAAGTTGCTTGGCAACGTCGGTAATAATATACGAGGTCATTCCCCAAATTCGATGACCTTGGTAGTGATATTCAGGGACGGCGACGACTCGCTCTCTGTGCCGACTGCGCGTTGTACCGCTGATGTTGGCACTTACGAAGTGGCTCATTGGTACACTGAAAATCTGATCGATCTCATCAGGATTGGCCGTAAGTGGAGGAAGGCTATCGATCACGCCCAATATAGATGTGACGTGAACGCCCCACTTTGACACCAATGACGATAACGGTCGCACCACTTCAACATGAGTTGGAGGTAGTGCAATTTCCTCCCAACTTTCACGTAACGCTGCCTCCTCTGCACTCTCACCCGCTTCGATGATGCCACCAGGAAAGGCAACTTCCCCACTATGGTGAGTCAGGTGTTGAGAACGTGTGGTTAGCACCACATTCCAATCCTTCTGTTGTTGATGCAGGGCAAAAAGTACCGAGGCGGACCTACTGTAGGGCAGCGCGAAGAATGGCGCCGTCTGATACGCCGCTGCTCGTCGCTTTAGTGTTTGATAATCCAACAAAACGCCAAATTCCTTAGTATATTCACAGGTACCCTAGTACCGTCGCCCTGATTATACTACGGTAAATTCCGAGGTGCCCCTATGAAATTTTGCAACCTGTGTGGCAGTGACCTAGCCCAACGCGTTCCCGCTGGTGACAACCGGCCCAGACATCAGTGCACTGAGTGTAATGAGATTCACTATCAAAACCCTAAGATGGTCGTGGGCACCCTTGTCAGTGACGATCAAGGTCGCGTTTTACTCTGTCGACGCGCTATCGAACCTCGTCATGGCTACTGGACGCTTCCTGCCGGATACATGGAAAACGGCGAAACAACGCTACAAGGTGCCTTGAGGGAAACTTGGGAAGAAGCGGAAGCGAACGTAAGCACTCCAGCTCTGTATCAGATTTTTAACGTCCCGCGAATAAATCAGGTCTACTTTATCTATCGCGCTACCCTTGACGGCGCCTTCGGTTGCGGTGAAGAATCCCTTGAATGCCAACTTTTTCATCAGCACGAGATCCCTTGGGATGAGTTAGCTTTTAGCACGGTCTATCACTGCTTGAAACGTTGGTTCCAGCATCCTAACGATCACCAGGTTCAGGAGCGAACTATCGACTATCCAGCACGAGCTTCAAGCTGATGATTTGCCCCTGCGATACCGGTAGACGCTATGAAAAGTGCTGCAAGCTCCTTCACGAAGGAATGTTCGCTACCAATCCTCTCGCATTGATGCGTTCACGTTATAGCGCCTTTGCGCTGGGCTTAGTGAGTTATCTCAACGCTACCCAAACACTAGACGTTATTGACGAGCTCGACGATTCACGTTGGACGCGCCTATTGATCCATGACGCAGGAGCAGACTGGGTTCGCTTTTCGGCAAGGTGGGAGGCCAATGGCCACGTTGGCACGCTTTCGGAACACTCGCACTTCGAACAGAGAGAGGGTCAGTGGCTCTACACACAAGGGGAGTCGCTAGATATGGGAGCTTTAACCTTGCCCAGTCGAAACGCTAATTGTTGGTGCGCATCAGGAAAGAAATTCAAACGCTGCCACGGTTAGCCGCCCGCTAGCTTTACCTGGTACCCTTTGGCCTCTAGCAGCTGTTTTAGTCGTTGGCGATGGTCGCCTTGTATTTCAACTACGCCATCCTTGATAGCACCACCGGTGGCACATTTCGCCTTCAGTTCCTTAGCGAGCTTCTTCAACTCAGCACCGGCAATACCCAAGCCCTCAATTTGGCTAACGCCTGCGCCTTTACGCTTACGATCCAAGCGAAGCCTCACTACACCGTCGGTGAGTGAGACCTTCTCAGGCTCTCGACATTGGCACTTTCTCTCAGGCTGCTGACAGTTGGGGCAAATTCGCCCAGCATCGGTACTATAAACAACGCGCGACATGGTATTCTCCTAGGCCAAGAAAGTGGTTTAGCCGCTCAATCATTTCCCGGTTGGCCGCGGGAAATGTCAGCGAATCAAGTTGCGTCACTTCCACCCAGTCGATGAGCTGTCCCTCGCGGGCTATCGCACACTGTGTGCTCACCTTGAACGCAAAAAGACTAAAGCGTATCGATAGCTCGGGATACTGGTAGTTAAGCTCTCCCACGAACTCAGCTTGAGCTTCCTCGAGCGCAAGCCCTACCTCTTCTGCCAGCTCACGAACGACCGCTTGAAGCGCCGTTTCTCCGGTTTCGACCTTGCCTCCGGGGAACTCCCACTTTCCTCCCTGGTGCTTATCGATGCTACGTTGAGCAATCAGAATTTTGCTACCGCAAAGTACCAGACCAATAGCAATATGCAGCGGCATAACCATTAACTCCGATAGTCTGCGTTAATAGAAACGTAATCATGCGAAAAATCACAAGTGTAAACTGTATCCGAGTTGTCTCCGCGACCCAAAGAAATTGAGATGGTTATCTCACTGAGGTCCATCACCGCTTGCCCAGCTTCCTCAGTATAATCGGGAGACACTGCGCCGTTGCGAACAATTTCCAGCTCATTCAGATAGATTGACACCTGCTCGGTGTCTAGATCGGAGATTCCCGCGCGCCCTACCGCCGCTAAAATTCGACCCCAGTTTGGATCACTGGCATAGAGAGCTGTTTTCACCAATGGTGATTCGGCAACGGCATATGCAACTAGCCTAGCCTCATCAGATGTCTGGGTGCTGGTAACTTCAACTGTGACGAACTTGGTTGCGCCCTCGGCGTCACGAACAATCGCCTGCGCTAAGAAAAGAAAGACCTCCCCTAACTGCTGCTTGAATTCGTGCCATCCCGGTTGCCCTGGCGCAAGCTCCACGCCGCTTGCCCCAGTAGCGATCAACATTGCCGCATCGTTGGTGGAGGTATCACCGTCTACAGTAATTCGATTGAAGCTAGGCTCGATCAGCGAACTTGCTAGTTCATCTAAATGAGTTTGGGCTATTCGCGCATCAGTGGCCACAAAGCCAAGCATGGTTGCCATATTCGGCTTAATCATACCGGCGCCTTTGGAAATCCCAGCGATCGTAATCTCACCACCCGCTATAGCCAGTGTTCGCCCCGCGTACTTGGGAACGGTATCTGTGGTCATAATACCGGTGGCCGCCTGTAGCCACGAAGCACCGAAGGATTCTGTAGTGATTTGCTGAACGCCCGCCGCGAAGCGCTCCATTGGCATCGTTTCACCAATGACTCCGGTAGAGTACGGTAATACCTGATCTGCTGAATAGCCGAGCTGTGCAGCAACAAGCTCGCAGCTTAATTGTGCGTCACCCATGCCCTGACTACCTGTGCCCGCGTTGGCGTTACCGGTATTTATAACCAAAGCGCGAATATTTCCAGTGCTCAGGTTGGCTTTCGCGACATGAACCGGCGCAGCGCAAAATCGGTTCTTAGTGAAAAGCCCCGATACCGTGGTACCGGCCTCGAGCCTAAAGAGCACCAAATCCTTGCGATCGGGGTAGCGAATACCAGCTTCGATCACTGCAATCTCTAGCCCATCTACCGCTAGCTCTGGTCCGTCTTGGGTGTTTCCTACTGGCATAACGCTACTCCATAAAAAAGGCTGCCCTTGGCAGCCTTAACTTATTTATTCAACTGACCGTGACACTGTTTAAACTTCTTACCCGAACCACATGGGCATGGATCATTTCGACCCACGCGTGGTCCCCTAGGGGCTGCGGGCTTCTGGTTCAGCGCGGCGTTAGCTCGCTCTTTTTCCGCAGCTTCCGCACGTTGACGCTCCAACATTTCCGCTTCGTCCGGACGCTTAACTTGCATGACCGATAGGAAGCGAATCATTTCAGTCTTGATATTACTCAGCATCTCCGAGAACAATTCAAAACTTTCGCGTTTGTATTCCTGTTTTGGATTCTTCTGCGCATAAGCACGGAGATTAACACCCTGACGAAGATGGTCCATATTCGAAAGATGATCTTTCCAGTGTGTATCCACCACCTGAAGCATAACCTGCTTTTCGATGAGACGCATGGTCACACCTACCTCGGCTGACTTCTGTTCGTAGGACTCAACCGCCGCCGTCAATACACGCTCAGCAATGCGCTCTTCGTCGATGTCCTTCTCCGCGTCAATCCACTCTGAAATCGGTAGTTTGACGGCAAATTCAGCCTCAAGTACACGCTCTAAGCCTTCTACATCCCAATTTTCTTCAAGCGACATAGCGGGAATATAATCGGCAACGGTATCCGCTAACACGTCCTCGCGAATGCGGAGAATCATTTCCGAAAGATCTGTTGATTCGAGGATTTCATTTCGAACTTGATAAACCTCTTGGCGCTGCTCGTTAGCAATGTCATCGTATTCAAGTAATGACTTACGAATATCAAAGTTACGACCTTCAACCTTTCGTTGCGCTTTCTCAATAGCGTTAGTCACCATACGGTGTTCAATCGCCTCACCCTTCTCCATACCCAAAGCTTGCATCATATTTTTGACTCGGTCAGAGGCAAAAATTCGCATTAGGTCGTCATCAAGGGATAAGTAGAACCGCGAAACACCTGGATCGCCCTGACGACCAGCACGACCACGTAACTGGTTATCAATACGACGTGATTCATGTCTGACCGTACCGATGATATGAAGACCACCGGCGGCAATGACCGCATCGTGACGCTGTTGCCAGGCTTCACGCAGCTTAATCACCTCTTGCTCTGATGGCTCAGCTAACTTAGAGAGTTCAACTTCGTAGTTGCCACCAAGCACAATATCAGTACCTCGACCCGCCATGTTGGTAGCGACCGTGACCGAGCCAGGGCGACCGGCTTGAGCAATGATATCAGCCTCACGATCGTGTTGCTTAGCGTTAAGGACTTCGTGCTTGATACCCGCTTTCTTCAAAGATTTAGAAACAAGCTCTGAGTCCTCAATGGAACCGGTACCGACAAGAATGGGAGCGTCCGTCTTTAATAGCTCCTTGATATCAGTGACAATCGCCGCATACTTATCTTCAATTGAAAGATAGATAAGATCGTTCAAGTCTTTGCGCTGAACCGGTGTATGGGTGGGAACAACCACCACATCTAAGCCGTAAATAGAGCGGAACTCGAAAGCTTCGGTATCAGCGGTCCCAGTCATACCCGATAGCTTCGGATAGAGGCGGAAATAGTTCTGATAAGTTGTAGAAGCTAGTGTTTGGGATTCCTGCTGAATCTTCACTCCCTCTTTTGCTTCAATAGCTTGATGGAGGCCCTCACTTAAACGGCGGCCTTCCATGGTGCGACCTGTGTGCTCATCAATCAACACAACTTGGCCTTCAGCTAGAATGTACTGCTGCTCACGATGGAACAAATGATGCGCCTTTAGACCTGCCAAGATAAAGTGTAAAAGCTGCAAGTTAGTGGGTGAGTAAAGCGAGTCTTCTGGCTTCAGCAGGCCTGCTCGAATCAGCATTTGCTCAACTTTCTCGTGACCATCTTCTGTCAGCTCAACTTGGCGATGCTTTTCATCGATGACGAAATCACCCTGCTCACTTTCATCCAACACTTCATCACCTTCAACGGCACGTTGAGGCTTAAGTGCTGGAACCATCTTGTTAACCAACTGATACATTTTCGACGAATCTTGAGCCGCGCCAGAAATAATCAACGGCGTACGGGCTTCGTCAATCAGAATGGAGTCAACTTCATCGACGATGGCAAAGTTGAGCTGGCGTTGTACACGTTGTTCGCTGGAGTGAGCCATGTTGTCGCGGAGGTAGTCAAAACCGAACTCGGTATTGGTACCATAGGTAATATCGGCTTTATAGGCGTTGCATTTTTCTTCGTGCGAAAGTCCTGGAACGTTCACACCAACAGTTAGCCCCAAGGCCTCGTAGACTGGGCGCATCCACTCGGCATCACGCGCCGCTAGATATTCGTTAACGGTAATTACGTGTGCCCCGCGCTGCGCGATGGCATTCAGGTACGTTGGCAAGGTCGCCACAAGCGTTTTACCTTCACCGGTACGCATTTCCGCAATATTCGCATTGTGAAGTGCAATACCACCCAACATCTGCACATCATAGTGGCGCAAGCCGAGTGCTCTATCTGCGGCTTCTCGAACTGCAGCAAACGCTTCAGGGAGAATATCCTCAAGCGATTCACCCGCCTGAATTCGATCGCGAAATATCGAGGTCAAATCTTTAAGCGCGTCGTCGCTTAACTCTCGGTACGCTTCTTCATAGGAATTGATTTGCGTAACGGTCTTACGCATCTTCTTAATTTGACGATCGTTCTTAGTACCAACGATCTTAGTAACGATTTTAGTAAACATGAGCCACTGACCCTGAAAGAGTTATATAAAAAGTAGTTTTTTTGACGAAAGCGGTGACTAGGCGTCAGCGGTGTGTGCGATTTACGTAAGAGGCAGGATCCACGGCGCGACCGTGCTTATAAACTTCAAAGTGAACATGAGGGCCCGTTGAGCGGCCAGTGGAACCCATGGAGGAGATAACATCGCCTCGACGAACCACATCGCCCGCCTGAACCTTAAGCTCTTTGTTGTGACCATAGCGGGTCACTAGGCCGTTACCGTGGTTAATCTCAATTAGATTACCATAGCCATAGCGAGAACCTGACCAAGTAACCACTCCGGCCGCAACGCTAATTACGTCGGCGCCTTCACTACCGGCAAAGTCAACACCATTATGCCACGCGCGGCGGCCAGTAAACGGATCCGTGCGATAACCAAAGCGTGAAGATAACCAACCCGATTTAATTGGGCGGCCAGCCAAACGCGTTTCACGCTGTTGATTTTCATTAAGAAGAAGAGACTCCAGGACATTGAGCTGGTCGCTTCGCTGGCTAAGTAGTGCCGAAAAATTCGCCACTTCATCCTCAACGATGAAATCGACGTTAGGTGCATATTCGTGATCGTTATTTGGCGAAGACAACGGTCCACCAAGAGCTGGTGCCTGACTGAAATCGAATTCGTCGCCAGCAATACCCGCAATATCCGTTAAACGCTCGCCCAATGCATCAATACGAAGCAACTGAGACTGCATAGCGGCGAGCTGCACTTCAACCGCATGCTGGTTTAGGCTCTCCTGTTCCGTCAGGTCGTCCATATGACGACGCTGCTCGGCTACTTTTGCCTGCCATGCCTCAATAGTCTCAGCGTTTAATAGCTCACTCTGTTCACCTTCGCTGAGGTATTGCCCCACTACGAAGCCAGCTCCCGCTGGAACACCTAAGAAACAAGCAGACAGCACAAAACTCGACCACATTCCGATAGAAAGGTGACGAGAGCGATTATGTTTGCTGCTTACTACAATTAACTTCATGGTGTTATGTTCAACAACTTGACTATTACCAATGCGTAGACTACCCAAAGCTTGATGTAAAGAGAAGTACTTATTCACTCAAACTTTCAATTCTTCCGTTTTAGCTAAAAAAAAGGCCGCTATCGCGACCTTTCCGAAAGTTACTTCTATCCCTGCACTATTACGCCGTAGTTAATATCCCTGGCGCATACTGAATAGGCTCTGAGGCCCCAGTATCGAAGGTAACCACTTCATAGGCATCCTCTTGAGCAAATAGCTCGCGAAGAATGAGATTGTTCAAATAGTGCCCCGACTTATAAGCTCGGAAGTCTGCCAGCAGTGCAAAACCGGCCGTATACAGATCACCAACCGCATCAAGAATCTTGTGGCGAACAAACTCATCATCGTAACGGAGACCGCCTTCATTAAGGATTCGGAACTCATCGACGACAATAGCATTATCTACCGAACCACCTTGAACTAGGCCTTTCGAACGAAGATATTCGATCTCGTGCGTAAAACCAAATGTTCTGGCGCGACTAATTGCCTCAACGAACGATGTATTAGAGAAATCAACTTCGCAGTCCATGCGCGTGTTCTTAAGAACAGGATGGTCGAAGTCAATCTCAAAATTAACCTTAAAACCCTCATAGGGAAGAAGCGTTGCTTCTTTACCGTCCACTTTAACGGAAACCTTTTTCTTCACGCGAATGAACTTCTTCGCCGCATTTTGCTCTTCAACACCTGCATTTTGGATTAGAAAAACAAACGGCGCTGAAGAACCATCCATAATGGGGACTTCTTCAGCGGACAACTCAACAATGAGGTTATCAATACCTAGCCCAGCGAACGCAGACATCATGTGCTCAATGGTCGAAACTTTGACGCCATCTTTAACGAGCGTTGTTGACAAGGTTGTTTCGCCAACATGTAGCGCTGAGGCTGGAATATCGACCGTAGGATTTAGATCCACTCGGCGGAATACAATGCCCGAATCCGGGGCAGCAGGCACCAGGGTAAAAAATACTTTTTTCCCTGTATGTAGGCCGATTCCCGATCCTTTAATAGCGCGCTGTATAGTGCGTTGTTTGATCATTATAAATTCCTTTAAAACGAATAAAGCTCATCCAATATTAGGACAAGCTTATACGATTTCACCGACTTGAGTATATGGGGTATTCCCCTAATAGTCAAAAATGGACTATTTAATCCGCCTGACGGCGCAAGAACGCTGGAATATCCAAGTAGTTGTCCTCATCGGATTCTGCTGCGACAGCAGGCTCTTGCGCCACCGCCGCTGAGCCTTGCTGAACCGAAGCAGACGAGGATGAGCGTGAACTCTCTCGAGGTTTGTCTGCCGCCATGCTAGTTGGCGACTTAGGCGCCGCCGCAGCACCTACGGCATTTGCTTCAGACGCTGGCGACGTCGACTTAGCTCTTGTGTACGGTGGTCGATCGTAGTCAACCGAACGCTGTGGCGATGCTGGGCGAGCCGTCTCGGCAACCGTAGGTTCTTGAACTGGTGCAACTGAACCTAGGCCAGTGGCTACAACCGTCACGCGTACCTCATCACTCATTTCAGGTTCCATAGCGGTACCAACCACTACGGTGGCGTCCTCAGCAGCCAATTCTTGAATCATTTCACCCACTTCACCGAACTCGCCCATGGTCAGGTCAATGCCCGCTGTGATATTCACTAGAATGCCTCGAGCTCCGCGAAGATTCACGTCCTCAAGTAACGGTGATCGAATAGCGGTCTCAGTGGCCTCTACGGCACGATTTTCGCCTTTGCCGGTACCCTGACCCATCATTGCCATACCCATCTCGGACATAACGGTACGAACATCGGCAAAGTCAACGTTGATCAGTCCTGGTCGGATAATTAAATCAGCAATACCTTGCGTTGCACCAAGTAATACATTGTTTGCCGCTTTGAAGGCGTCAAGTAATGTGGTTTGACGTCCCAATACACCAAGTAACTTCTCATTCGGAATGGTGATTAACGAGTCGACCTGCTCACGAAGCTCCTTAATTCCCTGCATTGCGACCTGCATTCGCTTTCGCCCTTCGAAGGGGAACGGCTTAGTCACTACCGCAACAGTCAGAATACCCAATTCACGAGCAATCTCGGCTACGACTGGCGATGCGCCAGTACCCGTACCGCCGCCCATTCCAGCCGTAATAAACAGCATGTCAGCACCTTCAAGTGCCCGCGCAATATTTTCGCGATCTTCCATTGCTGACTGGCGACCCACATCGGGGTTAGCACCCGCCCCCAGGCCCTTGGTAATATCACCACCGAGCTGAATAGTTGTGCTAGCCGGTACACGCTGAAGAGCCTGCGAATCCGTATTCGCAACAATGAACTCAACATCTTCTAACTGGCTGTCGATCATGTGCTGTACAGCGTTACCACCGCCGCCACCAACACCGATGACCTTAATTACTGCATTTTGGTGATCGTCATTTACGATATCGAACATGTCATCACTCTCCTAACTGTTAGCACCGCAACGTTCTTAAACATTGCTGGCCATCCAATCCTTAATACGAGCCCAAACGCCTGGACCCGAAGTTTGCGTATCGGAAATTTCATTTAATCGGTTTTCAACGCCGAACTGAATCAGTCCAACGCCGGTACTGTATATTGGATTATCCATAATATCGGTCATGCCTTTCATACCCGAAGGGCTACCGAGACGAACTGGCAGATGGAAAATACTTTCAGCGAGCTCTACCACACCTTCCATCTTCGCTGTTCCACCGGTGAGCACGATACCTGCCGGCAATAAGTCTTCATACCCAGCTCGTCTTAGCTCACGCTGAATCAGCATAAACAGCTCTTCATAACGAGGCTCTACGACTTCCGCTAGCGTTAGGCGAGATAAGTCTCTTGGCTCTCGATCGCCAACACTGGGTACTTTAATTGTTTCATCTTCACGAGCTAGCTCAGTGAGCGCACAGGCATACTTCATCTTGATTTCTTCGGCATGCTTCGTAGGTGTTCTTAGCGCATGCGCAATATCACTCGTTACTTGATCGCCAGCAACCGGGATATTTGCCGTGTACTGAACGCCACCTTGAGAAAAAACTGCGATATCGCTTGTGCCACCGCCGATATCTACTAAACAGACACCCAGGTCTTTTTCATCTTGAGTCAGCACCGCATAGCTCGAGGCCAGTTGTTCAAGTACTAACTCTTCAACTTCAAGATTACATTTTTCAATACACTTAATGATATTTTGTGCCGCTGTTTGCGCACCAGTTACCAAGTGAACCTTCGCCTCCATGCGCACGCCACTCATCCCAAGCGGTTCGCGGACACCATCCTGCGAATCGATCAAATATTCTTGTGGAAGTGTATGGAGAATAAGTTGATCGGCTGGGAGTGCGAGCGCCTTCGCTGATTCGATGACGCGATCAATATCCATTTGGCTCACTTCACGCTCTTTAATTGCCACCACACCCTGAGAGTTGTAACTGCGGATATGGCTACCGGCGATGCCTGCGTAAACGCCATGAATAGAGCATCCAGCCATTGTCTCTGCTTCACTGATAGCACGACGAATGGAGTCAACGGTAGCATTAATATCCACTACCACGCCCTTTTTTAAGCCCCGAGACTTGTGGTAGCCGAAGCCAATGATATCGATCTCGCCTTCGTCGTTGTATTCACCGACGATTGCCACAACTTTTGAAGTTCCGATGTCGAGACCAACTATGAGGTTGTCTTCTTGAGACGTCGCCATTCAATCACTCTTCTTATTACAAGCTAGTAAATTATTATCTATCGCTATTGTGCCATGCGATTGCTGCTGCATTATCATAACGCATATCGATACGCTGCACATTGCTTTTTTGCTCATTAGATAGTGTGTTCCACAATGCTGCAAAGCGCAATATCTTGTCATCAATATTATAAGTACCGAATAGCACCTGTACATCGTTATTTAGCTGAATTGTTCGCTGCCCATCTTCGGCTGCAATTAACGCCTTTATGGCAACTCCTTCATCCCGCAAGGTATCGTTGAATACTCGGTACTCAGTCAAAAGTTGATCCAACAGCACAGCGGGACCAGCTAAACGAGGTAACGATGCAAAACTTTCAAGTTGACGGTTCTCGTGATAAAAGAGCTCGCCGTGACGATTCAGGAGCGCGTCCTCATTCCACCTTGCAATTGGTCGCTGTTCGCTTAGATATACGTAAACGGTTCGATTCGCTCGTCGCTGTACCGTTGCTGACTCGATCCAAGATAGCTCCGCGACAACGTCGGCCAGTTCATCCAGCGAAAGCCCCCAAAAGGAGTTCATCGCGAATATTGGATTACTAATATCTTCAATCTCAATAGGGTTAACATATTGCAGAGTTCCAACAACCACTACCTTCGCAACAGGCTGCTGATACTCAATATAAGCTAAACGGCCGATACCGAACACCACCAGCGCCAAGCCAGTCAGAATAAGCCAGCTTCGCCAGTTACTCACTGAGTACTCTCAACGAGGTTTAAAATCTGCTCAACCACCGAATCAAAACCAACCCCCACACTCGCCAGTGACATCGGCACAAGGCTATGATTAGTCATTCCCGGGACCGTATTCAGCTCTAAGAGATTCAGTTCGCCATCGGCACTCTCGATAAAGTCAACTCGCCCCCATCCGCTACAACCAATGGCTTCGAAAGCTGTCTTCGCCAACCGTTGTATGTGAATTTCGTTGTCGTCACTCAAGCCACTTGGAATCAAGTAACTCGTATCGTCCCGCAGATACTTCGATTCATAGTCGTAAAATTCCTTAGAAGGAATCATGGAAATAGATGGGTACGCCTTGGCGCCAAGAATAGGTACCGTAAACTCTCGCCCCGACATAAACGCCTCAGCCAACATCCCGCCCTTGAAGCGACCCGCATCCAGTAACGCCGCCTGAAAACTCTCTGGACAGATGACTTTACTCACACCGATACTGGAACCTTCGCATGCAGGTTTCACGAAAAAGGGCAAACCGAGTGACGCCACAAGGTCCTCGAATTGAGAGGATTCATTGATCAGCTGGTAATCAGCGGTGGGAAGGTTTAATCCCCGCCAAATCATTTTGCATTTAAGCTTATCCATCGCGATAGCTGAAGCGGCCACATCCGACCCCGTATAAGGAATCTCCATAGCTTCGAGAAGCGCTTGGATACGACCATCTTCACCGCCTGGGCCATGTAAGACGATAAAAGCTACGTCTGGTTGAAGCGAGGCGAGCTGACCAATGGCGTTAGTCTTAGTATCCACTAGGTGCGCATCGTAGTTTAAGCGTTTAAGCGCATCGAAAACGGCTTTACCACTATTGAGCGATACCTCTCGCTCTGAAGAGTTACCGCCATATAGGACAGCAACACGTTTTGATTGCCAATTACTCATGAGTTAAATTTCTTTTCCAAAAGCGTTGCTAGCTGTGTCACATTCCCCGCCCCTTGCGTTAGTACTATATCGCCTGGCCGGAGAATGTCGTCCAAAATCGTGGGAACCTGCTCTAATTCAGAGCACAGTATCGGGTCTACTCGCCCTCGTGTTCGAATACTTCTTGCCAGCGACTTTGAATCGGCGCCAACAACTACCTCTTCACCCGCCGAATACACATCAAGTAAGATAAGCTGATCAACCGAACTTAACGCTTCAACAAACTCGTCAAAAAGGTCACGAGTTCGGGAGAAACGGTGCGGTTGATAGGCCATCACGAGACGTCGATCAGGCCACCCTTCTCGCACTGCAGAGACAATTGCATTCACTTCAGTTGGATGATGCCCGTAATCGTCCACCAGCATTATTTCACCATCGCTAAATGGGAATTCCCCCTTGACGGTAAAGCGTCTCCCCACACCTTCAAAGCCGGATAGTCCCTGTTCAATATCTACATCACCAAGCCCTTCTTCCGTACTCACCGCAATGACCGCTAGCGCGTTGAGAACGTTATGACGGCCTGGAATAGTCAGACTAATACTCAACGGTGAATGCGGCTCAGGGCGCTCAACCACAAAGTGGGTATTGTGGCCATCAAATCGTAGCTCGGTTGCGCGATAATCAGCGGGGCTATCGATTCCGTAGGTAACGGTTGGGCGATGGCATCTTGCGGCTAATTTCGCCGCCTCGAGATCGTCTGTACAGATCACTGCTAAGCCATAAAACGGCAGGTTTTGGATGAAGTTATCGAAGGTTGCGCGAAGTTTATCAAAATCGCCTTCGTAGGTATCCATGTGATCGGCTTCGATGTTAGTGACAATCGATACCATTGGCTGCAAGTGTAAGAATGAGGCATCACTCTCATCCGCTTCAGCAATAATATAACGGCTTCGACCCAACGCAGCATTGGTTCCCGCATGATTAAGCTTACCGCCAATCACATAGGTCGGATCGCAGTTTGCGCGCTGAAAAACCGACGCCAACATACTGGTTGTCGTGGTCTTCCCATGCGTTCCCGCCACCGCTATACCATGTCGATTACGCATTAGCTCCGCAAGCATTTCGGCTCGCTTAACAATAGGAGTTCGAGCCGCCCGTGCGGCGACGATTTCCACATTTGATTCATTAATGGCGGATGAAACTACTACGACGTCTACGCCTGCCACGTTAGCTTCACTATGGCCATAAAAGACCTGTACTCCGAGTGATTCGAGCCGATGCGTAACGTCTGAAACATTCTGATCTGAACCCGATACCTCGTATCCCAGATTCTGGAAGACTTCGGCAATACCGCACATGCCAACACCGCCAACGCCGATAAAGTGCATTCGTTTAATACGTCGCATTGGAGCTAATTCATTCATTTTAAACTCTCTATTATATCTACCGCTCGCACCGCCGCATCGCGAATTGCCACGCTTTTGGCCGCCTCCGATCGCTGAGCACGAAGGCTTGGATTATTCGTTAATTCGTCTATCGAAGTGGCAAGTCCGTCTTCGCTCCAGTCACGCTGCTGAAGAAGCTCGGCCGCCCCGGCTGCCGCCAACACATTCGCATTAGCTGTTTGATGATCGTCAATGGCGTAAGGAAATGGTACCAAAATTGCCGGCAAACCGGCGCAAGCAACCTCACTAACGGTCAATGCACCTGACCGACATACAATGAAGTCAGAAGCGACATAGCTCGCAGCAACATCATCTATAAACTCGACAACTTCCGCCTCAATACCGAGCTGTTGGTAGCTGGCGTTAGTTTCAGCAACACGACCGCGGCCACACTGATGAACAATAGTTGGGCGACGCGAAGCTGGTAACTTCGCAAGTGCCTGGGGGATCATCTCATTTAGCGCCAAAGCACCTAGGCTTCCTCCCATGACCAGCATTCGAGCATTAATCCCAACTAACGATGAAGGTTGAGCATCAATGGCCGCCACCGAGTCTGGCACTGGATTACCAATCACAATGGCGGGCAAATCATTCTCAAAAGCCGCTAAAACCTTAGCGGCAAGACGCGCTAGCGCTCGGTTTGTGGTACCAGCTACGGCATTTTGCTCGTGAATGACAATGGGTATACCACGAAGTTTTGCCGCCACGGCGCCCGGTCCTGAGGCAAAGCCTCCCATGCCTACTACCGCTACTGGCTTGAGCCCACCTAATAGGCGGTATGCCGAGTAAATAGATACCATCAGTGCAAAAAGTGACTTAAGCAAGCGCAAGGGATTCTTTCCCCGTAAACCAACCACCGGAAACTTATGTAAACGTATTCCTTGCTTTGGTACCAAGGTAGACTCAATGCCATGCTCGCTACCTAGCCATTCAACATGATAGCCACGATTGATCAGCTCAGCCGCCACAGCGAGTGCTGGCACCACATGACCACCAGTACCGCCAGCCATTAATAGGATCGTAGCAGCTTGTCCAGTTTGCTTCATATAATATCAACGTCCTCTGAAGGCTTGCCCTGTCTTCGTTTTACTCGTGTTGCCGACTGATTCATCGCGGCGCACAAACGCATTACAATTCCAACCATAACCAAAGAGACTAACAGGCTACTACCACCGTATGAAATAAAAGGCAGTGTAAGCCCCTTCGTGGGTAATAACCCCGAAGCCACTCCCATATTGATAAATGCCTGACCTGAAATGAGGAAGCCGAATCCCGCAGCGGTCCACGCAATAAACGGCTGGTTACGCTTCAGCGCCTTGCGAGAAATAATAAAGAGGCGTGACACTAACAGCGTAAATAAGGCAATCACCAGTGCCGCACCAAAAAAGCCCGTTTCTTCAGCCCAAATTGCGAACACAAAGTCCGTATGCGCTTCAGGTAGAAACATTAGCTTTTGAACACTATTGCCATAGCCCACGCCGGTGAGATGCCCCCTGCCAAATGCAATCAGAGACTGAGTCAACTGATAACCTGAATCAAATTGGTTAGCCCAAGGATCTGCAAAGCCGGTCAGCCTTGCCAAGCGATACGGCGACGATATCGCCAAAAAATACGCCGATCCCAATACCGCAACCATCAAAGTTATAAAAGGAAGTAACGGTGCTCCCGAAAGAAACAACATGCCAATCACGGTTGCTGAAATTAGCACCGTCGCCCCGTAATCTGGCTCTGCTAGTAACAACAGCGCTACCAGCGGGACTGCTAATAGTGGGCGGAAAAAATACAATGTCCGAGTAGAAAGGTCTTGTTGGAACTTTGTGATATAACGGGCGATAAACAGCACCATCCCTACCTTCATGAATTCGGACGGTTGTAAACTAAAGCCAGCTAAGCGAATCCAACGCTGACTGCCATTTACACTCGTCCCCACAAACAGGACGGCTACCAGCAACACGACCCCCGCTATAAATAGCGGAAACGACAATTCGTACCAGTCTTTTAAGGGAATCGCCGCCGCAATACTAAGACCAACCAAGCCTATTGATAGGTAGATTGCGTGACGAATTGAAAAATAGTAAATCGTACCATGATGATGCGCTGAATAGTCGGAAGATGCCGATGCAACCATTGCAAAACCCAGCGCGACAAGCGCTATGACAGAAACCAAAAACCAACGGTCTTGGGCCTGCCAAAACCCCGACCAATTAGCCGCCCGCAACACAGAGTTCCTCCACAAGCTGCTTAAAGGCGTCACCGCGCTGCTGGTAATTGTCAAACTGATCTAGACTCGCACACGCCGGTGATAGTAAGACCATATCGCGAGGATTAGCCGCTGACACGGCCAATGAAAACGCCTCAGCTAAACTCGATACTAGCTGGTCTTCAGGGATATTAAGCGCCGCCTGAAGCTTTAATCGATCGGCGCCAAAGGCATACCAGCAGATGGGCATAGCGGCATCAATTGAAGCCAAATCTTTAAAGTCTGCGCCTTTACCGTCGCCGCCAACGAGAACATGGAGTTTGTCTGCCTCCATACCCTTTAGCGCCGCAAGTGTTGCGCCAACATTAGTTGCTTTCGAATCATTAATAAACGTAACGCCACGCCATTGACCAACGTATTCAGTTCGATGCGGGAGCCCGCGATAATCTTTTAGAGCCTTAGCGACGGGTTCAGATTCAAAACCTAGGGTCTTAAGAAGTCCTATGGAAGCAAGCAAATTTGCCCAATTATGTTTGCCATAGACATTATAGTCCGTGACCATGGCAAGGTTCTTGATGCCGTCTGCCAGCACATAGCCGGAATCAAGTGAGCGCAGACCAAGCTCTTTTAGATCAGGGCTAGACAGCCTAAAGTGGAGCTGTTGGGCCTCTGGCACAGAAAGCGGGGTACTCAGCGGATCATCGCGGTTAACTACTGCTTTCTTAGCGCCATAAAAGATACGTTGCTTAGAGCGATGATACGCCAGCATGCTGTGATATCGATCGAGGTGATCTTCGCTGAGATTAAGCAGCACTGCAACGTCGCAGGGAACTTTGGGTAGCAGATCAATCTGAAAACTACTTAATTCAATAACCGCGTAGTCAACGTTCTGAGCAAGCACATCCAACACCGGCACACCGAAATTACCACAGGCTACCGCCGAACAACCCATTGCTCGAAGCGCAAAGGCGGTCATATCCGTTACACTTGACTTACCGTTAGACCCGGTAATAGCGATAACCCTGCCCGCAAATTCATTGAGAAAGAGTTCGACATCGCTGGTAATGACGCCGCCAGCGGCCTTAAATGCATCCCAAGGCGGTTGAGAGGCATCAACTCCCGGACTAACGATAACTTCGTCATAATTGGTTAACAACTCGAGACTTAGCACCCCATCAATACGACCTCGGCAGCCTCTAAGCGCTAGAATCAGCGCTTCATTGGGAGGATTGATACGCGTATCAAAAATATCAAAGGGTAATTCGCGACCGTCGAGGTAGCGAGCTACCGAGAATCCGGTTACTCCGGTTCCTACAATAAGTCGTCGTTTACTGGAAGCAATCATCATCGAAGTTTTAACGTCGCCAAGCCAGCAAGCACGAGGATTAGTGTGATTATCCAAAATCGAACGATTACCTTCGGTTCGGCCCAACCCTTGAGCTCAAAATGATGGTGTAGCGGTGCCATGCGAAATACTCGTTTTCCAGTCATTTTAAAGGAAGCCACTTGAATGATGACCGATAAGGTCTCCATAACAAAAATGCCACCCATTACAAAGAAAACAATCTCCGCGCGAACGATGATGGCGACAACACCTAGCGCCGCTCCGAGCGCTAACGCACCCACATCGCCCATGAAAACCTGTGCTGGATAGGTGTTGAACCAAAGGAACCCCAGACCTGCACCAACCATTGCAGCGCAGAAGACGATCAACTCACCCGTCCCTGGAATAAACGGCATAAACAGATAGTCAGCCATGACGCTGTTACCTGAGACATAAGCGAAGATTCCGAGCGCAGCGGCCACCATAACCGTTGGCATTATAGCTAAACCATCTAAACCATCCGTTAGATTAACGGCATTGGAAGAGCCTACTAGTACAAAATAAGACAGCACGATGAAAAAGAGGCCAAGGTCAATGGCGACATCTTTGAAGAACGGAACAAACAACTGTGTTGACGCAGGTACGTCGGCAATCATAAAGAGAGTGATCGCGGTGACGATTCCCACAACACTCTGCCAGAGATACTTCCATCTTGCTGGTAGACCGCGAGGGTTTTTCTCAACAACCTTACGATAGTCATCAACCCAACCAATGACACCGAAGCCTAGCGTGGTAAATACCACAACCCATAGGTATGGATTGCTTAGATCACCCCATAGTAGCGCTGCGCTGCAAACGGATAGTAGAATTAACGCACCGCCCATGGTTGGCGTTCCAGATTTCACCAGATGTGTTTGTGGCCCATCATTCCGGACCGCCTGCCCAATTTGCAGCCTAACGAGATAGCGAATCAACGCTGGCCCCAAAGCCAACGAAATAAACAAAGCGGTACCTGCACCCAAAATCGCACGCAGCGTTAAGTATTTGAAGACATCGAAAACCGGGTAGTGCTCCGACAGAAGCTCGGCAAGCCAAAACAGCATGTATTAATCCTTAGACAAAAGGTTGGAAATTATTTGATCCATTCTCGCACTTCTTGAACCTTTAACCAACATCACCGATTGATCATGATCAAAATTGCGAAGGAATTCCGTCGCTTCAAGATGTGTGTCAAAACTTTTTGTACTGACTGGCGAGCTGGTAGCGGCTAAACGCGCACTTGAGCCAACCGTAACGAGGAGGTCAACACGGTCCGCCGAACAGTAACGGCCGATATCTCGATGCATCTCATCACTATCAGGGCCCAGTTCAGCCATATTACCCATAACAAAAATACGCTTTCCCTTTTGCGTGGCCAAAGCATCCAAAGCCGAACGCATAGACCCAGGGTTCGCATTATAGCTATCGTCAATTAAGCGAGCGCCGGCAGCCGTATACTTCACCGACATTCGTCCGTCGACCGCGATGACACTTCCCAGTCCCGTTTCAATAGCGTCCAGCGAAGCACCAACGGCACTGCAGAGCGCTGCGGCGACAACGGCATTGTGTACGTTGTGCCGGCCAATGACCTGCAGCTGAACCTCGGCAATACCCTGAGGAGTATGAAGTAAGAAGCTTGGTTGGCCGTAATGATTCTCCGTCACTGCTGAACTCCAAATATCAGCCGAACTCTCTTCATTATCCGCAATCCGAATTACCTCGCCTTCGGGGTATTTTTTGCTCCAGTACGCATAATAAGGGCTCTCAACGTCCAAGATTTTCACACCTCGGGGGCCCAAGTCATAGATCGCTCCCTTGGTCTCTGCTACGCCATCCAATGAGCCGAACCCTTCAATATGTGCAGGCAGAACATTGTTGACCACCGTAACATCTGGCGTGGCGATACTGCACAAATAGGCAATGTCACCCAGCTTTCCTGCGCCCATTTCCACTACGGCAAAACGATGCTCATCAGTTAGTTCGAACAGCGTTTTAGGTACACCAACTTCATTGTTGAAATTACCGCGCGTTGCGTGCGTGTTACCTTCTACGGATAGAATACCCTCACACATTGCTCTAAGCGTTGTTTTTCCCGCCGACCCAGTTACCGCAATCACCGGGCCACGGAAACGCCTCCGGATAACCGACGCCATCTGTCCGAGCGCAACCAGTGGGTCGTCTACCACCCACTGAGGAACGGTCAATTCATCTTGAGACGCGGAGACCACCACAGCAACCGCTCCATTCAACTGGGCTGCCTGCGCAAATCTATTCCCATCGAAATTTTCGCCACTCAGCGCAACGAAAAGCGCGCCAGGTTTCTGCTTGCGCGTATCGGTACAAATGGCGTCAAACTCCACCGAACTCCCAATAAGCGTACCGCCGAATTCCTCAACTAAGTCACCAAGCCTAAGGGAGCCAATCACTGGTCAGCCTCAACTCGAAGCGCAATCGCCTTTCGGATTTGCTCGAACTCGGACCAGGGTAGCTTCTTTCCGCCAACGTCTAGATAGTCTTCATGGCCCTTGCCTGCCACCACCACTAGATCTTCTTTATCGGCCGCTTTAATAGCATATTGTATAGCCTCTGTGCGACTCTCAATAATGTAGTGGTCAGCGGACGAGAAGCCTTGCTTTGCATCAGCAATAATTTGACTCGGATCTTCGGTACGAGGATTATCGGAAGTTAACACTGCTACCGCACCGCTCGCTTCGACCGCGGCTGCCATCTCACTGCGCTTCCCTCTATCTCGATCACCACCACAACCAAAGACACACCATACTTTGCCGCTGGTATGGTGCTGAAGCGATGCTAGAATTTGAGTGAGCGCATCGGGTGTGTGGGCATAGTCTACAATGACAGATAACTCCGATGAACCAGCTTGCTCCATGCGCCCAGAAACTGGTTTTAGCTCCTCAAGTGCCCCCGCGATATCGTCAAGATTGTGACCATCGCTAGAAAGCTGAGCCGCTACCGCCAGTAGATTCTGAATATTAAATCTGCCTAATAGTGCTGTCACAATTCGAATAGATTGATCGCCAACATTTAGGTTGAACTCCATCCCCGCAGGGTGAAAACTAAGTTCGCTGGCAGATACCTTATTAGTTGGCGCAAAACCATAACTGACGGCATCCGGATAACGCTCTAGTAACCGCTGTCCATATTCATCATCACCATTGATAATTCGGGTCTTCAAACTGTCCGTAGCAAATAGCTTAGCCTTTGCCTCAAAGTAATCATCCATCCCCTGGTGATAATCTAGGTGATCACGACTCAAGTTAGCGAAAATCGCCGAGCCAAATGGAAGATCCGCAACCCGCCCTTGGTCTAAAGCGTGTGACGAAACCTCTAAACTTACGGACCTCGTTTGCAATTGTGACAAACGAAACAAAATGGACTGCATTTCCACCGCGCCGGGGGTTGTTAGGCCCGTCTCGAAATTCAAGGCGGAAGCGATGTGAGTCACTCCCAATGTACCAATTACTGCCGATGACTCACCAAGATGATCCTTAGCCGTAGCGATCCAGCTTGAGATCGTTGACTTTCCATTAGTCCCAGTAACACCAATGAGACTAGGGTAGTCAAATCCTAGTATTTGATGGGCAACACCACTCGCTTGATGGCGTATGTCTGCCATGACTAACGTGGGTAGCGTACAATCGACAAAACTTTCCGTGACCAATGCAATGGCGCCGCGACGCTTCGCGTTCTCAATATAGCTATGGCCGTCTTCAACATGGCCACGAATCGCAAAAAATACGCTTCCCGCGACAACCTTTCGACTATCACTCGTAATCGAGGTGATCTCGATACCTTGGAGCGCCCGTTTAAATTCATCAACGTCCGTATAAAACATAGTTCTCTCTAATCAATCGAAGTTGAAGTGGATGGTGCAACATTCAATAACCTCATCGCATCGGCCACCACTTTACCAAATGCTGGCGCGGCGACCTCGCCACCGAAATGTCCACCGGCAGTGGGTTCGTCGATGACCACTACCACGGCAAGCCTTGGATTCTCTACGGGCGCTACACCCGCAAACAAAGAACGATAAGAGGCTCCCATGTAGCCCTCTGCGCCCACCTTGTGAGCTGTTCCCGTCTTACCAGCAACGTTGTAACCCGGCACTCTGGCATTCTTTCCTGAACCCTCGAGCGTAGTCACGGTTGCCATCATCTCAACGATCTGCTGACTTATCTCTGGAGAAAGCACACGGTTACTCATCGCGCGATAATCCACTCCGTTTCGCTCCAAGTGAACGGGGACATGAACACCACCATTACCTATGGTCGCATAGGCACTGGCCAACTGAGTAGCTGTGACGCTTAAGCCATAACCGAAGGCTACATTCGCTCGGCCAATATCCGACCAGACCATCTGACTAGGTAGTGTCCCAGCTGACTCGCCAGGAAACTCGGTTGCCGTCTTCTGGCCTAAGCCGTATTGATACAGGCGATCTCGTAACTCGTTTGGATCAAGCTGTAATGCCACCTTGGTGGTACCGACTTGGCTGGATTTAGTGATAATTCGGGTTAAAGATATTTCACCATAGTTAACCGGATCTAACAGGGTTTTAGACCCTACGCGAATCCACCCTGGAGAAGTGTCGATGATCGAATCAGGGGTGAATAGTCCGGTCTCAAGTGCGTAGCCTATTGAAAGTGGCTTAACGGTTGAGCCCGGCTCGAAGATATCGGTAAGCGCTCGGTTTCGCGTAGTACCAGGTATGAAACTCGCCCTATTATTCGGGTTGTAGCTAGGCTGGTTTGCCATGGCCAGCACCTCACCCGTGGCAACATCGACGACAACAATTGAACCACCTTCCGCTTGATGCCTGATCACCGCCGCCTTTAGTTCACGATAGGCAATATATTGCAGCCGCATATCTATACTCAGCTGGATGTCCTGTCCCATTTCAGGAGAACTAATTACCCCCAAGTCACGAATGACATTACCAAGTAGATCACGCGCTACACGTCGGCTACCATTGGTGCCAGTGAGCTCACTATCGCGCAGTAACTCAATACCTTCCTGACCTCTATCATCGGCACCGGTGAAACCGACAATATGCGCAGCTACTTCTCCCGCGGGATAATAACGTTGATATTCGGTTATGGAGCTTATCCCTCGAATGTTGAGCGCTAAGACGCTTTCACCCTCATTAGGGGGCATCCGTCGCCTGAGGTAAACAAATCGTCGAGAGCTGACTGACTTAAGACGCGACAACAGTTCGCCAGCGTCTAGTTCTAGCGCTACTGCTAGACGATTTACCACCTCAACCTCTTGTGGCGATTCGCCACCAGTAGGAAGCAATAATCTTGGATTGGCGATGATGGTCGTCATCGGCGTTGAAATAGCTAGGGGTTCACCGTTACGGTCAGTAATCATTCCGCGATGAGCGGGAATAGCAACCTCACGTATGCTGCGTGCGTCCCCTTGATCCTGGAGGAATTCGAAGCCTTGATCAGCCTCTGGGACGACTTGAAGCAGCCCTAAGCGCCCAAGTAAAGCTATGGGAAGGGCTAATAGAACGATCATCACGAAGCCAAAACGACCGCTATATAGTCGCTGTGTAGGCGACTTGGCTGCGCGCTTTACCGTCTTTCGCTGCTTCGTCACGGATTGATTACTCTAACTTCGTCTACGGTAGGTACGCGCATTTCGAGTTCGTCTCGAGCCGCCGCTTCAATTTTAGCGGGGGTTGTTAGGCTCGAGCGCTCGATTAATAATCGCCCTCGTTCGACAATCAGCGCACTATACTCTTGCTCTAACTCATGAAGACGACTAAACATCTGTCGAGAACTATAACTACCCGAAACCACCTTAATACTTGATAGGACGACGGCGATTAGCAACAAGAATACGAGCATGTAGGACTTCATTCTACCCTCTTAGAAGCAACTCTCATGACAGCACTACGACTACGAGCGTTTTCGGCAACCTCTTCAGTAGAGGCCTTAATAGCCTTAGACTCAATGGCTAACGGGCCGAGTTCAGCATCACCCATAACAGGGACACCTTTAGGAATCTTTTTGCCCTTAGACTTATCGCGAATAAAGTGCTTCGCTATACGATCTTCGAGGGAGTGAAAGGAAATAACTACTAATCGCCCCTCAAAGTTCAGTAGATTCACTGACTGTTCTAAGACATCTTCAACATCACCAAGTTCATTATTGACAAAAATTCGAATTGCCTGAAAAACACGCGTAGCTGGATGCTTGTTTCGATCCTTTTTAGGCGTAGAGTCTTCGATGACTTTAGCTAATTGTGATGTCGTGGTAATTGCCTCTTTCTCTCGAGCGCGCAGAATACCTGACGCGATTGGGCCAGAAAATTTCTCCTCGCCATAACGACGAAACACCGATGCCATCTCACCATGTTCCGCTACAGCCAACCAGTCAGCAGCAGATTGCCCTCGTGACGTATCCATTCGCATGTCTAGCGGACCGTTTTTCATAAAACTAAAACCGCGTTCAGCTTGGTCAAGCTGCGGCGACGAAACACCTAAATCCAACAAAATACCATCAACACCAGATAAACCAAGCTGCGCGATGACTACCGACATTTCGGTAAAGGAGCCATGATGGATGTAGAATCGCTCATCATTAAAGTGAGTGGCAGCAAAGTCAATCGCCTGAGGATCTTTATCGAAAGCAATTAATCTTCCCTTCGGACCGAGTTGATCCAAAATCTTCCGAGAATGGCCACCACGACCGAACGTACCGTCTACGTAGACGCCATCAGCTTTAATCGCCAATGCCTCGACCGATTCTGAAAGAAGTACCGAATAGTGAGATGTATTAGTCATGATCATCCTTTAGTTATAAAACCATTATTACCCGAAGAGACGTAATTCGCTAGTCGGCAATTATGATCAATTATTATTACCCAGCCGTCACTGCACACTTCTCGCTAATCCAAAGGCTTTTACACACCATAGAGAAATGACAAAGCCACTGCCTGCAGCACCGCAGTGGGATGCAAGCATAAATTTCAGGCAATAAAAAAGGCCCAACCTAACGGTTGAGCCTTCTTTATTGTATTAAGTGCCTGGCGGTGACCTACTCTCACATGGGGAAACCCCACACTACCATCGGCGATGAAACGTTTCACTTCTGAGTTCGGGATGGGATCAG